>JBBRYL010000124.1:0-6758 GCA_038237685.1 Solirubrobacterales bacterium | reverse complement strand
TTCAGACTGAGCTCCGCTCTACCGTGCAAATTCATTCGGTGTTCTCCTTGGGACTGATGGCTTCGACACCACTCAGCCTCCAAGGAGACCCGGATGAACAACGTGATCAGGTTCTACAACTAGTCCACATCGGCTTCGTCGACCCGCTCGATTGCCTTGGCCGTCAGCTCGGCATGCACCGAACGCGACCGCCCGGTGCGCCGGGTCCAATTGCCGTCCTGGCCGAGGTCCCAGGCGAAGGTGTCGTCTTCCAGGCAACGTTGGAGCGTGTCCTCGATCCCGGAGCGCAGCGCCACCTCCTCGACCGGCATGAGCAGCTCAACGCGCGTGTCGAGGTTGCGTGGCATCAGGTCGGCCGAGCCGATGAACACCTTGCGGTCGTCGCCGCGGTGGAAGGTGTAGACGCGCGAGTGCTCGAGGAAGCGCCCGACCACCGACACCACGCGGATGTTCTCGCTCACCCCGGGGACGCCCGGGCGCAGGCAGCAGATGCCGCGCACGTTGATGTCGATCGGCACCCCGGCCTTGGACGCCTCGTACAGCGCGCGAATGCAGCGGCGGTCCACAAGCGAGTTCATCTTGAGCACGATGCGCGCGTGCTCGCCCGCGCGGTGGGCCTCCACGGTGAGCGCGATCTCGTGCAGCAGGGCATCGCGCATCCCCTCCGGCGCCACGATGGCCTTGTGGTATCCGGGCGGTCGCGCGGCGCCTGTGAGCACGTTGAACAGCGACGCGACGTCGGCCGCCACCTCGCGGTTGCACGTGAACAGGCCGAAGTCCTCGTACAGACGCGCGGTCTTTGCGTGGTAGTTGCCGGTGCCGACGTGCACGTAGTGGCGCACGCCCTTGCCCTCGCGGCGGACCACGAGCAGCGCCTTGGCGTGGGTCTTCAATCCCGGCAGGCCGTGCACCACGTGGGCGCCGGCCTCCTCCAGCGAGCGCGCCCAGCCGATGTTGCGGCGCTCGTCGAAGCGTGCCTTGAGCTCCACCAGGCACACGGCCTGCTTGCCCCGCTCGGCTGCCTCGATCAGCAGCGGCACGAGGGCGGAGTCGTCGGAGGTCCGGTACACGGTCATCTTGATCGCGAGCACGTTGGGGTCCTTCACGGCCTGTTCGACGAGGCGCTCGACACTGCCGGCGAACGAGTCGTAGGGGTGATGCACCAGCAGATCGCCGGCGCGCATTGCCGCGAACACGTCGGGCTTGCCGTCCTGCATGGAGAAGGCGCCGGCGTTCACCGGGGTCCACGGCTCCTCGTGCAGGCCCGCGAAGCCGTCGAGGCGGTGGATCTGCCAGAGATCGCCAAGGTCGATCAACCCCTCGGTGTCCACGACCTCGTTCTCCTCGATGCCCATCTGCTCGACGAGGAAGGCGCGCAGCTCGGGGCCGATGCCGGCCTGGACCTCGAGCCGCACGACCTCTCCGAAGCGGCGCGCGCGCAACTCGTCCTCGACGGCGCGCAGCAGGTCGTCGGCCTCGTCGGAGACCTCGAAGTCGGCATCGCGTGTGACCCGGAAGCAGGCGTGGCCGGTGACCTCCATGCCGGGGAAGAGGGCATTGAGGTTGCGTGCGATCACCTCCTCGAGCGGCACGAACACGTTGCCGTCGAGCTCGATGAACCGCGGCAGCACCTCGCGCGGCACCTTGACGCGAGCGAACAACACATTCTCGTGCACGGGATCGCGGACCCAGACGCCGATGCTCAGAGAGAGGTTGGAGATGTAGGGAAACGGCCGCCCGGGGCCTACTGCCAGCGGGGTGAGCACCGGGAAGATCTCGTCGTTGAAGTGGCGGTCAAGCTGGGCGATCTGGTCTGGGGAGCAGTCGGCGCACCCGAGCACGCGGATGCCCTCGGCGTCCAGCGCGGGCTGGATCTCGCTCTCCCACTGGCCTGACAGCCGCGCGCCGAGGGCGCGCCGCCGCTCGGTGATCCGCTCGATCGTCTGTGAAGGCGACAGCCCGTCTGCCTTGCGAACGTCGATGCCGGCATCGACCTGGTCGTGCAGCCCGGCCACGCGCACCATCTCGAACTCGTCGAGGTTGGTCGAGTAGATGGCCAGGTACTTGACGCGCTCCATCAACGGCGTGTGCTCGTCCTCCGCCAGCTCGAGCACCCGCTCGTTGAAGTCCAGCCATGACAGCTCGCGGTTGCTGTAGAACGCTGTTGAGTCGAGGTCCGGCGCGGCCTCGCCGGCCGCTTCTTCGGTCTGCTCTGTCTGGGGAGTGCTCATCATGTGAAAGACCTTGCGGTCGGACCTCCTCTATGTTGCCCGATCGTGATCTGGTTGTTGCGCCACGCCCACGCGGCGAAGGGCTCGCCCGACTCGGAGCGGCCGCTCACCGAGCGCGGGCGCGAGCAGTCGCTCGCCGCCGGACGCGCGCTCGCGGTGATGGGCGTGAGCCTCGATGTGTGCGTCTCGAGCCCCAAGGTAAGGGCTCGCGAGACCGCCGCGCTGGCATGCGAGGCGCTGGGAATCGAGGTGGTCGAGGACGAGCGCCTGGAAGGCGGCCCGTTCGACCTGCACGCGGTGGTCGATGGCCATGGCGAGGACGTGCTCCTCGTCGGCCACGACCCGGACTTCTCGCTGGCCGTGAACCACCTGACCGGCGCCCAGGTGCGAATGCCCAAGGGCGGCCTGGCCGGCTTGGAGCGAGGCGAGCTCATGGTGCTCCTCCGGCCGTCGGAGCTGGCGGCGCTGGCCCGGGCGCGGTGAGCGACGCCAGTAGCGCAGCGGGAAAGTCTCGAGTCTGCAGCGCGGCCCATTCGCGGGTGAAGCGCGCAAACAGCACCCCGCGCCGGGCCGCCGTGTGTGCGCGCAGCGTCTCCAGACCGCGGTAGCGGTCGAGGTTGGGCGCGTTCGAGGCCGGTGCCGGGTCCAAGTCGCGGGCGTCTGGTCCGGCGCGTCGGGCAAGATCGCCGGCGTCCACCGACCGCAGCGCGCCGGTGTGCTCGTCGAGCAGCGCGAGCATCTCGTCGCAGTCGTGGACGTCGCCGAGCACGTCCTGGAGCTGCTTGGCCGCGCGGGCACCAGCGCCGGCGCCCGCGCCCAGCGCGGGTTGGGCGATCTCCAGCACGTAACGCAGCCGCTTGGCCGCGATGCGCATGTCGTGCAGCTTCTTGGGTCGGGTCTCGTCGAGCGCCTTGGGGGCCAGGTCCATCAGCTCGCCGAGCCGGACCTCGACGATCCGGCGAGCGTTAGCCGCAAACGCGCCATCGGGGTCGAGGCCGGGGACCGTGCGGGCCTTCACGCGGGTGCCGGCTCGTGGAAGGCAAGCTCGGACAGCAGCTGCAGCCGCGGCTCCAGGCCGCTCGCTCGTATGCGCTCCAGCTCGCGAGCGACCGTCTCGTTGCCGGCGGTCTGGTGTGCGCGCAACTCGATGATCAGGCCCTCTACGCCGGGACGGTCGGGTACCGCGAGGGATTCCGAGAAGCCAGCGAGCGCCTCGATCGCCACATCCGGATCGCGACGCTGTCCAAGCGCGTCGGCCAGGTTCTTGACCTCGGCCAGCAGCTCGGCGTGCTGTTCTCGAGGGAAACACGAGGCGAAGACCTCGAGCGCCGCCCGCAACCGGCGGGTGGCCACCCGCATGTCGTGCACCCCCTCGATGTCGGCGGTGTCCAGGGCGCGGTCCGCGAAGCCGAACACCTCTCCGGCGCGCACCCTGACGGCGGCCGCGGCCGCGTTGCCGAAGCGTGTGTCGGGGCGAAGCCCCGCAATTTCGCGTGCCTTGGCCATCAGGCAGCATCGCGTGCCAGTTGCAGCACGACCCCTTCGCGGAGCCCGGCCGCGACCACCTTGAGCCGAGGGCCGACCAGGTCGGAGATCCCGCACAGCACCGCGATGCCGGCCGGCATCAGACGTACGCGTTCCACCGGCAGCCCGAACGTTGCCGCAGCCCCTGCGGCGGGCTCGCCACACACGCGCGCCAGTCCCGACTCCAGCGCTTGACGCGTGAGGGCGGAGCCGACCAGCACGTGCAGCGACGTCGCCGTGCCCCCGACGGCCGCGGCCACGTCGACGGGTGGCGGGTCAACGTGCGCAAGCGCCGCGGCCACGGCAGCGTGTGCGGCTTCGATCTGCGCGGAAGTCGGGGGGTCGTCGCAGAGGTGGCGCTCCCGCAGCACGCTCGAGCCGATCGGAATCGACTCGGCCCACTGCACGCCGCGGGCGGCCGTGCCGACCGCGATCTCGGTGGAGCCACCGCCGACGTCCACGACCGCGAGCGTGCCGTCGATGCCACCCACTGCCCGGCTCGCGCCCGCGAATGACAGCTCGGCCTCCTGGTGGCCGCTGAGTACCCGCAGGGGCACGCCGGCGGCGGCCTGTACCGCGTTCGCCAGCTCTCGCCCGTTGGTGGCCAGGCGAACCGCCGCGGTGGCCACCGCGGCCACTTCACGGGCGCCGAGCTCCCGCGCCTGCGCCGCCAGCTGCCCCGCCAGACCGGCGACCTCGGCGAGTTTGAGTGCGGGAATCCGTCGGTTGGGGTCCAGGCTCGCCCCAATCTGTGTGAAGTGCCTCCGGGCCGCCACCTCACGCAGCCGTTCGTCCTCGACGTCAGCCACCAGCAGGCGCGTGGTGTTGCTTCCGATGTCGATGCAGGCGAACCGCACGGGTGCCGCCGAGCTTCTCAGAATCCGGCGAGCGGCCCAAGGGGAAGGCTCAGGCGCTCTTGACCGAGATGCCCTCGAGCAGGTGGGCCACCCGCTCGCACGCGTCGATGGCCTCCTCGAGCCGCTCGAACACGTCCTTCCAGCGGATCACCACCATCGGGTCGATGCCCCCGGCGAACAGCGACACCAACGCCGCGCGGCTTATCCGGTCGCCCTCGTCCTCGAGCCGGTCCACGTTTGCCAGGTGGGGCTGCATGGCGGGCAGGCTGTGAAGTGTCGCGAGCGCATGTGCGATGCCGCAGCCCGCATCGCGGAGCACTGCAGTCAGCTCCACGGCTTGCTCCATCGGCGCCTCGATCTTGTAGAGCCCGAGCACGTCGGCGGTCTCCTCGGTCAGGTCGACGATGTCGTCGATGGCGCCCGCAAGCGCATAGATGTCGTCGCGCTCGATCGGAGTTTGCTCCGCCGCCGGCAGCTGGTGCAGGATGTCGTGGGTCAGCCGGTCGCCCTCCTGCTCGAGGCGCTTGATCTCACCGCGGAGGTCCTGGGTGTCGGGCCACTCGCGCATGAGCCTGTCGAGCATCGCCGTGGCGGCCTCAACGTTGTGGCCCGCGCGCCCGAGCAGGGCGAGAAAGTCGACCCGGCCGGGCACCTGGGGCATGGTGGCCATCTCAGGCCCCTGGCAGCCCGGGGGCGAGCTCCGGATGGGAGGCGTCCTCGAACTCCCGGAACAGCCCGGTGACCACGAAGGCCGTCTGCTCCCCGATGTCCACGGCGTTGTCGCCAAGCCGTTCCAGCGCGCGCGCCACCAGCATCATGTGCATCGCCCATTCGCGGGTGTCGGCGTCGTCGCCGATCTCGATCGCGCGCTTGAAGCAGCACTTGTTCAGGCGGTCGATCTCGTCGTCCTGTCGCACGAGGTCCTGTGCCAACGCGGCATCCCGTCGCTCGAAGCTCTGCTTGCACTGCACCACGAGCGAGCCGGCCAGCTCGCCCATACGGGCGATGTTCTCGAGCATCTGCTTGTCGTGCGGGGCCTCATGGCCGGCGAGCGGGACCAGCTTGGCGATGTTCACGCACTGGTCGCCCATGCGCTCCACGTGCTTGATCACGTGCAGCAGCGCGGCAACCAGCCGCAGGTCTCCGGCCACCGGGGCCTGGAGGGCGAGCAGGGAGAGGATCCCCTGGTGGACCTCCAGGTAGCGCCCGTCGATCCGGTCGTCGTCGGCGATCACCATGCTGGCCAGCTCGATGTCGCGGTGGGCCACGGTCTCCAGCGATCGGTCGAGGGCCTCAGACACCAGGTCGAGGCCGCCAAGGGCCTGCGCCTCGAGCGCGGCGAGCTTGTGCTGGAAGTCTTGGCGGTTGCCGCGGCCGGGGCTCATCGGCTAGCCGAACTTCCCGGTCACGTAGTCCTCGGTGCGCTCGTCGGCGGGGTTGGTGAAGATCTTCTGGGTATCGGCAAACTCCACCATCTCGCCGGTGAGCATGAAGGCGGTCTTGTCAGCGATCCGCGCGGCCTGCTGCATGTTGTGGGTCACGAGCACGATCGTGTAGCGCTTCTTCAACTCGGCGATCAGCTCCTCGACGTGCAGCGTGGCCACCGGGTCGAGCGCCGAGCACGGCTCGTCCATGATGATCACCTCTGGCTGTACGGCGATCGTGCGGGCGATGCAGAGGCGCTGCTGCTGGCCGCCCGACAGGCCGACGCCTGGGGAGCTGAGCCGGTCCTTGACCTCGTCCCAGAGGGCGGCCCCTCGCAGCGATCGCTCGACGACTCCGTCGAGGTCGTTGCTGCGCTGGCCGCTGAGGCGGACACCCGCCGCGACGTTGTCGTAGATAGACATCGTCGGGAAGGGGTTGGGCTTCTGGAAGACCATCCCGATCGCCCGGCGCACCGCCACGATATCGACGCTCGCGCCGTAGACGTCCTCGCCGTCGAGCAGCACCTCGCCCTCGGCGCGCGCCCCCGGGATCTCCTCGTGCATCCGGTTGATACAGCGCACCAGGGTGGACTTGCCACACCCCGAGGGGCCGATCATCGCCGTTACGCGGTTGGGCGCGAACTCGAGGTCCACGCCCTTGACCGCCTCGGCCTCGCCGTAGAAGGCGCGAAGCCCTTTGAGGCTGACCAGATGGCCGTCGG
>JBBRYL010000123.1:0-6957 GCA_038237685.1 Solirubrobacterales bacterium | reverse complement strand
GGAGCTCGACGGAGAGGGCCACGGCCCTCTCAGGCTGGCTCGAGCGCTACAACTTCAGGCGAAGACACGGCGCCCTTGGTCAGCGACCGCCGATTCAGCGATTGCGGGAGCGGACCGGGAACAACGTGGCTGGCATCTACATCTAGGCCGCGCCGATGGCCTACCTGAAGCCGCCCGTCTTCGTCAGGCGCGTCTTCAATCCGATCGCGATGCGGTTCGGCCTCGGTGGCTCCCAGGCATCCCTGCCCGATCAGTAGCTAGCGCGCGACCCGCTTCAGGTACGGCGTCAGGCCTTTCAGGAACGCGTTGCGGCTCGGGCTGGCCGAGTTGGGGTCGTTGTGCGAGTAGGTGGACTGGCGGTTGATCAGCGTCAGCCGGCGACGCGAGATGCCCGACTGCCTGGCCAGCGCCGTGGCGCCGTCGAGCACTCCCTTGCCGCCAAGCGCCGCGCCGAAAGCGTAGATGCGCATGCCCTTGGGCAGATCGTGTCCGTGGGTGGAGCGCACGCCGAGGATCTTCTGCGCGGCGTTGGCGTTGCCGTTGGCCACCGCGCCCGCGTCGATCGTCAGGCGCCGCGGGTGATACCACGCGGTGCCGTCGAGGTTGCGCAGGCCGGTACCCGAGAACATCGCGGCGAACCGTTGGATCGGCGAGATCTCACCGACCTGGTTCCAGCCCCGCGGCGAGCCGCTGGCGGCCAGCCGCCCGATGTGGCCTTGCGCGGCCGCCAGTGAGGGCGGCGAGGTGTCGTTGTCCTGGGCGTACCCGTACAGGCCGAGGTTGGTGACCGGCACGGGCGGCTTGAGGTTGGCCGGCAGCGCCGCGAAGCCCTGCGCGATCGAGGGTGCGTTCGGCGCGATCAGCGCCGCCGTCGATCCCCCCGAGCTGAACAAGCCTGCAAACGGTGCCGGGATGCCCCCGAACGCGAGCCACGGCGAGCCGGCCTTCAGGGACTTCAGCGCGGTCCTGGCGCGGCTGGTGGTCACGGGCTTGCGGCCGCTGCCGCCATCGATGTAGACGAGCCCGGACAGACCCCTCGCCCCGGGCTTGCCCTTGAAGTCCCAGGTGGCGTAGGCCGTGGTGATCGTCCCCCCCAGCGAGTGCCCGCCGAGCACGACCTTGCCGCCCTTGCGCTTTGCCGCTGAGACCACTCGATGCAGGTCCTCGATCTCGGTGCGCAGGCCCCACTGCTTGGCGTATTCCACGCTCGAGTCGGGAATCAACTTGAAGTGGCTGGTGACGCTCTGGTCGGTGAGGTAACCCAGGTAGTAATCGAACAGCCGCTGCGGGCTCGCCTTGCCGAACTTCGCCAGCGTGAGCACGGACTGGTCCTCAAGCAGGTTCTCGCGCCGCTCGACCGACCAGACCTGCCACCTGTTGTCCTTTGCCACGATGCTCTTTGCCAGTGGTGCGAAGTAGGCGGCGCTGGCGGAGGTGCCGGGGTTGAGCACGAGGATGTTCCTGGCCTTCTTGGAGCCAAACTTCAGGATGCCGACCTTGTCGTACCTCGCGGGGGTGCCGGGCGACTTGAAGCCACCGATTCGCTGGAACGACGTGGCGACCTCGGCCTGCGCCGCTACCGCCGGGGCGGAGATTCCGACCACGGTCAGCGTGGCTCCGATCGCGAGTGTGCGCATGGTCTTCACCCGGAGCAGACTAACCTTCGGCTTGCTGGGTACGGGCCGTTGTCAATGTCAAACGCACTCCTCCGGCATCGAGGTGTCGGACCGCGTGAACGCCATGGTCGTGGCGATCAAGGTGAGCGTGGTGCTGCTGGTGAGCGTGGCCACGGGCATGGTCAAGTACAACGAGATCAAGGTCGAAGCCCCGCTGGCCGAGACGTTCAAGTCGGTGGGCCAGAGCACGATCGCCCAGATCGTCTCGTTCGGCGCCCGGGCGGGCCTGACCACGGTGATGCTGATCCTGACCGGCTGGCCGAAGGCGCGGATACCTCCTCCGGGTTGGGCTGACCGCTGTAGGCTGGACCGGTGCGGAGGCTGGCGGGGCTTGCGGTAGCGACGGCGTGCACGGCGCTCATGAGCGCCGTGCCCGCTGCGCACGCGGCCGACCAGCGCGACTGGACGCTGCGCGCACTCGACCTGCAGTACGAGCTGGCCAGCGACCTGCCACTGCGCGACACACCCTGGACCTACACGCACAACTCGTTCAACTCGAAGGCCGAGCTCGGCGACCGCTCGGTGTCGGCCAACGACCCCAACCAGCGGATAGACGTGGTCGGCCAGCTCGACGAGGGCGTGCGCAGCCTCGAGATCGACACCCACCTCTTCACCAGCCCGACCGATGCGCGGGTGGGCCTCAGCGGCCCAGTGGTCTGTCATGCGGCCGAGGCACACGCAGGGTGCAGCGGCGAGAAGCCGCTGAAGGCCGTGCTCGGCGAGATCCGTAGCTGGCTGGACGCCCATCCGCGTCAGGTGATCCTGCTCTACCTGGAGGGCCACCTCGACTCGAAGGAGGGCTACGACGCCGGAGCCGACGAGGTGCAGACCACGCTCGGTGAGCGGATCTACCGCCCCCCGAGCAACGGCACTCGCTGCGATCCGCTCCCGCTCGACCTGACCCGCAACCAGATCCGGCGCGCGGGCAAGCAGGTGCTGGCGATGGGCAACTGCGGCCTCGGCTCGGGATGGCCGGCGCTCGTACACGACGAGCGCCTGCGCATCACCGCCTCGGGCAACGCCGGCTTGCGCGCCTTCCCCGACTGCGGTCCGGACTTCACCCGCGCCGAGTACGACACGCGGATCACCCGTTACTACGAGGACGACACCCAGATCGGCGCCGCGACGGGCAGCGGCCACGGGCCGATCGCGCCGGACCTGGCCGCACGCATGACCCGCTGCGGGGCCGACCTGGTGGGCTTCGACCTATTGCAGCGCGGCGACCCGCGGATGGCCGGGCTCGTATGGAGCTGGGCCCCGGGCGAGCCGGTGGCCGGTCGCGACTGCGCGGTCCAGCGCGGCGACGGCCGTTGGCTTGCCCGCCCCTGCGGCGAGCGCCACCGCGTGGCGTGCCGCGACGCAACTGGATTCTGGCGCGTCCCGAAGGAACGGGTCTCGGCACGCGCCGCGGCGCGCGTGTGTGGGCGCCCCGGCTTGATCCAGGGCGTGCCCCATACCGGCTATGAAGGTGCCCGCCTCCAAGCGGCCGAGAGCCGGGCCGGCGCGACCGACGTGTGGCTTGGCCACCGCCGCCGCGGCTCCGGCTGGAAGGCGTATGAACGCAAAGGCTGCGGCGCGAGCTTGCGCGGTCCGCGGCGGGTTCGCGTGCGGCACGGCACGGCCGGCGTCGTGGTGCGCCTCCGGTTCGCGTGCACGGGCGAGCGGCTCAACCGGTCGGTGGTCATCCGCGGCGGGCGGCACGCGGTCCGCACACGCACGGGGCGGCGCGTGCGGGTGGCCGTGGCCCACGGGGCAACCCGACTGCGCGTGGGCTTCACCTACCGGGGCAGGCACCGCGGCGTAAGCATCGTGGTGGGCCGACCGTAACCTCAGGGCGTGCCAAAGCCCACCGACATCCAACCCCCGTTCGACGAGGAAAGCGCCCGCGCAAAGGTCCAGGGAGCGCAGGACGCGTGGAACTCGCGCGATCCCGAGAAGGTCGCAATGGCCTACACCGAGGCCTCCGAGTGGCGAAACCGCGACGAGTTCATCAACGGGCGGGACGAGATCCGAGCGTTCCTACAGCGCAAATGGGAGCGCGAGCAGGAGTACGTGCTGCGCAAGGAGCTGTGGGCGTTCACCGACGACCGGATCGGCGTTCGGTTCGAGTACGAGAGTCGTGATGCCGAGGGCCAGTGGTGGCGCTCCTACGGCAACGAGATGTGGGAGTTCGCACCCGACGGCCTGATGGCACGGCGGTTCGCTTCGATCAACGACGAGCGGATCGAAGAGAGCGAGCGCCGGCTCAGCTGAAGATCTCGGCAGGGCCGCTCGTGCCCTCGAGGATCGCGCTCACGCCGGCGCGCTCGACCCGTCCCGGCGTCAGGCCGGCGCCGGCGAGCAGGGTGCGCAGCTCCTGCGCCGAGCGCTCGCGACCGCCCTCGCACTGGGTCGGCATCTGCAGGTCGGTGATCGACGCGAACGGGTGCGCGCGGTTGCGCTCCTGTAGCTGCTCGATGAGCAGCAGTCGGGTGCCGGGCGCCATCGCGGCGCGCACTGTGGCGAGGATCTTCGCGCTTGTGGCGTCGTCCCAGTCGTGCAGGATGTTCTTGAGGGTGTAGACCTCCGCGGCCACGTCGAAGCCGGCGAACAGGCCACCCTCGACCAGCTCCACACGGTCCGCCAGGCCCCGCCGCCGGAGGTATGAGCCGGCCGCGGTCAGCACGGCCCGGCGCCTCGACCAGCACGCCGCGCGGGCCCGGGCGCCCGTCAAGCACGGCGGCGAGCAGCGTGCCGGCGCCGCCGGCCACGTCGCAGAGCGTGCCCGTCTCGGGCCACAGCGACGCGTTCGCCAGCGTCGGGCCCTCGAACTCGGCAACCGCGCCCATCACCTGTGCGGCCGATCCCCATCGACTGTTCCCACGCCACCCCGTTCGCGGGCATGGCGGCGTCGAACGCGCGCGTGACTGCGCGCCGGATGGCCGTGCCGATGTCCATCACGCGGGGGTGCGGAAGGCGCTGCATGGGCCGACCCTGCCACAGCCGCGGGCGCCGCGCCATGATGCACGGCGCATGGACCTCGCCGACCCAGACCGCAGGCCCGCGGAGGCGCACGTGGTGCGCACTGCGCTTCGGTGCTCGGTGCCCGGCCACCGGGCCGCAGAGCTTACGAGCGGCGACGACCACCCGTTCGCGCTGGTGGGCCGCTGGGCCGGCGGCGGAGCGCTGGTGGGGTCTGAGCCCGCGCGGGTGGCCGCAGCCGGCGTCGATCCGTTCGCGACCATGGCCGAGCTGCCCGCCGTCGACGCCTCGACGCCCGGCGCCGCTCCCGGCGTAGTCGCGTGCGGCTGGTTCGGTTACCTGGGCTTCGGACTCGGAGCCACGTTGGAGCGGCTCGACCCGATGCCCCCGCGGCCTGTGCCGTTGCCGGCCTTCCAGCTTGGCTGGTACGACCATCTCCTTCACATGGACTCGCGCGGCCACTGGTTCTTCGAGGCGCTCTGGACGCCCGAGCGCGCCGACGTGCTGGATGCCCGGCTGGACGAGCTGCGCTCGCGTGCCGGTCGCGAGGCCGGTCCGCGCCCGTCGTTTGCCGCGGGGCCCTGGCGGGCCACGCCCACGCCTGGTGGTCACGGCCGCGCGGTCACCGCCTGCCGTACGCGCGTGCACCGGGGGGATCTGTTCCAGGCCAACATCGCGATGCGCCTGGAGTCGCGGATCGAGGGCGATCCCGCCGCGCTGTTCGGTACGGGCGTCGAAGCGCTCGCGCCAGACCGAGGGGCCTTCCTCGCCGGTCCCTGGGGCGCCGTGGCCAGCCTCTCGCCCGAGCTCTTCCTAGAGCGCCACGACCGCCACGTGCGCAGCGCGCCGATCAAGGGCACGGCCTCGCGACCCGTCGATCCCAAGGCCGCCCGCGGACAGATGGAACGCCTCGCGGCCTCGCAAAAGGACCGCGCCGAGAACACGATGATCGTCGACCTAGTTCGCAACGACCTTGGCCGTGCGTGCGCACCGGGTTCGATCACGGTGCCGGTCCTGGCCGACCCGCGCCCCCATGCGGGCGTGTGGCACCTGGTGTCCGAGGTCACCGGCCAGCTGGCCGACGGCGCCGACGATGGTGACCTGGTGCGCGCCACCTTCCCGCCGGGGTCGGTGACGGGCGCGCCGAAGATCGCTTCACTCAACGTGATCTCCGAGCTCGAGAGCTTCGGCCGGGAGGTCTACACCGGGGCGATCGGCTTCGCCAGCCCGTTCGCGGGCCTCGAGCTGAGCGTGGCCATCCGCACCTTCGAGATCAGCGGCGATCGCATCTGGCTCGGAGTCGGAGGCGGCGTGGTGGCCGACTCCGATTCGGCAACCGAGGCAGGCGAGTGCCTGATCAAGGCCACGCCGCTGCTCGAAGCGATCGGTGCCGGCCTGGCCGATCGCCGTCCCGGATCGGTGCCGGGGCCGCCGCCGGTGCCGGTACGGACGGGACCTCGGCCCGTGCCCCGCCCGGCTGTCGAGGACGGGATATTCGAGACGCTGCTGGTGCGCAGCGGCGTTGCCCTGGCCGCCGAGGAGCACCTGGCCCGGCTGGCAGCGTCAGCGCTCCAGCTGTATGGCCACGTGCTGCCCGACGACCTGCCGGAGCGGATGGCCACGACCGCGCGCCGTGTCGCCGACGTCGCCAGGATGCGCGTGGACTGCATCCCCGTGGAGGACGGCCTGCACACCCGCGTGCGCACGTTCAGCCTGGAGCTGCCGCGGCCGCCGATCGAGCTCACGCGCATCACCGTGCCCGGTGGCATCGGGCCGCACAAGTGGATCGACCGCAGGCTGATAGAGGCGTTCGAGGCGGCGGTCGCGCCCACCCAGCCGCTGTGGTGTGATCTCGACGGACTCGTGCTCGAGAGCGGACGCGCCAACGTGTTCGCGGTGGACCGCGACGGCGCGGTGGTCACACCGCCGCTCGACGGGCGCATCCTGCCCGGGGTGACGCGCGCGACGGTGATCGCCCGCGCGCTAAAGGCCGGTCTTGCGGTGCGCGAGGAGGGGCTGGGTGTGGACGACCTCCAGGGTGCGTCGGAGCTGTTCGTCACCGGCTCTCTGGGAGGCGTGCAGCCCGTGGTGGCCCTTGACGGCGAGCCCACGCCAGGGCTCGGCGCAGTGGCCCACCTCCTGGCCGGCCGCGAGGTGAGCCGCCGCGGCTAGGTGTCCTGCGCTAGGTGTAGAACCTGATCACGTTGTTCATCCGGGTCTCCTTGGAGGCTGAGTGGTGTCGAAGCCATCAGTCCCAAGGAGAACACCGAATGAATTTGCACGGTAGAGCGGAGCTCAGTCTGAACGCGCGGCGGCGGTT
>JBBRYL010000122.1:0-7021 GCA_038237685.1 Solirubrobacterales bacterium | reverse complement strand
TTGTTCTTGAACGAGGAGCCGCACATCACCGGGAAGATCGCGATGCTCAGGGTCGCCTTGCGGATGTCGCGCATCAAGCGATCGGGCTCGATCGTGTTCTCGGCGAGAAAGTCCTCGGCCAGCTCGTCGTCGACGTCGGCCAGCGCGGAGATCAGCGTCTCGCGAGCCTCGGCGGCGGCGTCTTTCATCTCGGCGGGGATCTCCTGGATGTCCCACTCCTGGCCCAGCTCGTCGTGATAGATGATCGCTTCCATCTTCACGAGATCGACGAGGCCGCGGAACTCGCCTTCGGAGCCGATCGGCAGCTGGATCGGGACGGCCACGCCGGAGCCTTCGACCTTGCCGTCGGCGCCCAGGCGCTCGTGCATCGTGCGTACCGACATCTCGAAGTCGGCGCCGGTGCGGTCCATCTTGTTCACGTAGGCGATCCGCGGAACGCGGTACTTGTCGGCCTGACGCCAAACGGTCTCTGACTGGGGCTCGACGCCGGCGACGGAGTCGAAACAGGCGATCGAGCCGTCGAGCACGCGCAGCGAGCGCTCTACCTCGACGGTGAAGTCGACGTGCCCGGGCGTGTCGATGATGTTGATGCGGTGGTCATCCCAGAACGCCGTGGTGGCGGCTGAGGTGATGGTGATGCCGCGCTCCTGCTCCTGCTCCATCCAGTCCATCGTGGCCGCGCCTTCGTGCACCTCGCCCAGCTTGTGCGTACGTCCCGTGTAGAAGAGGATCCGCTCGGTCGTCGTCGTCTTGCCCGCATCGATGTGGGCCATGATTCCGATGTTCCGTGTCTTCTCTAGAGAAACTTTGCGTGGCATGGGGCGTCCTGATGTGGTGGGGTTTCGGGCAGAAAAAAGGCCCGTATGAGGGCCCGGTGCAGCACGGCTCTCCTGCCCGGGAATTGGTTATGTGGTCGCGTTCTCCATCGACGTGATCCATCGTGGCCGACTCGCTGACGATTCCAGCTGAGCCGTACCGCGACCCGGGACGCGAGAGCTGCGTCGCGGGCGATCGCCGATGGTAGCAGAGCATCGACGCCATTTTCTGGGGCCGGAAGCGGGTTTGCGGGCCTCTGTCGCGGCCTTGGCGCCGAGGTGCGGGCCGACGGGTACTCTGCGCCCCGGATGGAGGCCCTGAGAAACGCCGCGACGCGGCTGCTGGCGGCCCTCCGCGGCGGCGGAACGCTGGCCCTCGCGATCACCTTGCTGGGCGCAATCGGCGCCGTGCTGGTGTTCGTGGCCGAGTTCACCACCATCTTCGCCGTCGACGTGCTCACCTCCGGCACCTGCGAGGAGATCGCCGACCCGGCCTCCCGCGACGCCTGTCACTCAAGCGGGTTCGAGCAGCACGGCGGAGCGTTCATCCTGCTCGGGCTGCTCGCCCTGGTAATGGCGCTCGGGGCGGGCCGCGGCCGCAGCCGCCCCGCCGCGGTCGCTCTCCTGGCGGTCGGTGCCGTCGTGTTGGGGTTCGCCTTCATCCGCGACCTGCCGAAGACCAACGACACCGGCATCATCGGCATCCAGTACGAAGAGGCCAAGGCGGCCCCCCGCTCGGGCTTCACCATCGAGATCGCGGGTGGCGTGCTGTGTGTCGTGGCAGGAGGGATGGGCCTGGCCGCGGCGGGGCGGGGGGCCAGGCCGCCGGTGTCGCGGCCGAGGTCAGGGTCGCGGCGAGACCGGGCCGAGTCGGCAGACCCGGCGTAACTGCGGCTGGGTGTGTCATCTAGCTAGCTGTGGCACGACCCCACGTAGATGACAGCGGCGGGAGAAGCGAGCTATGCAAGGACGAGCGTGGCGAGGACGCCGCAGAGCGACGCTTATCGCGCCGCTGTTACCACCGGTAGTGGGCGAAGGCCTTGTTGGCCTGAGCCATGCGGAAGATGTCGTCCTTGCGCTTGTACGCGAGCCCCTGCTGGGACTGTGCGTCGATGAGCTCGTTGGCCAGGCGCTCGGACATCGACTTCTCGCGCCGGCGGCGTGAGAACTCGACGAGCCAGCGGACGGCGAGCGTGCGGGCGCGGGCGCCTGGGACTTCGACGGGCACCTGGTAGGTGGCGCCGCCGACTCGGCGGGAGCGCACCTCGAGTACCGGGGTGAGGCTCTTGATCGAGTTCTCGAGCGCCACGACCGGCTCCTCGCCCGACTTGCGGGAGAGCACGTCGAGCGCCTCGTAGACGATGTGCTCGGCGGTGGACTTCTTGCCGTCGACCATGACCTTGTTGATCAGCTGCTGGACGAGCTTTGACCCGTGCAGGGGATCGGCGTCGATGGGGCGGGCCCCCGCTGCTGCTCTACGCGGCATGGCTAGCGAGCCTTCGCGCCGTACTGCGAGCGACCCTGCTTGCGCTCGCTCACGCCGGCGGCGTCGAGGGTTCCCCGGATGACCTTGTAGCGCACGCCAGGGAGATCCTTGACCCGTCCTCCGCGAACCAGCACGACGGAGTGCTCCTGGAGGTTGTGTCCCTCACCGGGGATGTAGCAAGTGACTTCCATCCCGTTGGTGAGCCTCACACGCGCGACCTTGCGCAGCGCCGAGTTCGGCTTCTTGGGGGTGACGGTGAAGACCCGGGTGCAGACGCCGCGCCGCTGGGGGGCGGCCACGCGCTTCTTGCGACCCTGTCCGGACTTGAGGCCCGGAGTGGTGGTCTTCTTGTTGGAAGGTGTGCGTCCCTTGCGGACGAGTTGATTGATGCTGGGCATGCGGCGCAGGAGGTTAGCGGATCAGGCTGGAGCCACGCCCGCGGCCCGTACGGGGGCCGGGGTCAGCGCGGCGGCCAGGATGACCAGCACGAACGCGACGCACTGCACGACGATGCCGAGGGCGTCACCAGGCATGGGGTCGCCGAAGACGACGATGCCACCGCCGATGGTTGACACGTTGGCCGCGGCGCTTGTGGCGGTGATCACGGGAACGGCCTCGCCCTGTTGCAGACCTCGGGCCGAGGCGTAGAACGCGAGCACCGAGGCGAGGATGCAGGTGGCCATCCAAGGCGACACGAGTCCGAGGATGCCCTCGGAGCCGACGCTGCCGGTGAGCGCCTTGATGGCGACGTCGGAGACGCCGAAGAGGATGCCGGCGGCCACGCCCAGCAGCGCTCCGTGGTGGGGATGGTGCGCGCCGAAGCTCGGGGAGAACACCAGGATGGCCCCCACGGCGAGGAGGCTGGTCTCGAAGGCGATCATGCCGGCGACCGAGTAGCCGGCGTCCGCGCTGACGTGGGCCGGAAGCGTGACGGCGATCATGGCGAGCCCGATTGCGGTGAGCGCGACCCCGGCCCACTGACGCGGGCCCACCTGGCACCCGAAGAAACGGTCGGCGAGCACGGTGAGAAACACCAGGCCGCCGGCCAGCACGGCCTGGACGAGCGAGAGCGGCGCCAGGGCCATCGCTCCGACGTGCAGGATCCAGGCGCCCGCCGCAACGAGCATGCCGACGGCGAACCACTTGGACCTGAACAGGTCGGCGGCGCTGCGGACGGGATGACGGAGGTTGACGTCGGGTGCTGCACACGCTCCGCGGTGCTTCAGGAGGAACCCGAGGTTCGTCGTGAGCGCGCAGAGCAGCGCGAGAAGGATGCCAAGTTCGATCGTCATAGGAAGAGGCTGAACACCACCGGGTCGGGTTCCCTGCTGCTATTCGAGCTATCGGCAGGTGGGCCTGCCCCCTGAATGCGAATAGCGGAGAGACCGCAGGGTAGCCATCTACAACCTGATGCCAATCGATTCCCAGAAACCGTGAAACCAATCCTCTTCGTCGATGTCGACGGTGTGCTGAGCCTGTTCGGGTTCGCCTCGACGGCGGACCTGCCGGCGCCGTTTCAGTGGATCGACGGCATCACGCACTGCATCCCTCCGGACGCCGGGCCGCGGCTCGAGCGCCTCGCTGAGGCCTTCGAGCTGGTGTGGGCCACCGGCTGGGAGGAGAAGGCCAACGACTACCTGCCCTCGATCCTGGGACTCTCCTTCCGCGCTCTGCCTGTGCTCACCTTCGACGGGCGGGCGGTGTTCGGCTCCTCCCACTGGAAGCTCGACGCGATCGACACCTACGCCCGGGGACGCCCTGCGGCCTGGATCGACGACAACCTCGACGAGGCGTGCGAAGCATGGGCGGCTGGCCGCGAAGAACCCACGCTGCTGGTCAGGACGCTGTCCGCGGTCGGCTTGACCGACGAGCACGTGACCGAGCTGCAGGCTTGGGCCGGGTCCGCGGTCAACTGACCGCGGACCCCCGGCGTCTACTCGTCTTTCTTCTCGACCGGGACTTCGGCGAGCTCGTCGCCGAAGGCCGGCGTCTCGCCGTTGCCGGCGGCGTCGGTGGTGCCGAAGCCGAAGCCCTCGAGCTCGCCGTCCTCGGTGAGCCCCAGCTCCGCGGCCAGGTCGTTCTCGTCCAGCAGGCCGAGCTCCTCAGCCGAATGGCGGCGGATGGGCTCGGTCGGCTCGATCTCCAGGCGCCGGTAGTGCTTCAAACCGGTCGCGGCGGGGATCAGCTTGCCGATGATCACGTTCTCCTTGAGCCCGAGCAGGCGGTCCGTCTTGCCCTCGAGCGCGGCGTCGGTGAGCACCTTGGTGGTCTCCTGGAAGGAGGCCGCCGACAGGAACGAGTCGGTGGCAAGCGAAGCCTTGGTTATGCCGAGGATGATCTCCTCGAACTGGGCCTGCTCCTTCTTCTTCTTCTTCAGTACCGCGTTGGCATCGGCCATCTCGTAGCGGTCGATGAAGGCGCCCGGCAGGTAGTCGGAGTCGCCCCTCTGGTCCACGCGGACCTTCTTCATCATCTGGCGCACGATGATCTCGATGTGCTTGTCCTTGATGTCCACGCCCTGTGAGCGATAGACCTTCTGGACCTCCTGCACGAGGTAGACCTCGGTGTCGGTACGACCCCGGATCTCCAGCAGCTCGTGTGGGTAGATCGAGCCCTCGTTGAGCTGCAGGCCGGCTTCGACCTTCTGGCCCTCGTCCACGAACAGGCTCGTGCGCACCGGGAACGTGTAGGCGTGCTCGTCGCCGGCGGCATCGGTCACCGTGACCTTGGTCGCCTTGTCGGTGCGCTCGATAGACGCGACGCCTTCCTCCTCGGCCAGCTTGGCCAGGCCCTTGGGCTTGCGTGCCTCGAACAGCTCCACCACACGCGGGAGACCCTGCGTGATGTCCAGGCCCGCCACACCGCCGGTGTGGAAGGTGCGCAGCGTGAGCTGGGTACCGGGCTCGCCGATCGACTGGGCGGCGATGATGCCCACCGCGTCGCCGATCGCGACGAGCTTGCCGGTGGCCGGCGCCACGCCGTAGCACTTCTGGCAGATGCCGGTATCGGCCTCGCACTTGAGCACTGAACGCACCGGAGCGGTCGCGCCCTCGGTGCCCTCGTTGTCCTCCACGATCGTCGCCAGGTCGGGCTTGCCGATGAGCTTGCCCTTACTGAGGTCACCGATCTTCTCGTTGGTGAACCGCCCGAGCAGGTTCTCGTTGGGCTTGCCATCCTCACCGAGGACGGGCATGTCGATGCCCTCCTTGGTGCCGCAATCCTCCTCGCGGACGATCACGTCCTGCGCGACGTCGACCAGACGCCGCGTCAGGTAGCCGGAGTCGGCCGTACGAAGAGCCGTGTCGGCCAGTCCCTTACGCGCACCGTGGGTCGAGATGAAGTACTCGAGCACGGTCAGGCCTTCCATGAAGTTGGCCTTGATCGGGCGCTCGATGATCTCGCCCTTCGGATTTGCCATCAGGCCTCGCATGCCCGCCAGCTGGCGGATCTGCTTGAAGGAGCCACGAGCGCCGGAGTTGGCCATCATGAAGATGGGGTTCAGCTCCTCGAGGTTCTCCTGCATCGCCTGACCGACCTCGTCGGTGGCCGAGTTCCACTTCTCGACGACTGCCTCCTTGCGCTCCTCCTGGGAGATGAGGCCCATGTCGTACTGGTCGAGGATCTCGGCGACCTCGCCCTCGATCCGCTCCAGGATCTCTTCCTTCTTGGGCGGGATGACGACATCGTTCTTGGACACCGTGATTCCGGCTCGGCTCGCGAACTTGAATCCGAGGTCCTTGAACGCGTCGAGCACCTGCGCGGTGGCGTGGGGGCCGTGTTGCTCGACGAGCTGCTCGATCACCGCACCGGTATCGCGCTTGCGCAGGGGCTGGTTCACGAACGTGTAGCTCGTGGCCGGGTCGTACTTGTCCTCGAGGACCTCTTCCAGAGCGCGCTCGATGCTCTCGTTGAAGATGATCCGACCGACCGTGGTCAGGATGTGGCCCTGACCGTGCAGGCGCCGGTACTCGGCCAGGTCGTGCAGCGCCACCTTGCCGAGGTCGTAGGAGAGCTCTGCCTCCTGCGCCGAGCGGTACACGTGCGGGCGCGGGCCGTCGACCTTCTCGTCCCACTTGCCCGACTGGACCTTCTCCTCCAGAGCCTTGAGCTCGTCGGAGTCCTTGCCGTAGGTGAGGTAGTAGGTGCCAAGCACCATGTCCTGCGACGGGGTGGCCAGCGGGCCGCCGTGCGCCGGGGACAGGATGTTGTTCGACGACAGCATCAGCAGCCGCGCCTCGGCCTGGGCCTCGGCGGACAGCGGCAGGTGGACGGCCATCTGGTCGCCGTCGAAGTCGGCGTTGAACGCCGAGCACACGAGCGGATGGACCTGGATTGCCTTGCCCTCGACCAGCACGGGCTCGAAGGCCTGCAGACCCAGGCGGTGCAGGGTCGGTGCGCGGTTGAGCAGCACCGGGTGCTCCTGAATGACTTCCTCCAGGACGTCCCACACCTCGGGGATCATCGAGTCGACCATCTTCTTGGCCGCCTTGATGTTCTGCACGGCCTTGCGCTCGACCAGGCGCGCCATGATGAACGGCTTGAACAGCTCGAGCGCCATCAGCTTGGGCAGGCCGCACTGGTACAGGCGCAGGCTGGGGCCCGAGACGATCACCGATCGGCCCGAGTAGTCCACGCGCTTGCCAAGCAGGTTCTGACGGAACCGGCCCTGCTTGCCCTTCAGCATGTCGCTGATGGACTTCAGCGGGCGGTTGCCCGGCCC
>JBBRYL010000121.1:0-7120 GCA_038237685.1 Solirubrobacterales bacterium | reverse complement strand
TCTATGGCTCCTCGACCGAACGGACCGCCGCGCTCCCCGGCTGGCTCAACCACTACAACTTCAAAAGACAACACGGCTCCCTCGCCAAAAGGCCCCCGGCAGCTCGCCTCGCCGAGCCGAACAACCAAGCTGGGAACTACAGCTAGCTACCGATCTGGCATGGATGCCTGATCGGTCCTGGGCGTCCGATCTGGCAGGATGCCTGGGCATCCGCCTGCAGTCCGTCCGGCGGCGGTCCCACCATGGCCGGGCGATGTTCACCGCCATTCTCATCTGCTCCGACGAGGTCTGCGATCACGCCGACGAGTTCGTCGGCGCGCTCGAGGAGCTCGATGCCGTGCTCTGCTAGGGCTGCGACTGCCTGATGCAGGTGGTCGCCATCGAGGGCGCCGGCGAGGCGCCGGTCGTGCTCAGCCTGGTGGCGCGAAGGGCGCGCCCGGCGGGCGCGCCCTTACACCTCGCGGCCTAGCGGCTACTTCCGCCGGTTCTTCCCGGTGAGGGCGTCCTTGACCTTGTCGACACCGTGCTTGACGCTGCCGGCAGCCTGGTCGGTCCTGCCCTCGTTCTTGAGGCTCTTGTCGCCGGTTACGGCGCCCGCGCCTTCCTTGAGCTTGCCCTTGGCGTCGTCGGCGTTCTTGGGTGAATCAGCCATGTGGATCCTTTCGATCGTTTGCGTCGTGGAAATCAGCGCTTGCGTGACTTGGCGACCAGCCTGTTGAGGAACTTGGTCGCCGAGCGCGTGAACACGTTGGTCCTGCGGGGGGCGAGCACCGCGTCGAGCCAGAGGCGCAGCCCGAGCGAGGACGCAACGCTGTCTCGGCGCATCGTGTTTGCCGCCGAGATATTCAGGATACACCGACCACCCGCTGCTGCCCCTGCGTGTGATCGCCGACCGCACGCGCGGGGCGGCGCCTACCTGGGCATCGGGCTGGCGGCCACTGCCATGTTCGCGGTGTTCCTGTTCCTGACCTACTACCACGGGGTGGCGTCTGCCCCCGTCAACACCATGCAGCACGTTGGTGGATCGATCGGCACGGCGCTGCTCAGCTCGATCTTCGCCAGCTTCGTGACCTCCTACGCCGAGGGGAACACACGGTCGCCGCAGCTCATGGGCGAGGCATCCGTGCACGGCTACACCGTGGCCTTCTGGGTCTCGGCGGGCGTGTTCGCGGTAGGGGCGTTGATCGTGGGAACGGTGATGCGGCCGATCAAGGTCGAGGCCGAGGCCGAAGAACCGGTCGGCGAGCCCGTGGCGGCTTAGGAGACGCCCCGCAGCCGCAGGAGGCCGAGCGCCGCAACGGTCGCGGCGTCGGAGATGGTGCCGGCACGGACCATCTCCTCGGCCTCGCCCAGGGGGAAGCGCCCGACCCGCAGGCCCTCCTCCTCGGCCTCCAGGTCCTGTGCTCCTTGGGTCAGACCGGTGGCCAGCCAGGCATCGAAGTACTGGTCGGTGATGCCGTAGGCGAAGTGCATGCGGCTCAGGTGCTCGAGCGCGCCGGCGCGCAGACCGGTTTCCTCTGCCAGCTCTGTGCGCGCGATCTGCTCGGGCGTGGGCTCACCGCCACCATCCAGTGCACCCTGCGGCAGCTCCCAGTAGCGCCCGCCGACGGGGTGGCGGTACTGCTCCACAAGCGTCACGTCGCCGTCGTCGTGAAGCGGCACGATGAGCGCGGCCGGCCGCTTCTCGACCACCGAGTACAGCCCGGGGGTGCCGTCGGCCCGCAGCAGCCGGTCCTCGCGCACCCGCAACCAGCGGCTCTCGTAGACGACCTCCGACGAGGTGACCTTCGGCGGTCTCACGCCATCGAGCGAGAGATGACCATCCTCTGGATCTCGTTGGTGCCCTCATAGATCTGGGTGATCTTGGCGTCGCGCATCATGCGCTCGACCGGGTACTCGTTCACGTAGCCGAAGCCGCCGAGCACCTGGACGGCGTCCACGGTCACGTCCATCGCCTGGTCGGAGGCGAACAGCTTGGCCATCGACGAGTACTTGCCAAGGTCGGGATCGTTGCGGTCGGCCTTCGCGCAGGCGGTGTAGAGCAACTCGCGCGCGGCGGCGGTCCTGGTCTCCATGTCGGCCAGCTTGAACGCGATGGCCTGGTGCTGATTGATCGGCTTGCCGAACGAGATCCGCTCTTTGGCGTACTGGTTGGCGAAGTCGGTGGCGCCCTGGGCTATGCCCACGGCCTGCGCCGCCGCGCCGAGGCGGGTGCGCTCGAGCGTGGAGAGGGCCACCTTCATGCCCCTGCCCTCCTCGCCGATCAGGTTCTCGGCCGGCAGGCGAACGTCCTCTAACACCGGCTGGCCGGTCGGCGAGCCCTTGATGCCGATCTTGTGCTCGAGCTTGGGCACCGAGAAGCCGGGGGTGTCCTTGTCGACCACGAACGCCGAGATGCGCTTGCTCTCGCGGTCGGTCACGGCGAAGACCACGTAGAAGTCGGCCACGGTGGCGTTGGTGATCCAGTTCTTGGTGCCGTTGAGGATCCAGTCGCTTCCATCCTTGACCGCCGAGGTGCGCATGGCGCCGGGGTCCGAGCCGGCCTCGGGCTCGGACAGGCAGAACGCCGGCGACTTCTGGCCCGACGCGCAGTCGGGGATCCACCGTTGCTTCTGCTCCTCGGTGCCGTGCAGCTGGATGGGCAGCGAGCCAAGCTCCTGCACCATCAGGATGAGCGCGGAGGACGCGCACGCCTTGGCGATCTCCTCGACGGCCACGTTGAGCATGAGCGTTCCCGTGCCGGTGCCACCCAGCTCCTCGGGAAAGGGCAGGCCCAGGATGTCGTGGTCGGCCAGCGCCTTGCGCACGTCCCAGGGGTACTCGCCGGTGCGGTCGATCTCGGCGGCGCGGGGGGCGATCTCGCCCGCCACCAGGTCGCGGATGGTCTCCTGGAAGTCCTTGAATTCCTGGGGTAGGGCGTAGGCGTCGGCGCCCGGAGTGGTGGTGGCGGTCATGCAACCCAGCCTAGGGGAGTGAGCGCGACCGGTAGGCTCCGCCTCGGTGAGCCGGGAAGCCTGGTCGGCATCTCCTCATGCTGCCCGAAATCTCCACCTTCGCCACGCCCGTCGCGCTCGTGGCCGCCAGCCTCGTGCTGGCCGTGCTGGCCTCGGCGCTGACCAATCGGGTGCCAGTCCCGGCACCACTGATCTTCCTGGTCGGGGCGGCTGTGATCTCGGATCTCTGGCCAGGCCTCTACGGCGATCTTTCGATCCTCACGGTGGAACGCATCGCTGTCCTGGCGCTGATCGTGATCCTGCTCGGCGGCGGCATGGACATCGGCGCCGGCCGCCTGCGCAAGTCGATCGGCGACATCACCTTCCTCGGGGTGCTCGGGACCTTTGCCACCGCCGGCGGGGTGGCCACGGTCGGGCATTTCGCGCTGGGCCTGGATTGGAAGGTGGCCGGTGTGCTGGGCGCCGCGCTGTCCCCCACCGATCCGGCCGTGATGTTCTCCGTGCTCGGCCGCCGCGAGATCGGCGGACGCTCGGGCACCGTGCTGGAGGGGGAGGCCGGCGTGAACGATCCAGCGGGCATCGCCCTGCTGCTCGGGCTGCTCGAGGTGGCCACCCACGCGGACACATCGGTGCTGGTGGTGCTCGAGGAGTTCGTCCTCGAGATGGGCATCGGGCTGGTGGCAGGACTGGCCGGAGGCTTGGTGCTGGTGCGAATCGTGCAACGCGTCGGGTTGCCCGTACGCGGCCAGTACCCCGTGCTCATCCTGACCGGCGCCGGCCTGCTCTATGGGGCCACCACTCTGGCCGGCGGGTCGGGCTTCCTGGCGGTGTTCGTGGCGGGACTGCTCCTCAGCGACGCGACCGTCCCCTACCGCGGCGATGTCGAGCGCTTCGTCTCCGGCTTGTCGAACCTGGCCGAGGTCGGCGTCTTTCTCGCGCTTGGCCTGACGATCTCAATCGGCGGAATCGAGGCGCGCGACTGGCTCGGCGGCTTTGTGCTGGTGGCCTGCATGGCGATCCTCATCAGACCCGCGGTGGTGGCGGCAACTCTTGCGCGCTCCCGACTACACACGCGCGAGAAGGCCTTTATCGCGTTCAGCGGGCTCAAGGGCGCGGTGCCGATCCTGCTGGCCGCGTTCGCCGTGCTCGGGGACGTGCCCAGCGCGGGGCGCCTCTATGACCTGGTGTTCGTGGTCGTGCTCCTGTCCGTTGGCGTACAGGGCACGCTGGTAGCGACCGTTGCGAAGCGGCTGCGCATCCCGATCGTCACGCGGGCGCGCCTGCCGTGGGAGCTGTCGGTGCAGCTGGCCGAGCCGCCCGGCGACCACCTCGAGCTGATGGTGCAGTCCGGCGCGTGGGCAGACGGCCAGCGCCTCGACGAGCTGCCACTGGGGCCGCGGTCGTGGGTGACGCTCGTGGTCCGCGATGACGTCGCCGTGCCCGCACGGCCGGATACGAGGCTCCAGCGCGATGATGTGGTGCTCATCCTCGGAGAGGGCTCCGACGGCTTGGCGCCGCACTTCGAACGGCAGGGCGACTAGGGCGGTTGAGCGGCCCTACTTCTTGACCCTGAAGGCCCCGCGCATGAACGGGTGGAGGCGGCAGAAGTAGGTATAGGTGCCGGGCTGGAGGGTCTTGGGGTGACCCACTCGTTCGTGCCGACCGCCGGGACGCGTCATCTCCTAGATGCGGTCAGCCGCCATCCGAATCGACCAGATCGTCCGCCAGCAGCAGCCCGCCGTGCCCGGCGCCCGGGGCTCTCGCACGCAGCGCGGGCACGAGCTCGCTGGTGACCAGGCCGGTCTCGTCCGTGAGATCGTCGATCACCTCGAACCAGCCCCGAGCGCGGTCCGGGGTATCGACCACGATGGTCACCACTGGCACGTGGCGGCGCAGCGAGAGCAGCCGATCGCCGTGGGGCGCGTGGTCGCCGTGGTAGCCCCAGATGCCTCGCACCACCGTTGCGCCGCGGGCGCCCGCTCCGCGCAACTCGTTCACGATCTGCGGGTAGAGCGGCCGTCCGTCGTGGCGTGCCTGCTCGCCCGCGTAGACCATCAGCTTCTGCCATAGCGCGAGACCTGAGGCATCGGCGGCATCCATTACGCGCGGGCGCGCGAGCAGCTCGCCGTCGCGCTTGCACACCTGAACGCGCTCGACTGTCATCAGCGGATTGGGCAGCGCGGCGCCCAGCAGCTCGGCGGCCGCATCGATCCGCTCGGAGTCCCCGACAGCGATCAGCATCAGCGGGACATCGGGATTGCGGCCCGCGAACCGGCCGCGCCGGCGCAGCCCATGAGCAGTGCCGTCGACACCCATGAGGGTGGTGGCCCCCGCCAGCGCGGCCTCGTGCATGATGGCGGTGACCGCCACATGCGCCGGCGCATCCCGAAGGCGCTGCCGGCGACCGAGGTAGACCGTGAGCTTGGCCGACCGCCCGGGCACAGGGGGAGCGTCCGCCGAGCGTGTCCACAGGCGTGCCCGTTCGAGCGTGATCAGCCCGTGGCCGTGCAGCTCGCCCACATCTGGGAGGGCCGCCTCGATCCGCTCTCGGGTATCCACCGCAACCGACACGACAGGCAGATCCTCGGAGAGGCTCAGCAGCCGGTCGGTCTGCAGGTGGTGGGTCAGGCCAAACCCTTCGATGCCTCGCAGGAGCACACTTGCCCTCGTCTCCCGGCGCGCATAGAGGTCGATCAAGGCGTCGGCCAGGAAGCGTCCACCCGCGCGGTCGCGCTCGCCGAAGTAAGTGGTGAGCTTCAGCCCATCGGGGTTCACAGCGCCATTCCCAGCTGCTTGCCGGCCCAGACCGCCGCGAGCCCGGCGAGCGTGCTCACGACGAAGTTGGCGATCGCTACCCGGCCGTCGCCGGCCTCGGCCAGCCGGTGGGACTCGAACACCCACGTGCTGAACGTGGTGTAGCCGCCGACGAGACCGACGCCCACCAAGCGCAGCGCGTCGGACCCGAGACCGGAGCCCACCAGCACGCCGAGGACGAGTGCGCCGCTGAGGTTCACCGTGAGCGTGCCGTACGGAAAGGAGCGATCGGCGCGTCGCGAGACGGCGCCGTCGAGCACGAAACGGGCGACACTGCCCAACCCACCGAGCACGCCGACGCCGAGAAGGAAAGCCAGACTCACGCGGTGATGCCAGCCCTGCGGGTCAGGTTGGTCACGATTGCCACCGCAAGGAAGCCGGCGGCGAGGCTGGCCCCGGCGTAGGCGACCGCAAGCGCGACGTTGCCGGAGTCGAGCATGTCGAGCAGCTCCATCTGCATGGTGGCGAAGGTCGACAGCCCCCCGCACAGGCCCGTCCCCAGCAGCGGACGGCGATAGGCCGAGAGCGGCAGGCGCTCCTGCAGCCGAGTGACGACGTATCCCAGTAGCAGCGCGGCCACGATGTTCACAGCGAACGTGGCCCATGGCCAGCTCCCCGGATCGTGCACGATGAGCTCGGCAAGCTCCCCCCGCGCAGCCGCGCCGGCAAATCCGCCCGCGAACACGGCGGCCAGCTCGCGGCCATCGATGGTCATCGGCGCGAGACTCTAACCCGTAGCGTGCGTGCACCGCGCCCGACCAAAGGAGCAGCAGACCACCGATGGCCACCACGGCGATCCTCGACATCGACGGCACGCTCGTTGACACCAACTACCACCACGCGCTCGCGTGGTTCTGGGCATTTCGCCAGCACGGCGTCGTCGTGCCCATCTGGCGCATCCACCGCGCGATCGGAATGGGCGGTGACCAGCTGGTGGTGGCGCTCACAAGCGAGGCCTTCGACGACCAGCACGGTGACGGCACGCGCACCGCGCACGACACGCTCTACATGGCGCTCATCCGCGACGTCGAGCCGATGCACGACGCCCGCGAGCTGATCGCCGACCTCAAGCAGCGCGGCCATACCGTGGTGCTGGCCAGCTCGGCCAAGCCCGACGAGGTCGACCACTACCTCGACCTGCTCGACGTGCGCGACCTGGCCGACGACTGGACCACCTCGGGCGATGTCGAGTCCACCAAGCCCGAGCCGGATCTGGTCAAGGCGGCCAAGGAGAAGGGCGGCGACGCCAAGGCGGTGATGCTCGGCGACACCACGTGGGACATCGAGGCCGCAAAGCAGGCCGGCGTCGAGACGGTCGCCCTGATGACGGGCGGCTTCTCGCGCGCGGAGCT
>JBBRYL010000120.1:0-7372 GCA_038237685.1 Solirubrobacterales bacterium | reverse complement strand
TCGCCCTGGGCCTGAACGCGCATGCTAGAGCGGTTCAGGTGCTCTCAGATCAGCCCTGTTTCTCTCAGAATGGAACCACGAATGGCACCACGGGGCAAGGCGGCAGCCGACTATCGCTCGACCTCGAAGCCCCGTTCGCGCGCCCACGCCCGAGCCTCGTCCGCCATCGCCTTTCGAGCGGCACTCACCTGAGCTGACCACGGCGTTGCGACGTCCCGGAGGTTCAACGGCGGCTTCCACAGCGCCAACAGCTGCCGCTCGACATCGATCAGCGTGACGCCACTCGGCTTCAACCAGATTGCCAGCGTCAACTCTCGATGCATCCACGTGGTGAGTCGATCATCGCCATCCGCCGCCAGTGCGAAGTTCGCGAGCCGTTTCGGCCTCGTCAGATTCCGTGGTTGGGCGCAAAGGCCGAGCTCCTTGCGCAAGAGGGCCGCGAATGACCGGCGAATCGTTGATGAACCTGTGCGTCCCGCGCCGAAGTGTGTTCTCAGATCACGGGACACGAGACTGCGTTCGGCTTTGCCAACGTAGAGCGGCCGTGTGTCCGGTGGCTCGCCAAGCCTCAACGCACGCCAAGGCTCGGTTCCGCCGTGGATGGCGTACAAGCCGGGTGCATTGGGAACATACTCCGGGGCATCAGCCAGCGAGCAGCCCGGGTCGGCAAGCGCGCCCCGTGCGCCTTGTACGTCCTGACGTCCCTCCACCATCGGCCCGACTACGCTGCCGCCACGCTGCGGGCAGTCTCAAACAACGATTCGGGCATCGACATTGGTAGCCGCCAGGTGAACGCCACGGGTCGCGCTCCCCTGTGCTCGACGTAGGTGGCGGGGCCGAGGAAGGTAAATGGCGTTGTGCCGAGTTCACCGCGCTTGCGGTCACGTACGAAGAGCAAGATCTGGGTGCCGCGCTCTACGTGGTTGATGTAGCGCTGCACAGTCGCCTGACCGTCGTGCTGGCGTGATTGCGATTCCCAGTGGAAGAGGTCACGGCTGATCGCGTAGTCGCGATACATCGTCGTCGGCGAGTAGTCGCGCTCGGCCTTGTGGAGGTCGATGAAGAACACGTCAGCTTGTGCTTGTGGAACCCAGAGGATTCCACCCTGGGTGACCTTGGGTTTGATGCCTTCGGCGTACCCAAGCGCTGCCACCACCTCATTCCGTGAGTAGCGGGCGTGCACGGTGAGCGGGATCTCAGAAGCGAGCGCCGCGGGGTGCCCTCGGGTGGTAGAGCGCTGATCAATGGCGGCGAGCATCTCGCGCAGCTCGGAGCGCACGGCACTCTCGCCCCAGAGAGCGGCGAAGAACGCATCGAGGTCGGTGAGTCCGGCCTGACCTGAACGGAGTCCCCAGGCAAGCATCGTCATGAGCCGCCGACTGCGATCGTCCAGGTTCTGGAGGCTCGGTGCCTGAGACGCGGTTAGTACATCGGTGTAGGTGGCGACTCGCTCAGGATCATCGAGGTGGATCAGCCCACCAATGGCCCGGAGAAGGGTTTCCTCGAGGTCGGGATCGCTCGCCGTCGGCACCTCTCGGCTCGCTGCGCGGCGAAGCCCGGTCCAGCTGTGACTTCCGCGGTAGATGTCTTCCACGCGGTGATCGAAGCGATCGAGATAGTCGTCAAGCCCGACATCTCCCTCGATGCCCTGGAGGTCTTCGACGAGGGTGGTCCAGCGCGACCTCCCGACTGCGGCCTTGAGGTTGTTGAGCACGAGATCGCGGGACTGGCGGTCTAGGTCGACGGTGCAGCCGGCGGGCAGGAAGGGGAAGTCGTCCTCAAGTTGTTTCAGCACCGGGCCGCGGCGGCGATCGAGGATCGCGCTGAGGCGGTCTTCGAAGCGAAACTCTCGGCGGTGTTGTCCGATCAGGTCAATCACGGTGAGATGGCTCTTGCCGCGCGCTCGGCGTAGGCCCCGTCCCAACTGTTGGCTGAACACCGTCGCGGACTGCGTCGGGCGCAGCAAGAGGACGGTGTCAACGTCGGGAACATCGACGCCTTCGCCGAGCACCTCGACCGAGAACACGCACCGTAGGCGTCCCTCCGCGAGGTCGCGCAGGGCGACGCGGCGTGTGTCTGCCGAATCGTCGCCGGTGAGCGCGACGCTCTCGAGGCCGGCCGCCGTGAACTTGGCGGCCATGTAGCGGGCGTGCTCCTGGGATACGCAGAACCCGAGCGCCTTCATCGAGCCCGGGTCGAGCGCGATCCGCTGGATCGCCCGGAGCAACTTGGCGACACGCAGGTCGTCATTGCTGAGCACGTTGCTCAGGTCTGCGGTCACGTAGCCACCGCGACGCCAGGCCAGGTCGCGCAGATCGGTTCCGTCTGCAACCCCGAAGTACTGAAACGGTACGAGGAAGCCTTGGTCGATCGCCTCCCAGAGCCGTAGTTCGACCGCGACTCGATGGTCGAACCACTCGGTCACGTCTCTGCCGTCAAGTCGCTCCGGCGTGGCTGTCAGCCCGAGAAGCTCCTGAGGTCTCAGGTGATTGAGCAACCGATCGTAGGTGGGTGCAGCTGCGTGATGAAACTCGTCGATCACGACAACGTCGAATGCGTCCGGCGGCATCTCCTTGAGTGACTGTTCCCCGAGCGACTGGACCATCGCGAACACGGTGCTTCCCTGGGCCACCTGCCCACCACCATGGATCTCTCCGAACGAACCCGAGCGCACGACGGCGCGGTACGTTGCAAGTGACTGCTCGAGGATGCGGTCGCGGTGCGCCACGAAGAGCAGCGACAGGTCACGGCCGGCCGCCTCGCAGAGTCGGCGGTAGTCGAGCGCAGCGACAACCGTCTTGCCGGTACCAGTTGCCGCCACCACAAGATTGCGATGACGATCGTGTCGGTCGCGCTCGACCATCAGGGTCTCGAGCATCCGCTCTTGGTGGGGGTAGGGGTGGACGTCCAGGTTCGCGAACGAGATCGTTGAGGTCTCTCCCAGTGACCGGCGGTCGTGCTCGGCAAGTGCACGCGCCAACTCCTCTCCGTTGATGGCGGGGTCGTAGTGATCGAAGTGCTCTGACTCCCAGTGGCTCTCGAACGTCATCCGGACACGGTCGATCACGTGGGCGGCGTCGACGGACGAGAGGCGGACATTCCACTCCAACCCGTCGAACAGTGCGGTGTGCGAAAGGTTGGAAGAGCCGATGTAGGCGGTACTCAAGCCTGAGCCGCGCTCCAGAAGCCAGGCCTTGGCATGCAGCTTGGTAGTTCGAGCGTCCAGCGCGACCCGGATCTCAGCGCCCAGATGGAACAGCAGATCGACCGCGGGCTTCTGGGTGGCTCCCATGTAGGTGGTGGTAATAACCCGCACCCTGCCGCCTCGCTGAATTACCGACTCGAGTGCCTCGCGAAGGTGGCGCACTCCCGAGCCGATCACGAATGCGCAGATGAGATCGACGGAATCTGCCGTCCGCAACTCGGCGCGCAGCTCCGACCCGATGTTGGGTTGCCCTTCGCCGTTGACCAGGAGATCGCTTTGGCTGAACGGGATGGCAGGAGCGGGCGGTAGCTGAACGGCGTCGCCCAATGGCGAACGGTCGCGAATGCCGTGGAGCACCCGCGCAGGAAGCGCGATCAACCCGTCCTCGCCGTCAGCGGCGATATCGGACAGCACGCCATTGATCTGCTCAGCCTGTTCGGCAGCCTCGCTGCGACCGGCGAGCCCGCGTCGCAACTCATCCGCGGCGTGTCGCGCGAGCCGATCTGGCCCTTCGGCCGGATCGAGCGGGCGTTCGTCGCGGAGGTCCTCGGCGAGCTGCGCGAGTTCGCGCTCGAGCGCCCGGGTGACCAGGTGATCTCGCGGGCCCGGATCCCTGGACGCCATAGCCGGGCCGAGCCTAACCAGCTGCGCCGGACTTCGAGGCGGGAGCTAAGACTGCGCTGCGGCGCTCACTCCAGCATCAGGCCACTGGATCAGGTCGCCGCGGGCTTGAACGCGCATGCGAGAGCAGTTCAGGCGCGCTCGGATCAGCTCATAGGCCTAGGGAGGGGCCGTACCGTCTAGTCCGCCGTTTCGGCGACATACCCGCGATTCAGAAGGACCTTGTTCCACTGGTCGCGCGAGTTGTTTGCGAAGGCTCGGTCAACACTGGCAGCGAAAGCGATCAAGCCATCGACATGATTGATCATCGAGAGGACAGAGACGAACCGACGGTGGTCCGCGTGTTCCGCCAGCCCAAACTTCGCCACCCCCCGCACGTGAACCTCCAAACGCCGCTTGTACTCGGGGAGCAGGCGTACGCGATCGCCATCAACCAACAGACCGAGAACCACGTGTCGAGCACCGGGTGGTACCACCCGCGTCTTCGCGCGATGAAGCGCGAATCCTTCGCGTCCCATGATCGCTGAAGCGCGATTCACTACGCGAGCAGCGCGGCTCCTCGAAAACCCTGGTCCAGCAGAGAGAATGAGGTCATCGGAATAGCGGGTGTCGGCGGATTGCGTCGTCTTTCATGAATACGACCCAGCTGCTTTTGCCGGCATCGCCAAGCCACGTTTCGTCATCGAGGCGTTGCGCTTCCTCCTCTCCGTAGACCGACGCAAGCGTGTGGACGACGAAGCCGAGCTCCCTGAGCGCTGCCGCGAGGTGTTTGCGTCCAAGGCTGCGATCGATCAGAAACTCCGGCTCGTCTGGCATCAGTCGCGACTCTGGGGCGAATGCCGGTACCGACTACGCCGCCGCTCTGGTCGCTACACGGATCACGTTCTCCACGTCGCGTTCTGGCACTTCGAAGTCGTCGGCTATGTCGGCGACGCTGTCGCCGGCCACGAACCGGTCAACGAGGTCCTCGACCCGTGCGCCGCCGCTTGCGAGCAGCGGGAGGCCGAACCCACGGCGCGGATTGACGACGACTGCGGCATCGCCGTAGGTCGGCAGCCGCAGTTCGGTCGCCCATCCATCGTCACCGTAGGTGACCTGCCTTAGGTACCGCGTAATCAGATCCGAGAACTGCTTCTGGCCGGTACGGACCACCGTGAGCTCGAGCAGATCCCCATCGCTCTTCTTAGTGGCGTAGTCGTAGAGCACCTCGGCTCCGTCGGTGTAGAGCCGCTTCGACGCCAAGGCATACCCCACCCCGATCTGGGCCTCGAGCTGTTCCACTGCAGGACGGATGCGCTGCATCGGCACACCAGCACCGCGGAATGCGGACAGGACATACGCCTCCGCGAAGCCGATGAACGGCACGCTCGCCTCCCGTCCCGCAGCGGGCAGCAGCGTGATCAAGGGTCGCCGAGACCTGCTCGGCCGCGCCCAGCTGTGCAGAGTCGAGTTGGAGATGCCCAGATAACGCGCGGACTCGCGCAGGGTGAACACCCCGTGAGCCAAGCGCGCGTCAGTCGGGTCTAGCGTGGGCTTCGGTTCGCGCGTCGTCTTCGTCAGCCTCTCCTTCCGGGCTCTGATGAGTAACTGGCCCATGCTAGGCCCACCCTCGGTCGAGAGGGAGCACTTCTCAACCACACTCCTCGCCAAGACGAGCTTGCAATCGCATTGCTGAACCGACCACCCACGTCACACGACGCAATCCAAAACCCGTCACTGCATCGCGCCCCATCACGAACACCCATCGCAATACCGCTCACCTCCTCACCCTCCTGCTCCGCCTCCGCGTCCCTCGCCGACCCATTCTCTCCCAGGATCCATCAACTGTCCCTCCAACTTCATCCGTCATACCGCCCCTTGCTGCTGCCCCGCTACAGGCCCCTCCCCGCTTCCTGCCCGGACTGACTCCAGTTTCACTGGTATGTCGAGGAAGGGCCGTCCGGCACGTAGTGGCGGACGGCCCTTCCTCGCAAGTCCGGGCAGGGAGCGGGATCCTGGGCGAAAGCGGGGCAGCAGCCTGGTTTGCTCAGGGAGCGCACCGGATGGAGGAAACGACCCAGAGCGAACCACCCAGAAGAAACACGGATGGCCATAGCGGTATCGCCTGCATCAGGCTGGGTCGGTGCGACCTGGGAGGCGTCCGCGGCGAAACAGCGCGTCCTCGTCGTCGCGACGGAGGACGCCCGGCGGGTACGCCGGAACACGGTAGGCGACGGCGTCGCCCTCATGCATGTCAGCTTCGGTCGCGAAGACGATCTTGCGTCTCCCGATGAAGTGCTCGGGGACGGGGGTCTCAGACGGTCGCCAATGGTGGCCGGTCAGCTCATGGTCGGCGGCCTGTAGGAAGAGCTCGCAATGCTCGATGTCTTGACACACGAAGATCACCACCGGCGGCTCCGAGTCCGAGCCGTATGAGGTCCACCTCCACCACCAGCACAGGAAAGCGTCGTAGCGACGGAACTTCTCGAAGTTCTTGTCCACTCGGCGGGTGCGGTCGTACTCGATGAAGAAGGTCCGCAGCGACCCGTCGTCGCGGGCGACCTCGATCACATCGTCGGGGCGGAGCTGCTTGGCCTGAGTGTCGTGGAGATCGTCAACGGTGATGTCCCCGCCGACATAGAGCGGCGGTTTGCCCAGCCCGCTTGGTGGGTCGATCAGGCTCTCCCCGGTCCAGGTGACCAGGTTAGGTCCGAGCAGCTGGCGCCAGGCGAGCACCCAGGCGTTGAGGTGCAGCTCGTGCAGGACGTAGCGGTAGTCATAGACCGTCTGGACCTCGAAACGCTTGCCGCGCCGAACCAGTCCCGCCTCTTGGAGCATGCGATGGCCTTCGCGGCCGAGCTGATAGGTCCAGGGAAACGAGCCACGCGAGGCAACTGGGCGAAACCGGTCGAGCAGGCCAGCCTCGAACAACCGGGTCAGCCGTCGCCGCCCAACCTGGGGCGCCCGCCCAGGCCACCAGATCTCGAGCAGCTGGGGTGCGGTCAGGAACTTGTGCCGGCGCACGCCGTCGACGATCTCCAGGTCGCGCGGCTGGATCGCGCACGGCTGCGGCTCCCCATCGCGGCGGCCGCGCATGACCACCGCGCTGTCATAGCGGCGCACCGAGTCGAGACTGCTCACCGCGCGACCACCGGCCGCCCGGCTGGACCGACGCTGCCCGCACCGAACGCGCGCGCCGCGAACGCGGCGCCGTTGGTGGAGTCGGGCGCGTAGTGAGCATAGATCTCGGTGGTCTTGGCGTCGGCGTGGCCCAGCCATTCCTGGATCGCGCGTAGTGGTGCCCCGGCCGCTGCCATCTGGGTGCCGAACGTGTGGCGTAGCTCATGGAAAGTGATGCGGTTGACCCCGGCGGCCCTGATCGCGTCGTCAAAGCGCTTGCGCAGCTTGGACGCGTCGTAGACGTGCCGAGGGTGTCCGGTGAACTGTGTGTGGGGCCGGGGCGACTGGGTTCATGTCAGTCGGGGAGTCGGTCTCCGAAGTGGATCTTGAGGGCTGCGAGTGCTGCTGTCCAGGTTCTGACGGATCTCCATTTCGTTTCGGATCTCG
>JBBRYL010000119.1:0-7590 GCA_038237685.1 Solirubrobacterales bacterium | reverse complement strand
GCCAGCGCCACCAGCGGTTCGATCAGGTAGCGATGGCTGGAACCGGCGATCGGCACACACTGACGCGGAGGCTCCAGCGGCTTGGCCTTGCCTGCAATCGGCTCGACCTGGGACCGGTCGAACACATGCCCGATCCGAAACGCCACCCGTCTGGTCGTGTCTTCCTCCTCTCCACGGTCGCCGTTGGTAGCGCGGTAAGGCCGCGGCACGTTGATCGCGATCCCCTTCTCCCCCTTTCTGACCTGGTAGCCCAGCCGTGTCCTCCACGTCGCAAACCCTGCGACGAAAGTGGCGTCGGGGCGCTGACTGACGATCCACAGCACGTTCATCGGCGAGTACTCGTGGAACACGCGCCGGGCAGTCAGCCAGGCGCGAAAGCCGTCTTCGCTGCGCAGCATCGCGATCGCGGCTCCCAGATGCTGGCGTCGGCGCTGCCGCGCCTTGTCGATATCGGTGACGGTCGCCATCAGGCGGCCCTCCTCTCTGTCGTGGGGTTGGCTGGTGTCCACCGGGTCGCGGTCACCCGCTGAAGGAGCGCGAGCAGGGCCACGTGCGTCAGGGCGTGGGCGAGCTCCGCCCGTCCCCCGGGCTCCAGCCACGGGAGCACGTCGAGCTCGCCGCGATCGAATGCGCGGTGATGGAGCCGGCAGAGCGCGATCACGCAGCCGGGGTGATCGCACCCGCCCCGCGCGCGCGAGACGAGATGCGCGGGATCGACCGGCCGGCGGCCGCAGACCAGGCACGTCAGACCGAGGACCTTCGCTCGCTGTGCGGGCGAGGCGGCGGTGAACTGGGCCCGCCGCAGCGGCGTTCGGCGGATGGGCGGCCCGGCGCGACGCAGCCCACCGCTGCGCCGCAGTCCGCCGGTCCGCGTGAGCCCGCGTCTACGCCGCACGGAGCACCCCCTTCCCCTGACCGATCGCCCGGACGTCGCCCACGCTGCGGTCGGTGAGCGCGTAGCCCACTCCGCGCCGGTTGACGACCAGGTGCCCGGCACCGACCGCGGCGAGCTTGTGCCGCAGCCTGCAGGCCTGGGCGTCGAGGCAACGGGTCTGGATGCCTTCGGGCATGCCCCATAGCTCGGCCAGCAGCTCGCTCTTGGTGAACACCCGCGCCGGTTCGGCTGTCAGCCGCTCGAGCAGCTTGTACTCGAGGGTGGAGAGGTTCAACTCCCGCCCGGCGTAGGTGGCCCTGCGGCCGGTCCGGTCGATCACCAGCTGCCCGAACACCGCCTGGGTGCCGCGCAGGTCGCCGCGCAGACGACGCATCACGGCTCCCAGTCGCGCCCGTAGCTCGAGGTAGCTCACCTCGGGGCCGACCACGTCGTCGGCGCCGCGGTCAAATGCGCGCAGCAGCGACAGCTCACCCGGGAGGGCGAGCACGATCGCCGCGACGTCTGGTGCGACCCCGGTGGTGCGCACGTCGCCGGTTCGAAACTGCTCTAGGAGCCCTAGCGGCGATGTCGGTGTGTCGCCGGCGCCCAGCAGCAGCAAATGCGGTTGCTCGTTTCGGGCCTTGACCCGTGCCTGTTCGTCGCTGATCGCGGGTATCACCGCGAAGCCATCGGCCTCGAGCTCGATCGACAGTCTGGCCCGGCGCTTCTCGTCTGTGTCTGCAAACAGGATGGATGTGATTGGTCCGTGCATCACGGACCTCCCTTTTGGTTGTGGATCGACATTGAGGCCCGCGCGGCGTCCGCGGGCGATATGACATCTGTGAGTCGCTATAGGGAGAAGGCCGCACGGGACCGGGCTCGCCCCAGACGGGGATCGAGCTGGACGGCGGCGAGGCTGGGTGGTGCCGTGACGCTTGGGTTAGGCGCGAAGTCCCCGCGGCACGACTGGCGCCTCCACGAACCGCTCGAACGACCTGTGATCGACCTTTATGTCGTTCTCCGGGGGCCAGAAGACACACAGCACCACGCCGCCCTTTCGTGCGGAACTCGGCGCCGCCAACGCGACGCTGCCCTCGGCGTGCAGTTGCCCACCGACCGTCTGGAACGCCGGCCATTCGCGCCGATCCGGGCGCGGGGCGGAGAGCCCCACCGCCTCCAGCGGTTCGGTGGTGCGGAGATCGATGACGTTCTCGATCTCAACCTTGACCCGCCACAAGTCACGCGGCAGACCCGTCTGAGGCGACAGCCCCGATTCGGCTAGCCAGCGATACCACTCCGCCCATGCGGTGTCCGGTGAGTCGGCGAGATAGATCGCGTCGACGGTTTCGCCGCGCTGCCAGCGCGCGTCCCTGGGCGGGTCGAGCCCGGCTGTCGGATCGAGCCCTGCCCCAAGCTGGCGCCACCACTCCCCAGCGATCGCCACCGACGCTATGTCACTGACCATCGGCCTAGAACGCGCCCGGGTCTTCCAGACCCGAGATCACAGTCGCGACGCGCCGATAGTCGCCCCTGCCGATGACGTCGAGCGGCTTGTCGTCATCGAGGAAGGGCACCGGCTTTCGAAGCCACACCGCGATGTAGTCGCGCTCGATCAGGCGTTCCAGCCGTTCGGCCATCGCCGCGAGCTCGATCACCCGTTCGGCGCGCACGCCGGTCGGCGCGCTGGTCTCGTTCAGCCATCCCCGCGCTGTCGACTTCGCCGCACCAGTCGCGCGCGCGAGGTCGTCGTCGGAAAGGCCGAGGTCGCCGAGATAGCTGGTCTCTTGAAGCAGGGTCTGCATGGGATCTCCTCCAGGGTAGCGCCTATCCATCACAATTTCAGCACTTTTTCGCGTGCTCATGCCGCCTCCCTCAAGCTCCGCCGCGCCCGGGTGAGGTGGCGGTTGACCTGGGTGTAGCTCCAGCCGAGATCCGCCTCGATCTCCGCATAGGTCAGGCCCGCGACCTTGCGGGCAAGCACCCGCCGCTGGCGGTCGGGCAGGCAGCCAGTGAGCGCAAGGCATCGAGCCCGTCGACACGTCGCTGCAAGGAGAGCGGGTGCTCGATCCGCTCGCCGAGGTTGGCGGTGAAGCCCGTGGCGGGATCGACGAAACCGTCGGCCGCCTCCTCACGCCGACGCTCTCGCGCAAGCTGCCACGCCTGACGCCGAGCGGTCAAGACGAGCCAGCCATAGATCCGGTCGCGGTCTGGCTGGTGACGCAGCATCTGTATCCAGGCGAACTGCACCGCGTCGTCGGCGAGGTCGGGGCCATTGCTGCGTGCCACGGCGCCGAGCACCCGACGGTGATAGCGGCGGTAGAGCTCGGCCTCGTCGCCGCGCAACGTGACGAGGTGCCCTGCTCCTTTGCTGCCCGTGCCATGGCAGGGGTCGTCGTGCGCGCCGCGGCGCGCGTGATTGGTGTTCATGTCTCCTCCTTGGATCGATGGGGCGACCTCGGCCGCCGCGTGCGTTTCTTCGGGTCTCGTCAGGTGGTGGCGCCCATTGACGAGGTGCTCGTGAGGGCGGATCAGTGCGGCCCGGCACTACGCCGCCCACTCCCTCTCTAGCTCATTTATGGTTTAAGCTTGTGCGATGTCTGCTGCACACCTCGTGAGAGCAGTGCGCCGGCGGCACGGGATCAGCCAGGCCTCACTCGCCTGCCGCTGCCGCACCAGCCAGACCCACATCAGCCGCATCGAGCGGGGCGAAGTCTCACCGACGATCGACACGCTCGAGCGCATCCTCGAGACGATGGGCGAGCGCCTCGACATAACTGTTGCGCCCGCGCCCCACGGCAACCAGTCCAATGCCGAGGTGCTCGCAGACGCGAAGCTGTCGCCGGCCCAACTCCTTGTACACGCCGCCGAGCTGTCGTTTGCGCTCACGACCATCGCGGCCAGCAGGACGCCATGAGCCCCGATCGGGGCGACGACCCTGAGCAGCCTCTGCGGCCATTGGAGCTGCTCGGCGAGCTCTGCAGCTACAGGGCCGAGTTCGTGGTGATCGGTGGCTTCTCGCTGGCCGCTCACGGATTCGTGCGCGCCACAAAGGACGTCGACGTCGTCCCCGACCCCGGCCGCCGCAACCTTCAGCGACTCCTCGCCGCGCTGAAGAGCCTGGACTCAGAGCCGCTCGCGGTGGGCGAGTTCGAGGCAGCAGAGGTGCTCGAGCTCACTTTGGAGAACCTCATGCTCGGCGGTAACTGGCTGCTACGAACCCGGCTTGGCCGTCTCGACGTGATGCAGTACGTGTCGGGGATGCACAGCTACCGCCGGCTACGGGCCGGTGCAGCCGAGCGCGTTCTCCCGGGCTTCGCCGCGCCGCTGGTCTTTGCCGGCTACGACGACCTGATCGCCCTCAAGCAGACCGCCGGTCGCCCGCAGGACCTGACCGACATCGCCGAGCTCGAGCGACGCCGCCAGGCCCGCAGCGACCCCTCCTAGCCGACCCGTCCAATCTTGCCTAGTGGGCCTGTCACGCCGCGTCGCTCTCTGAGCGCCGTCCCAACAGGCCGACCTCCTGGGCTTCCCGAATGCGCCGGTCGGTGAACGCGCTCAGCGCGGCCGCGCGGTCCTCGGCCGCCTCGGCCTCGCCCAGTTCTCGAGCCAGCACGGCGTCGCTGACCCTCGACTTCGCCGCCAGCTCCAGCTGCCAGGCCAGGTGGCCCAGTTGGGTCTTGCCGAGCCGCGCGAGGTCGGGCTGACGCAACAGGAACCCGGCGAGGCCAGACACCGTCTCCTGAGTGAAGCGGCCGCGTGCTCTCCACCGCTCGACCCGGGCGCGCAGCTCCTCCTCCGGGATGTCCTTGCCGTCGACGACCCGCAGCACCGGCGGCGGCTTGGCGTCCTCCCTGTCTATCTGGTGTTCCCTGGAGAGCTGCCGTCTAGCCGGCGTGACGAGCCGTGGCGGCGCGAAGCCGTGGTCGAGCGGCTGCCCGAACAGCCTGGCGCCACGGTGCTCGAGCCACCGCTCGTACTGGGCGCGGCACCACGTCTCAGTGCGGGTATCGAGGACCAGCCGACCGCGCTTGTTACGCCGCAACTCTCCGTCGGCGTCACCGGCACCCAACCACGGCAGCCGCATCGCATACAGCGCCCGCCCGATCCCGAACTGGACCGCCGCCCGCTTGATCGCATCGGAGAACGCGGCCTTGGGATCGTGGCCGTCGCCGACGTCCTGGCGGGTCACGCCGTAGAGCGTCAGCTGACAGCGCACGAACACCGGCGGGTGGCGCAGCAGCTGCCCATCGTCGTCAACCGGTGGCGGAACCAGCGCCTTCGGCAGCGGCTCGAAGGTCGCCCACCAACGTCCACCGCAGACGTGGTCGAGCCGATCGAAGACCAGCCGGGCGTCGACGTAGGAGGCGATCTGGGCCGCGGCATCGGTCGTGTTCTGGATCTTGAATCGCACCGCACCCGGCGCTGGGGGCCGGCGCAGCTGGGACAGCGCCGCATCGAGCGTGGCGCAGGGGTAACCGCAGCCGCCTTCGCGGCCTTTTCGTTCTGACATGGGAGATCTCCTTTCGAGATCGGGTTGGTGAATCAGGCGCCCGGCACAAGCGGTCGGGCAACAGCCGTCGGCGCCTTGGCCGAGCGGCCGGAGGTAGATGCCTGGCGGGTCCCGCAGCTTGGCCGGATCGGCCGCGCTGGGGACGGGTTAGTTAGTCGTCTGCGAGGGCGTCGAGTTCGGCGAGGTCGATCTGGTCCTTGGGACGACCGCTGGTCTGCTTCATCGCGCGGAGATCGGCGAGGGACGCCACGGGCACGTGCTCGCCCTCGAGGTCGATCACCATGGCTGGCTGGAGATCCTGGTAAGTGGGGAGACCATCCACCTCGCTGAGCAGATGCAGCTCACCGTGCCGGGTCGCCAACTTGCGGTTGGGATCGCGGACTAGGGCGTCCTGGCTGATCGCGTCCCGGGTCTCCTCACGGTCAGCCGCATCGATCGACTCCAGCGCTTTGGCTAGACGCCCGGCGTTAGCCCAGTCGGGCTCGATCACGAGGTCCAGGTCGTCGGTGGCTCTGATCACGCCGTAGGCAGCGACGGCGAACCCGCCGACCACGACGTAGCGGACATCGTGGGCGTTTAGCGCCGCGAGGATCAGCTCAGGCGCGAAGCGGTCATCGGTCATCGACTCGCTCCGCTCTCGCGAAGAGCAACGCGGCGCGCGAGACCTCGATCGTCCTGCGAACGCGCTGCCCCGGCGTCATCGCTCGATGCACAGCGATCTGCTCCGGCGTATTCCACGTACCGGGCTGGGGGCCGGTCGTCGCCGGCTGAGATGTTGAACGCTGTGTACTCATCGGTCCGTACCCGCCTGGCGGTACAAGCCGCATAGTGACGCCTCGGCCACCGGACCGGTGAGAGGCGACCGTCTCGGCCCACGACTCGGCGGAGCGCAGGGGTACTCGGAGCCGCCTGAGCGGCCCTGTCGTTCTGACATGGGAGATCTCCTTTCGAGACCTTGGTTTGCATGAAGCGCCCGACCGATGTCAGGCGCGAGCGAGGCTGGTCAGCTGGCCGGGTAGCGGCCGTGCAGGCGCCGGTGGGCGCGCTCGGAGACGCTGCGGGTGGCGGGGCGGGGCGCGAACTGGCTCAAGTAGACGGCGGATTAAGGCGGCTATCGGCGACCCGGTAGACGCTCGGAACGTACGCCCGCCGCGGATGTCGTAGCCCAAAGGCGAGACACACAAGCACTGGCTGGGCGTGGTCCTTGTCGCCGGTAAACACCATTCCCCCCGGGCCGTCGGGCGGCGGCAGCTAAACCTTGACGCACCCACCGAGCCGAGCCGCGTGGCGTCACGACCCTCCTGCTGGCATGCACGCAACTCCGCCACTGGAGCACCCTCGTTCTCGTAGCGCGCTCGCGCTTGCCGGGCCACTCGCTTCCCAGCGGTCGTGGCATGAGAGCAGTCCTCCTCGAAGGCCTCGCCGTCGAAGCGAGCGGGGAACCGCGGGCTGTCGCTCACGGCTACCCCTCCTCGTCAGAGGGCAGGTCACCAAAATGGTGATCGAATTCCTCGCTGCTCATGGGCTTGGTGCCCAGGCGCGCGCGGACTGCATCGATCGAGGTGTCGGGCGCCAGCAGAATCGTCCCGTCAGAGTTTTGCTCCGCCACGACGTAGTCACCGGCCAAGCCGGGCTCGCTCAGGGTCACCTTCATTGGTGCCTCCTTCATGTCGTTGATTCTGGCAACTCAATATGTGAAGTTCAGCCGTGAGGATTTTCGCCCCGGCGATGGGCCCGCGCCCGGACGACGTTCGCGCGGGGAATCATCCCCCCAGGTAGCCGGATCGAGCCAGCACTGCCAGCCACCGCCAGGCGGCCCGGCCGGATGTCGCCATGGTTACCCCTCCCCGTCAGTGGGAAGGTCGCCGAAGAGTTCGTCGAACTCGTCCGCCGTCAACCCGCGCCCGCCGTGCCTCGCGTGCAGCTCTGCGACCGAAACTGTGATGGCTGGCTCCAACGCCAGCCCACCTTCGCGGTCGTCGACCACCTCGTAGCGGCGGTCGCCGATCTGGACGATGTCGCCCAGCGAAGCCTCGATCTTCTTCACAGCAACTGCCATACGCATGGCGAGCTCAACCGGTCCTCGCAACAGTGTCCGTGAGATCAACCTACCGACGGTAGGCCACGGTGTGTGGGCTTCTACCGCAGTGACCCGCGCGTGGTGACGCGGCCGTCGTCGCGGAGGCTCGCCCGGAGGGCGGGCCGG
>JBBRYL010000118.1:0-7600 GCA_038237685.1 Solirubrobacterales bacterium | reverse complement strand
TGATCATGGCGGTCAGGCCAAGGGTGAGGGGATGCGCTTCGTCATCGGCGAACTGCTGACCTGCTCGCGATGCATGGGCTCGTGGTCGGCGCTCGGCCTGGCGAGTCTCAGCGCGATCTCCCCGGTCGGCGGACGGGCGGTGATCGGCGTATTTGCGGCAGCCGGCGCAAACGACATCCTCCAGGCCACTTTCAAAGCGACCGCCGCGGCTGCCGACCGGCTCACGGACGGGGCGTGAACCGAGCGTCCAGCCAGGGCGGGCGGGACGAGCACCTACGCAGAACTCCTGTTATGGCGGGGTGGGTGAGGACGACGAAAGCACCTGGGCGAAGGCCACCAGTTGGGTGTTGAAGGCATGGGGTCGTTCGAGCATGGCCATGTGGCCGCAGCCTTCGAGCACAACGGTACGGGCGCGGGGCACCTCGCGCTGGAAGGCCTCGGTGTCGGGCAGCGGGGTGATGCGGTCGTGGTCGGCGGCGATCGAGAGGATCGGGCAACTCACCGAGTCGATTCCCGCTCTTGGGTCGGAGCGTCCGATCGCTCGCACGGTGGGCAGCACGCCGGGCGCCCCCGCGCCGTCGACGATCAGGGCGGCGCTGTCGGAGGGCAGCGCGGCCGGGTCGAAGACGTAGGGCGCGAGGAAGGCCCGGCGGAGCAGGGTGGAGGAGGCGATCTGCCGGCGTAGCGAAGAGGGTGCGGGCAACCCCGCGGTCGCGATTTCAGCGGCAATGGCGGCACTCTCGCGTGGCCGCTTGGCAATGAAGCGAACTACCTCGTGCAACCCGAGGAGTGCGCTGAACTGAAAGACGGCGCCGCCGACGAGCACGATCGCTTCGGCCAGGTCGGGGTGCCGGCTGGCGAAGCGGAGAGCGATGGGGCCGCCCATCGAGTGCCCGACGAAGACCGCCTGTTCGACATTCAGGTCGCGGATCAGTTGGGCAGCTGCGTCGGCGAAGCCGTTGAGAGACGCCGTGGCGGCGGGCGGCTCGGATTGCCCGAATCCTGGGAGGTCGAGGGCGAGCACGCGGCCGTGCTCGGCCAGCGTGGGGATGGTCTCGAGCCAGTGTTGCCAGCGTCCGCCCATGCCGTGCACGAGCACGAACGCCCGTTCACCGGTGCCGGCGTCTAGGTAGCGCAGGCGGCGGCGAGCGACGAGCGCGTCTCGTTCGTGTGTCGACCAATCCCGGCCGCGCCAGCCCGGGGTCGCCGGGCGACCGTAGTCGCCGTCGGTGCCAATCCGCGGAATCACGCGCCAGGCCCGCCTGGTACCAGTAGGCCGAGGGCCAGCACCTCGCGCGCGATCGCGAGCACCGATTCGAACTGCGGCTCGCTGAGCCCCATGTTCCCAGGCAGGATGTGGGCAGCGATGACCCCGTCCCACCCCGCCCAGAGGAAGACCGCGGCCGCGCGGGCATCGATCGGGCGCACGACTCCCTGGGCTGTCGCTTCGCTCAGGGCGTCGGCCATGCGGTCGACCTCGCTGGCGACGCGGTCGGCGACCCGCCCGCCGGCGGCGGCAACCGGCCCGTCGGTTGGCCCTCCCGCTGGCGGGAAGCGAAAGATCCGGAAGTGGCCCGGGTGATCGCGGGCAAAGCGAAGGTAGCCCTCGCTCAACCCGACCAGTCGCTCGACCGCGTTCGAACCTGACGCCCAGCCCTCGTCGCAGTAGCGCCGGTCAAGCTCAAGGACCCGATCGATCACCGCGGCGTACACGCCCTCCTTGCCACCGAAATGGCCATACAGCGACCCCAGCGCCACGTCAGCCTGTTCGGCGAGCTGCTCCACCGTGGTGGCCTGATACCCGCGACCGAGGAACAAGCGCTCGCCGGCATCAAGGATCGCCGTCGCGGTTCTCAACTTCCGGCGATCCTGACGGGTGAGTGCTTGCGCTTCAGACACGATTGGGATCTTACTGCAAAACTAAAGCGCGATTACATCACGTTCTGAGCCAACGTCTGAGTTCGCGTTTCCTTTGAGCGGTCGCTTGGAGCTCTCAGCTCCCGACAGGACCGAGGGGCCAGACGCGCCCAGACCCTAGAAGTTGTGCGCCGCCAAGAGACCACGTTCTAATGCATGTTAGGTTGTTAGTGTGGCCGACGACCGATGCGACCTTCTCTGCCTCGACCTGCCAAAGGCCGAGGCCCTTCGCCAGCAGCGTCTCAGTCCCGACGTGGCCGAGGTCTCGGCCGAGCAGGCGAAGGCGCTTGCGGACCCGACGCGGCTGATGCTCGCCCACGCGTTGCGCGAAACGGCGCTTTGTGTGTGCGACCTGGCGTGGGTGGCCGAGCGCGCCCAGAATCTCGTCTCCCATCACGTACGGACGCTGCGGCGAGCGGGTTTGGTCAAGAGCCGCCGCGACGGCAAGATGGTCATGTACGAACTGACCGACGAGGGCCGGGCCCTGCTCGAAGCAGTGCTTAGTGAGGCGCGGGTGTGACCCCGACCGGTCTGCCCATGGTCAATTCGCCGGTCGAGATGCCGCCGGCCGAGTCCCAGGAGGTGGCAGGCGAGGATGCTCGCCGGTTCGCCGTCGAGGGGATGGACTGCGCGGCCTGTGCGAAGACTGTCGAGAAGGCGGTGACCGCGCTTGATGGCGTGACGTCCGCCCGGGTGTCGTTTGGTGCCGGCACCCTGGTCCTCGACGGCCGGGCGACCGACGACGCGGTGGCCGGCGCCGTTCGGCGTGCGGGCTACCGCGTTGTGAACCCGTCCGACGATGGCGCGCCCGGGATGCCGTTCTGGCGCCGCGATTCCCGCGCGCTGTCGACTACCGCGTCGGCCGTGCTCTTGCTGGTGGCGGTGGCAGGCTCGCTGCTGTCTGCGCCGAGGCTGGTGGCCGAGCCGCTCTACCTGCTGTCGATGGCCGTGGGCGGGTGGCCGATCGCGCTCGCCGCGGCCGGTGGCTTGCGCCGCCGCTCGCTGGACATGAACGTGCTGATGACGCTCGCGGCAGTCGGCGCCGTGGGCATCGGCTCCTATGCCGAAGGGGCCTGGGTGCTGGTCCTGTTCGCCGTGGGCACGACGCTCGAAACGTTCGCGCTGGAGCACACCCGCCGCTCGATGGACGCGCTGCTCGACCTCGCTCCGGCGCAGGCTCGCCTGATCGATCTCGACGGCACCGAGACCCTGGTCGCGGTTGGAGACGTCGACGTCGGTGCCCGCTTCGTAGTGCGCCCGGGCGAACGCCTGCCGCTCGACGGCACCGTCTCTGAGGGCAGCTCGAGTCTTGACCAGTCGCCCATCACGGGCGAGTCGGTACCCGTGGATGTCGGACCACGTGACAAGGTGTTCGGCGGGTCGATGAACACCCACGGCTCGCTTGTCATCGAGGTGACCAAGGTGGCCGCCGACTCGACGTTGTCGCGCGTCGCGGCGCTCGTCGAGGACGCGCAGGCCAGCCAGGCGCCGTCGGAGCGGTTCATCGATCGCTTCGCTGGCATCTACACGCCGCTGGTGTTCCTCACCGCGCTGCTGTTGCTGCTGGTACCCCCGATCGTGTTCGGCGGCAGCTTCGACACGTGGATCTATCGAGCTCTTGCGCTGCTGATCGTTGCCTGTCCCTGCTCGCTGGTGATCTCCATCCCGGTTGCCGTCGTCTCGGCCGTTGGGGGCTCTGCCCGCCGCGGCGTCCTGATCAAGGGCGGCCAGGCGCTCGAGGACCTGGCCCGCGTGAAGACCGTCGCGGTGGACAAGACCGGCACCCTGACCGCCGGCATTCCGTCGCTGGAGTCCGTCCGCACGTTCGGCCTCGAGGAGAACGAAGCGCTGCGTCTCGTCTATGGCGTGGAGCAACGGTCTGAACACCCCCTTGCTCGCGCGATCGTCGACGCAGCGCACGAACGCGAGCTCTCTGCACCGGCCCAGGAGGACTTCCACGCGCTGCCTGGGCGTGGAGCGGGCGCCCGCATCGACGGGCGCGACCTGTGGGCCGGCGGACCACGGCTGATCGAAGAGCGCGCGTCGACGCCGCCGGCCGAGCTGGCCGAGATGCAGGCCGCTGGCGAGACCGTGATCGCCCTGGGGGAGGGCGACCGCGTACTCGGCCTGTTCGGCCTCGCCGACCAGGTGCGCGACGAGGCGGTCGGCCTGGCCGGCGCGCTGCGGACCTGTGGGGTCGACCAGACCGTGATGCTGACCGGCGACGCCGAGCCTGTCGCCAAGGCCGTGGCCGAGGCCGCTGGCATCGAGCAGTGGCGCTCGGGCCTGCTGCCCGAGGACAAGCTCGACGCCGTACGTGAACTCGACCGCCTCCGTCCGGTTGCGATGGTCGGCGACGGAGTCAACGACGCCCCTGCCCTCGCGGCCGCCCGCGTCGGTGTGGCCATGGGCGCCGCCGGCAGCGACGTCGCGCTCCAAAGCGCGGATGTGGCGCTCATGTCAGACCGCATCGATCGGCTGCCAGAGACGCTCCGTCTCGCCCAACGCGCGCGCTCCGTCATGCGTGCGAACGTGATTGCCTCGCTGGTCGTCAAGGGTGTGTTCGTGGTGCTTGCCCCGTTCGGGCTCGTCACGCTGGTCCTCGCTGTCGCCGCCGACATGGGCATGTCACTACTGGTCACCCTCAACGCCCTACGTCTGCTCGGACGCACCCCCACTCTTGACGCCCGGCACAGCGCCGCCGAGAGCGACACGTCCGGTCAGGACGGCACCAACCGGGACTGCTGCTGATGAACCCCGGTTGCGGGAGCGGTCCGTGACCGAGGCTGCCGAGCACGACCAAGAAGACAAGGGGCACGATCACGGGGGCCAGACCGGTCATGCCCACGGCGTCTCTGCCGACGCTGATCGCGGCAAGCTCGCGCTCGCGCTCGCGCTGATCGTGGGGTTCATGGTGTTCGAGGTCGTCGTCGGCGCGCTCGTCCATTCGCTCGCGCTGCTCTCAGACGCCGCGCACATGCTCTCAGACGCCGGCGCGATCGCGCTCTCGCTGGTCGCGATCCGGCTGGCCGCGAAGCCCGCCAAGGGGTCGATGACTTACGGCTTCAAGCGCGCAGAGATTCTGTCCGCCCAGTTCAACGGTGCGACGCTGCTGGTCCTGGGCCTCCTGATCATCTATGAGGGCATCAACCGACTGATCAACCCGCCCGACGTCGGAGGCACCGCAGTCCTGGTCGTCGCCCTGGTCGGGATCGTGGTCAACCTTGCCGCGACCTACATCCTCTCCAGGGCCAACCGCCAGTCGATGAACGTCGAGGGCGCCTTTCAACACCTCCTCACCGATCTCGCCGCGTTCATCTTCACCGCGATCGCCGGTGCCGTGATCCTGCTCACGGGCTTTCACCGCGCCGACGGCATCGCATCCCTGGCAGTGGCGGCGATCATGCTCTACGCCGCCTACGGGCTCTTGCGCGACTCCGGACGCGTCTTTCTCGAAGCCGCACCTGAAGGGTTCGACGTCAACGCCATTGGCACGGCCATGGCAAGCCATACCGGTGTCGCTGAAGTCCACGACCTGCACGTCTGGGAGGTCACCTCGGGCTTTCCCGCTCTCTCCGCCCATGTCCTGGTCGGCCGCGACAACAACTGCCACGCGCTACGCCGCGAGCTTCAACGCCAGATCCACGACGAATTCCACATCGACCACACCACCCTCCAAGTCGATCACGAAGGCGGCGAACTCCTCGAGCTCGAGATGCCTGAGCAACGCCCCAATATCAAGCCGGGGTGACCGGTCGCCACACCGGCAGGATTCAGGAGACTCTGCACAGCTGAGCGGACATTCAGCTATCGTCGCGGAGGTGAGCCACGGACACATTGAGCGCCAGCCGCATGAGCTGGACGACGGCTTCACCCAGGTAGTTGCAGACACGATGCAAGCACTCGCGACACCCAGCCGGCTGCGGATTCTCGGCAGACTGCAGGACGGCCCGTGCGCCGTCTCTGAGCTTGCTGTCGATGTGGGGATGGAGGGCTCGGCTGTCTCGCACCAGCTTCGCCTGCTTCGCCACCTCGGCCTGGTCGACGGCCGACGTGAAGGACGCAACGTCATCTACGCGCTGCACGACGATCACGTGGGACAGCTGCTCCAAGAAGCAATCGCGCACGTGGAGCACCTCAACCTCGGCCGGGGTGCGGCGCCGACATCACCCGCTCTCGAGGAGGCGAGCCGATGACCGAAACGCAGACCGACGACGTGACCGAAAGTGGCGGCGGCCACTCACACCCGCGCGACGCTCACGACCATCCTCACACCGGCGCCGGCCATGCTGCCCCGGGCGATCACGGCCACTCTCACGGCCTCGTACATGGCTCCATCAAACGCTCGCGAGAGGGCGTTCGTGCCGTCCTGATCTCACTCGGCGTCCTGGGTCTCGCGGCGATCGTCCAGACGATCGTGTTCATCCTGTCGGGCTCGGTCGCGCTGCTGGCCGACCTCATCCACAACTTCGGCGACGCCCTGACCGCCGTTCCGCTCGGGATCGCATTCCTGCTCCGCTCCGAACGAGCCGAGCGGGGCGCAGGACTGTTCGTCGTCGCCGCGATCTTCATCAGCGCCTGCGTCGCAGGTGTCGAGGCGATCCGTCGACTGATCGACCCAACCCCGCCCGACCACCTCGTCGCGCTCGCAGCAGCCGGCGCGATCGGCTACATCGGAAACTTCATCGCCGCGAAGGTCCGCACCCGCGCCGGTGAGCGCCTTGACAGCCCGGCGCTGATCGCCGACGGCCACCACGCACGCGCCGACGCCTACGTATCCCTCGCCGTCATCGGTTCGGCCATCGTGGTGGCGCTCGGCCTACCGATCGCGGACCCGCTCATCGGCCTGGCCATCACGGTGGTCATCCTGCGCATCACCTGGCAATCGTGGGCCACCGTGCGCGGCCACGACCATCATCACTGAGTCGCGACTGATGCGGGTGGAGGTTCTCTATTCGAGGGGTGCCCCGGCCACGAGGCGCTATTGCCGCGCCTCCGCGATCTGCTCGACGCTGCGGGGGTAGATGCCGAGATCGAGACGCGGCGGGTCGAGGACACCGAGACTGCGCAGCGCGAGCGCTTTCTCGGCTCGCCATCCCTGCGCATCAACGGCACGGATGTGGAGCCGGGCGCCACCGATCGCAACGGACCCTTATGCCGTGGCGAACGTCTCGCTTTACGGCGTGGCCCTGACGGCCCACGACTGTCCGCGGTCGGTCGAGCGCTTCACCGTGTTGTCGGCCAACGCCGCGTAGAGGTCACCGCCATGAGCGATGAAGGCCGCCGGTTGACCGCCGATTGAGCCGACCGGCTACCATCCGCGGCTACCAGCTGGGCTGCGTCTGACTTGTCCGCGCCCGTCGACTAGGAACAGCCCGGTCTTGGCCGACCAAGCCAGCAGCCCAACGAGTGGCTGGCGCGAGGCCAATGCCCGGAAGCTCCGGCCCGCGTCTTTGGACTCGAACAAACCGCGCCCGGTCGAGGTAACGAAGTTGTCAGGCGAGTCCGGGTCGACCGCGAGGCTGAACATCGGAGTGGGCGAGGTGCGCTGGGTCCAGGTGCGCCCGCTGTCTGACGAGACCATCAGTCGACCCTTGGTACCGTCGAAACCGTAGGCGCGCGCTCCCGCTGACACCAGGACGTGAAAGTCAGCTTGCCCTTCGAGAGAGATGTTCTTCCAACT
>JBBRYL010000117.1:0-7611 GCA_038237685.1 Solirubrobacterales bacterium | reverse complement strand
GGGAGGTTTCGTCGATGCGATCAAGAGTGCGGTTGTTCCCGGTTCTACTGAGCGTTCTGTCGCTTGGACTTGTGAGTGTAAGTCTGGCGTGGGCCTGCAGCCCTCAGGGATATGGCTACGACGGTCCCCCCGCAGCTACCAATAACCCTTCGCCCTCTCCCGCGGCCTCTCCGGCGCCTCAGCCAGCGCCTCAGGCTGCGCCACAGCCAGCGCCTCAGGCTGCGCCACAGGCTGCGCCTCAGCCAGCGCCCAATCGTTCACCGGGTTCGCAGCCTGCCCCTCAGCGCCAGCGTGCTCCCGCCGGCCAGCGCCAAGGGGCGCGTGGCGGTCAGGGCTCCCCGGGAGGCCCGACCTCGTCCGTCAGATCTCCCACCGGCACCACTGCGTTCGCGGATTCGCTTCCGTCCGCTGGGCCAGGCGACACGAGTTCTGCAGCCCATAAGCGCAGCACACGCAGCGCAGGACGGAATGCCGGAGGCGTCTCTGAGCGAAGCGCGACGGGTGATCTCGCGGCCGCCTACGCTTCCCCGCGGGGCGCAGGCCTTCCGGCCGCGGCCAGCGGCGGCGCCGAAGGCGCAACCGCGCATGCGAGCCAGTTCACGCTCGGGCTGGCTTTTCTCGGATTCGGACTCGTCGCCCTCTTCGGTGGGCTCCTCATTGCCGCGGCGCGCAAACGCCGCCAGCCGGTCCGTTCTGAGCGCGCCTCCCGCCCCTCGGCCGACTGAGCGACGCTAGTAACTCGGGCTCTTCTCCCCCGTCATCTGCCAACCGAGCTTGGCAAGTGACGGGGGAGTTCGTGATTTTGCGGTCTGGAGACCCTGATGCTGAGGCAATGGCGGCAGCGGCGAGGTCGCCGCAACACCAATCGGCGTCCTCAGCGCCTGCTGCTGGGGCTCTCGAGCCGGCTGGCGGCCTTATCGTTGCTGTCTCTAGTGGGCGCGGCGTTGGTGCTGCTGGGCGCCGGCGCAGTAATCCTGTCTACCTCGTTCGATGTGGAAGCGAACGCGACCCCCACGGGCGGAGACTTGAGCCTCAACGAGGGGGCAAGCGACTCGACCGACATTAGGTCGAACAACTCGCCGACGCTTGTCCGCAATCCGAAGAGGCCAGGCAACCTCGCCGTCGCGAACCGGATCGACACGCCGAGGTTCTCGTGCGCGCTGCACGCGTCGTTCGACGGGGGCGCCAGTTGGGAGCGCGCGACGCCAATCCCCGCCCCTCCCGGCGAGGAGCCGAAGTGCTTCGGGCCCGATGTCGCATTCGGCGCGGACGGCACCCTCTACCTGTCCTTCGTGACCCTGGCAGGCAAGGGCAATGTGCCCAACGCCGTATGGATAGCGAAGTCCACCGACGGCGGTCGCACGCTGTCCAAGCCCAGGAAGGCGCTCGGTCGGCTGGCGTTCCAGGTTCGCCTCGCGGCGGACCCGATACACCCTGATCGCCTGTACATGACCTGGCTGCAGGCTCGCGACACCGGCACCCTGAGCTTCACCGGACCGGGCAACCCGATCCAGACCGCACGTTCGGACGACGGTGGGGCGAGTTGGCAGCCACGCAAGCGCGTGAGCAGCCCTCGACGGGGGCGCGTTGTCACCCCCTCGCCCGCGGTAGGCCGCGATGGTCAGCTATATGTGCTCTACGTCGATCTTGGAGGCGACAAGCTCGACTACGACGGAGGCACCAGAGGGAGAGGCGGGCCTCCCTACCGGGGCTCGTTCAGGCTCGTGCTCGCGCGCTCGCGCGATCGAGGGAAGAGCTGGGAGGAGTCGGTGGTGGACGACAAGCTGGTTCCCATCGGGCGGTTCGTCGTGTTCTATCCGCCGTATCCCTCACTTGCGGTGGACCCGCACAGCGGACGGATCTACGCCGCCTTCCACGATGCACGCCTGGGCGACCCCGATGTCTTGGTCTGGTCGCTGCTCCCATCGGGGAGCGGAGGATGGAAGGGGCCCACCCGGGTCAACGACACACCCAAGCACGACGGCACCTCGCAGTATCTGCCCAAGCTCGGCGTGGCGCCCGATGGCCGCCTCGACGTCCTCTACTACGATCGGCGCGCCGATCCAGACAACGTCAAGAGCGACGTCTCGCTCCAGTCGTCCTTCGACTCGGGCAAGAGCTTCACGGCCGCCAAGAAACTTACCCGCCGGCCGTTTGACTCGGGGATCGGGTTCGGCAGCCCGGAGGGTCTGCCCGACCTCGGCAGCCGGCTGGCGCTGATCTCAGACGACGCCGCGGCACTGGCGGTCTGGACCGACACGCGCTCAGGCACGCGGCTCTCCAACAAGCAGGATCTGTATCGGACGCTGGTCAAGTTCTCCCAGCCACCGCGGCTGGCGAGCCCGGTGAAGGATGCGCTGCGCTACGGCGGGATCTTGGTCGCGCTCGCGGGTCTCGCGCTTCTGCTGATGCCGTGGGTAGCGGAATCGAGGATCTCCTTGCGTTTGAGGAATGGGATGCCTCGACCCAGGCGCCGCGCATGACTCGCGCGCGTCCTTGCGGGATTTCCTTTCCGGGCCGGCCGCGCTTCTCCTGGCGAACAACTGGACCAGCACGCGGCCGACACGGTCGTCGTTGAGCAGCCCGGCCTTTCCCGGGCGAGGCTCAGGAGTCCGGGCCGTCGCCGGAAGGCTCACGCGCGTCCCCAGCGGGCAGATGGCGGTCCATCAAGGCCGTGGGGCCCCATCCGCCCGGGGAATCGGTCGATGATCGGCACCCAAGAAAGCAGCCGTAGTTTCCTGCTGATCCCTCAGGTCCTCAGGTCCTGGGCCAACGCGTCGATCAGCCGCTCGATGGCTATGACGGCTGGCGAGCCGGGCGCATGGTCGATCGGCGCGAGCCCCAGGCGCTCTGCCTCGAGCACGTCGGCGTCAACTGGCAAAGACCCGATTACGGGCTCCCCGATCAGCCACTCGACGTGCTCGACGTCACGCGTGCTGTTCACCCGGTTGGCCACGAACGCGATCTGGGCCCCGCCGCGCATCCGCAGGATCCGGGCCACACGCCGCGCCGTGAGCGCGGACTGCGCGCCGGGCTGAACTACCACGACGAACCAGTCGGCGTAGGGGCCCCAGTCGTATCCCACCTGGCGAGGCCCCGCCGGCAGGTCCCCGACGATCGCCCAGTCGCGAAACGCCGGAGAGTCGGGCAGGCGATGGATCACCTGATGAAAGGCGTAAAGGACCGGCGTAAACGACCCAGAGCCGCCGGCCGCGAACTTGGTCACCTGCAACAGCCGGATGCCGTCGGGCGCGTCGGTTGCATAGCGCTGCACGGCCCGCACCGCCCCGATCCCCCGCTTGAGCCGCCACCGCACGTCGCCGTCTCTCTCGGCCGCATCCCACAGCGGCGAGTCCGGAGGATCCGGCCCGCTGCCCAAACTGAACGACAGGCCCGGCATTGGATCGGAGTCGAGCGCCAAGACCCGCTGTCCCCGGCGTGCCAGGAGCCGCGCCATCGTGCCGGCTATCACCGACTTGCCCGCTCCCCCCTTTCCGACTACCGCGACCCGCATGCACTTATGTTGCACCAGGGGCCCTTACTGCTTGATCCGGTCCTTGCCCGGGCCGCCGGAGATCCGGTCTCTCCCGGACCCTCCGCTGATCCGGTCATTTCCAGAGCTGCCAATCAGACGGTCGTTGCCCGAGCCACCGCTGATCCGATCGTTCCCGGAGTTGCCGTTGATCCGATCGGGCCCGGAGTTGCCGCTCAAGCGATCGTTGCCAGAGCTCCCGGAGATGACGTCCTTGCCAGTCGAACCAGAGATGACGTCATTGCCACTCGCACCGGTGATCCGGTCGTTTCCCGAGTTGCCGTTGATCCGGTCGCTTCCGGAATTGCCATTGATCCGATCATTCCCGCTGCCGCCGGAAATGACGTCGTTGCCCGAGCTGCCGGAGATCCGGTCCTTGCCCGAGCCACCATTGATCCGGTCGCTACCCAAGCCACCATTGATCCGATCGTCACCCCCGCCACCGGTGATCACGTCCCTACCGCCATTGCCAGTGATCACATCACCGCGACTGGTACCACAGATCCGATCGTCGCCGTTGCTGCCCTGAAACACCCGGCCACCACTATTGGTCTTACCAAGGACCCTGACGCCCGCCGAGTTGCACCCCCTGGGCGGAAGCGCCCCACCGGGCGGAAGCGCCCCACCGGGCGGAAGCGCCCCACCGGAAGGAACCGAACCACCACCCGGAGCTGACGGCACCGATGCGCCGAGCGCCTGCCAATCGCAGCGGACGAAGATGTTGGTCGCGGCAACCCGTTGCAAGCCCGCCGCCTCGCCGGCATCAGCGTCCATCGTGTACGCGATGAACTCGTCCGTATCGGCATTGCTCGAGCGACCGGTCGTGAAGAGGATCCGCTTTCCGTCAGGTGACCAGGAGTTGGGAGCGTCGTAGTCGCCGGACGTATTCGGGGTATCGCCGGAGGCGTTCGCGGTCAACCTGGTCGGATTCGCGCCGTCGCGCTTCGCCTTGTAGACCTCGAAGTTCTGGTTGCCGGCCGTGACGTTGTCGCGCGTGCTGGAGAAAGCGAGCTGAGCGCTGTCGGGCGACCAGATCACGTCGCGGTCGAGCGCATTGCTGTTGGCGCTGGCCGAGCCCGCCGTCCCGGGGCTGTTCGTGACGTTCGCGACCCCGCTGCCGTCCGGGTTCATCGTGAAGACCTCGAGGTTCACCGGGTGCGTGGCATCCGCTTCGCGCAAGCTCTGAAACGCGATCTTCGTCCCATCGGGCGACCACGAGGGGATCGCGTCCTGACCCCTGCTGAAGGTCAGGCGCTGGGCTGGGACGACCGATTCGCCGGTCGTGGCGCTCATCTTGTAGATCTCGAAGTCATTGGCCGGGCTCGTCCCTCCGTCGGAGAAGGTCGCGGCACGCCCGCTGTGAAAGACGATCTGGGTCCCATCGGGCGACCAACTCGGCGCCCGGTCAGTCCCCGAAGTCCCACCCGTCCCGCCGATGACCGTGCCGGTCCCGGGGGCCACCGTCGTACCGGTGTTGAAGGTAAGGCGCTTCACGTCCGGGCCCTCGAGATCTCCATCGTTGTTGCCTACGTAGATCTCGGAGTTGCTCGCCGCTCCGACGCTGTCTCGCTGACTCTCGAAGGCGATCTTCGTGCCGTCCGGGGAGTAGGCGGGGTCGCCGTCGCGCGTCGTGTTGTTGGTGAGGCGCCTCTCGCTGCTGCCGTCGGGACTGACCGAGAAGATCTCCGCGTTGCTGGTGGCCGGTGTGGCGGTCCCGCGCTGGCCCTCACAGGCGATGCTGCCGTTGGCGCCCGGGAAGGCCGCCTCTGCGGGGACCCCTGCGACGCTCAGGCCGGCGAGGGTCGCGAGCGCAGCGGCCGTCGCCGCGCCGATGAGGGCGCGGGCGAACGGAAGCGTGCGACCGAACGGAAGCCGACGCTCACGGCAACCGCGATCCGCGCAAAGGCGCGACTTGCCGATCCTGTGCCTATGACCGATCGGATCCTCCTCGAGAGTGCGCCGGCAGCGCACCCTTACTGCTTGATCCGGTCCTTGCCCGGGCCGCCGCTGATCCGGTCTCTCCCGGACCCTCCGCTGATCCGGTCATTTCCAGAGCTGCCAATCAGACGGTCGTTGCCAGAGCCGCCGCTGATGCGGTCGGCACCGGAGTTGCCGTTGATCCGGTCATTCCCGGAGTTGCCGCTCAAGCGATCGTTGCCAGAGCTCCCGGAGATGATGTCCTTGCCAGTCGAACCAGAGATGACGTCATTGCCACTGGCACCGGTGATCCGGTCGTTTCCAGAGTTGCCGTTGATCCGGTCGCTGCCGGAATTGCCATTGATCCGATCATTCCCGCTACTGCCGGAAATGACGTCGTTGCCCGAGCTGCCGGAGATCCGGTCCTTGCCCGAGCCACCGTTGATCCGGTCCTTGCCCGAGCCACCATTGATCCGGTCGTTTCCTGCTGCGCCGGTGATCACGTCGTTGCCGCCGTTGCCGGTGATCAGGTCGCCGCGACTGGTGCCACAAATCCGATCGTTTCCGTTGCTGCCCTGAAGCACCCGGCCACCACTGTTGGTCTTACCGAGGATCTTGACACCCGCCGAGTTGCACCCCTTGGGGACAGATCCAGGGGGGACAGATCCAGGGGGGACAGATCCAGGGGGGACAGATCCCGGGGCTTTGGACAAAAAGACGAACGCCCGTCCCTCGTCCTGGTTGGCGCCGTTGTCCTGCCACGTCGCGGCGGCGAGGTAGTCGGGCTCGCCGTCGCCGTTCAGGTCACCCGGGGCGGCCACGCTCCAGCCGAGGTTCGACCCCAGGTTCCCGAACGTCCCGGAGCCCCGCTGAGCTACGAACTTGTTCTTCTCGTTCTCGGCCGGCGTACCTGTGCCCGCTGGCAGCACGAGCGACTTCAGCAGCGATCCGTTCCTGCCGTCGAAGATGTAGGTGCCCCCGGTCTGGTCGACGCCGGGCCTCTGCACCTGATGGGGCGTCTGGCCGAGGTAGAGGTCGGGGGTCCCGTCCTTGTTGTAGTCGGTCCTGGCGAGCGAGAAGGCGAACTGACCGGCCTCGGTCGGTGTTGGGTCCTTCGGCTCATACAGGACCTTGCCGCGAAGGGCCGGATTGTCGACTGTGGCCTTGCCGTCGAAGACCCAGACTCGCCCCTCGGCCTCCAGCCCGTCCGCACCATTTTGCGTGAAGCCGTTGGCGAAGATCTCGGCACGACCGTCGCCGTTCACGTCGCCGGGGGACAGCGGCGCTGCATCCTGGAACCCGAAGTTGACGTTTGCCTGGGGTGCGGGATCGTCGATCCTTGAGAGCAGGCCGCCGGTCTTTCCGCTGAAGAGGTACATCCGTCCCTGGGTGCCGTTGCATCCGTTGGGCGGTGATCCGGAGGCGGGTGGCGTGCACGGCTTGCCCTCGGGCGTCAGGCTGCGGCTGCCGGCATCCACCAGCTGGTCGGTGACCCCGTCGCCGTCCACGTCGCCGGGGCCCTGGACCGACAGGCCAAAGGTGCCGCACTGCGAGGAGCAGGAGGCGCCTGGGGCCTGATCGTCGGCTGGCGCGTTCAGCTCCCGGATCCCCGCGCCGGTCTTGCCGTTGAAGATGTAGGCCTGCCCCTGGTTCTTGCGGCATCCGGCCGGAACCGGGGTGGCATTGCCACAACCCGCCGTCGGAGAATCGTTGTTCGAGGCGCCCATGATCGACTCGGGCACCCCGTCGCCGGTGACGTCGCCGGCGCGGCCGATCCGCGACCCGAAGCGGCCGTCGCCTTGCGGATTGGGATTGTTCACCGCGTAGAGGAGCCTGCCCCCCTTCCCGCCACTGAAGACCCAGGCCTTGCCCTGGTCGCGGTTGCATGTCCCCTGGGTCGGGGGGGCCGGTGACGGCAGTGCCGTGCAAGGCTCGCCGGCCGCGGTGGTGTCCTGGCTGTCCGTGCCGACCGCGATGTCGTTCTTGCCGTCGCCGTCGACGTCGCCGAGCACGGAGATGAAGAAGCCGAAGCTTGCGTTGGCCTGCGGCTCAGGGGAGAGGAAGGTGTAGATCACCGCGCGGGTCTTGCCGCTGATCGCGTACACCCGGCCCGCGTTCATGAGCGGGCCCACGTCCTCGCTGAGGTCACCGACGAAGTAGTC
>JBBRYL010000116.1:0-7734 GCA_038237685.1 Solirubrobacterales bacterium | reverse complement strand
GAGACGCGCGCCTACCTCGACCGCCGCGTCCGAGAGGGCAAGACCAAGCGAGAAGCCATGCGCGCCCTCAAACGCCACATCTCGCGCGAGCTCTTCAAACGCCTCGCCGAGGTCCCGTTGACTTCATAGAAGCATCCTTGACACGCGCTCGCGCAACTCGACGAATCGAAGCAAGCGAGCGCTTCGATCCGTGGAGGCACATCGTTCGTCTCGATAATGCCGATTGCTTTGCGAACCCGAGCCGATCGATCTGCTCGTCCTCGGCAGCCGCTCGTGGATGACCACGTGCGCGGCACTTGTAGTCCTCGAGGTGCCCCAGAGGTCCGCGTCGAAGCCCGAGGAACTCGACGCCCGCTGAGTGCAGCTGCGCCATGCCCGCACCGCAGGCATCGGCCGCGGCGTGATCGGATTAGCGATTTGCGCACATCAGCCGCTCGTAGTGCTCCCGCCCGAGGTGGTCTGCGAGTTGCCAGGCGAACCGTTTCGGCTCCACCCATCAAGAGACCGTCGACGAGGATGAGGACCATGGTCGATCCGGCTCCCCGCCGTTCGCGCTCAGGGCGGCCCATGCTGTCGGACCTGTGCTCTACCGATCAGCAATCCGGCGAAACTCCCGACGCCCCGCTTCGATCCCGCTCCAGGCCGGCGAGGCGCGCAGACGCCGCATCATCGGCGACACCTTGGCACGAAAGCTAAGTCCCGTATCGCCATGATAGATACCAATGCGTGGCCACGACAACGGTGAAGGCTTGTGCATGCGCGCCGGCAACGTGCCGGCAGCCGCGTATCCCGCCCGTCTGGCGGCCGCGATGACACGATCGTCGCATGCGCCGAACGGATAGGCGAGCGAGCGGCAATACTCACCGAGGCGCTCCGAGCAGATCTGGTGCGACTCTTCGAGCTCCAGTGACAGCGCCTCGTCTTCGAGCGCGGGCAGATGCGGGTGGGTGTGCGTGTGGGAGCCAATCTCCCAGCCGGCCTCGTCGAGCTGCCCAAGTTCCTCCCAAGACATGCAGCGCAACTCATCCTCGTATGGCCCGCCGAGCCAGCGGTCGATGCCAGGCCACGACATGGCTTCGCTCGCCCCGGCGAACGATGTCGGGACAAAGACCGTGGCAGGGATTCCGAGCTGTGAGAGCAGCGGGAATGCAAGCTCGATCACCGAGCGATAGGCGTCGTCAAAGGTTACGGCGACAGTTCGTTGCTGCAGTGAACCCATCACGGCCTGGTAAAAGGTCGTAGCGCGATAACCGCGTTCGAGCAGGGTTCGCACCTGAACCTCGAGGTTGGCCGGCGTCACCGAGAGGTCTGCCGGCCAGTCAGTGGACACGGCGTGGTAGCAGAGCACAAGGGTATCGCTCACTCCCGTCTCCGCGTCCTATTGAACGGTGTGCGCCTGCCTAGGAGGCGGTTACGCGGAATGAGCGTGCGAAAGAGGGCCTTGTGCGCGAAGGCGCGCATACGTCGTATCCGTGATGCACGATAGTGCTCGAATCTCTCCACGGCGGCCACGAACTCCTGCCTCGGTGCAATCAGCTGCATCGCCCGCAACTGGTCGATGTGCAAGCGGTGGTAGAAGGAACTGGCCAGATTCGTGATGACGAAGGGGTATAGGTCGTAGCGCGTCCAGGCGCCGGTGTCCCAGCGGTGGATGTTCTTCGCGAGAGTGTCCACCCCCTCGTCGAACTCCCGCCGCGCGTCGGCATCCGCGAGGCCCAGCGCCACATCGTAGTAACCCCAGAGCGCGAAGATGCCACCGTTGAGGACGTGCGAAGGGGGATCCGTCGAATACTCCTCGAGGAAGAACCCACCGCCGAACTCGGTCCTCAGCCCACCTGCAGACTTGCGGATACCGAGTGGCCGTAGAGCGAGTAGGGCGGCCTCGGCGAAGAGATCCTCTCCGCTCGCTGCGTACACGCGCACCAGCAGGCTCGCCGCCTCTCCTTGAGTCATAGCCGAGATCCAGCGCGGGCCCACGTCATACGTGTGGGGGAGAGGTCGATCGTCAATCCAAGCTCCAGCCTGAGGACCTTCCTTCTCTTGGCGCTGGACGAGATGCGTTGCGGTTTCCACGGCAGCTTCCCGCCACGCTTCCCCCTCCCCTGCGAGATAGCGTTCATAGGCGCCAAGCCCCCACTGCGCGGTGTAGACGAAGGGGATCCATTCCCTGGGACTCGAACGGGGCCTCTGTAAGCCCTCGACCTTCAACCTCAAGTCGATGTAGTAGCCGGCCAGCTCTTGCGGCCGCAAATGCACGCCCACCGGTTGCGTGAAAACACGTGACGAGCTGAAGAAGCCTGGTGCTCCCCCACTCGTGCGCTTTCTGCGCCCGTCCCGATCGTTGTTCTGCCGCACCGTTCCGCACGACCTTACCGATTTCCGCGAGCCACGATCGATCCGGTGTTGAGCGCCGCTGAGTTTGGGCTTGGGGGTGCCGCTTATCTGTGCCGGTCCTTGGCGTCAACCCCTGGAGTGACCGTCGTCGGCGGCGCCGGTGGGCTGTGGGCGCGGTGGTCGGGGCAGGTGCGGTGCGTGCGGGCGCCCGGGCTTATCTCGGTCTGCGACCCTGCGTTCCTGGTCGGTGACGTGATGGTTGATGGGGTGTTGTTCCCGCGGGGTGACGCGTTGCGGCCGCTCGGTCTTTGTAGGCCGTCCACGTTCGGGTGGCGGCAGCGGCATCTGGGGAGCGGGCCGCGGGGCATCGGTGTGAATGAGAGCTGCGCGCGCACCGACCGCCGCGGTGGTCAGGCGGGTTGCAGGGCTTGGTCGCCGAGTTCGCGCAGGACGTGGAAGCTGCGCTTGAGCAGCTTGCGCGCGAGGGCGAGGCAGGCGCGGTTGCCGCCGAGTCGCTCGGCGGCCTGGTCGTAGTAGGCCCGGTCGGGGCTGCCCGGCCGCCGCGCGGCCTGCGCGGCTTCGTAGAGCGCCCAGCGCAGTGCGGGCGGTCCTTGGCGGGAGAGGTGTCCGGGCGAGCGGCGCTGGTCGGACTGATGGACGGTGATGTCCAGGCCGGCGTAGCGGACGGCTCGTCGGCTGGAACTGAAGCGGCGCGTAGCGACGCAGCTCGGCCGTGATTGCGGCGGACTGGCTGTCGAGCGCGTCGATCATCGCCAGCGCGACGGTCACCTGCTCGCGCGCGGCGGCCGGCAGCGCCAGCTGCCCCAGCCAGGCGCTGTTGGCGGCCGTGAGGAGCCCGGCCTTCTGCGAGTGTCCGTGGTGATAAAGCACCGCGTGGATGCGCTGCTGCCACTCACCGCGCTGAGCGACCAGGGCGTGACGCAGCCGCACCCTGGCGCGCAGATCGAGGTGCTCGGGCGCGATGGAGGACTCCGGCAACCGGCCGGTCATTAACAGCTCCCGCAGGTGGCGTGCGTCGCCGCCGTCGGTCTTGGCCCGCCGCTTGTTGCCCTTCAATGCGCTCGCTTCGGCCGGCTCGGCCAGATGCGGCTCGGCGCCGATCGCGTGGAGCTCTTCGACCACGAACCGCCATCCGGTCGTGGCTTCCAACGCCACCTCGAGCTGCTGGCCGGCAACCGCGCCAAGAACCGCCGGACACCGGCACGGTCGGCCGGCATCACACGCGCGCGAGACACCTCGCCGGTCTCAGTGTCCAGCCAATCCGCGGTGACCTGCGCGCGGTGCTGATCCAAACCCATCACGACCGTCACGACGACCTCCTCGAGCCCACGACGCAGACCACCCGCGCCCCGCCCGTGGCCTACACCCAGGTCAGGACGACACCCGGCTCATGCCATCTTTGTGGAGTTCCCCCGCTCCGGTGGACAGGGGTTGATTAGGCGAGCGCACTCGCTGTTGGTGCAGTGAACATGATCTTGTGGGGGGACGCGAGCCGCGAAGCGGCGAGACTCGGGCCGTCGGCGCTGAGAGTGTGGTTCTCGAACTCCACCGGCGACAGCATTCCGAGCGTCCCGTGGCGGCGCTGGCGGTTGAAGAAGATCTCGATGTAGAAGAAGATCTCGATGTAGTCGAACACCTCGGTCCGTAACTCAGCCTTCGAGGGCCAGGAGCGACGGTGGATGAGCTCCTTCTTGAGGGTCGCGAAGAAGCTCTCGGCGACTGCGTTGTCGTAGCAGTCGCCACGGCTGCCCATCGACTGGGCGATCCCAGCCGCGCGGGCCGCCTGGCCGAACGCCAACGACACGAACTGGGCGGAATCAACCGGTCGTCGCAACTCCTGATCGAGGGGAGTTGCGATGGGCAGGCCGGCTGGATGGATGACCGAGCTGACGGGGCGCGGTCTGTTGAAGTCGCCGGGGGCGCCGTCGTTGCGCCGCGACGTGGAGCGCTTGTTCTGGGATGAGATCGCCAGGGGGCTCAGCAGCGCGGACGCGGCGCTTGCTGTCGGGGTGTCGCAGGCGGCTGGCAGCCGGTGGTTCCGGGAGCGTGGCGGGATGGCGACGTTCATGCTCGAGACGCTGTCGGGGCGCTACCTGTGCTTCGAGGAGCGTGAGGAGATCGCGTTGCTCAGGGCCCAGGACGTCGGCATCCGGGAGATCGCGCGACGGCTCGGGCGGTCGCCGTCGACGATCTCCCGCGAGTTGCGGCGCAACGCGGCCACGCGCGGCGGCAAGCTCGAATATCGGGCGTCGGTGGCGCAGTGGAAGGCCGAGCTCATGGCCCGCCGTCCCAAGACCGCCAAGCTCGCGGCCGACGACCGGCTGCGCGACTACGTCCAGGATCGGCTCGCAGGCCAAGTGCGCCGCCTCAACGGGACGGCGGTCGCCGGACCGGCAGCGAAGGCGTGGAAGGGGCGCAACAAGCCGCGTCGGCAGGACCGCCGGTGGGCGACGGCCTGGAGCCCGGAGCAGATCTCCGCGCGGCTGCGGCTGGACTTCCCGGATGATCTGTCAATGCGGGTCTCCCCCGAGGCGATCTACCAGTCGCTCTACGTGCAGAGCCGCGGCGCGCTGCGGCGCGAGCTGACCGCCTGCCTGCGGACCGGCCGGGCGCTCAGGGTCCCGCAGGCCCGCGTTCAGGGCCGCCGCAAGCACTTCCTCAGCGACGAGGTCATGATCAGCCAACGTCCGGCCGAGGCCGAGGACCGGGCCGTTCCCGGCCACTGGGAGGGCGACTTGATCCTCGGCCTGAATAGCTCGGCGATCGGCACCCTGGTCGAGCGCACCAGCCGTTTCACGATGCTGCTGCACCTGCCACCCTTGCCCGGCCGCGACGGCTCCAAGGTCAAGAACGGGCCCGCGTTGACCGGCCACGGCGCCGCCGCGGTCCGTGACGCGATCACCGCCGCGATGAGCACGATGCCCGAACAGCTGCGCCGCTCTTTGACCTGGGACCAGGGCGCCGAGATGGCCCAACACGCCCGGCTGCGCATCGACAGCGGCCTGCCGGTCTACTTCTGCGACCCGCGCAGCCCCTGGCAGCGCGGCACCAACGAGAACACCAACGGGCTGCTGCGTCAGTACTTCCCCCGCGGCACCGACCTGGCCCGCCATGACGCGCAGGACCTCCTCGCCGTCGCCGAGACGCTCAACACCCGGCCGCGCAAGACGCTGGGCTGGCGCACCCCCGCCGAAGCGCTCAACGACACGCTCCTGGCAGCCTGACCCGCGCGATTCGCGCACTCCGCACCCAGGCTGGGCAGGTCGGGCTCCGCGATGAGCCGCCCGCGGCGGGCGCCGTTACGGCTCGCCCTACGGGCTCACCTCCACGACGCCCACCGCGACCCCAGCAGCCCCCTGATCTGATCGCCCCAGACAGCGAGTTACTCTCACACCACCAACCGCGTGTTGCGACGACCCCTTGAGCCCGGCCTGGCTGCCCTGATCGGAGTGGTGGATCAACCCCGGCGCGGGCCGGCGACGCCCGAGGGCCATCTCGAGCGCGTCGACGACAAGCTCGGAGCGCATGTGATCGGCCATGCCCCAGCCGACGATCCGCCGCGAGAACAGATCCTGGATGGCGGCCAGATACAGCCAGCCCTCCCAGGTTCTGAGATAGGTGATGTCGGCGACCCAGACCCGATCGGGCCCTTCGGCGGCAACGACCTGTCGACGAGGTCCTCACACACCCGGACGCCCGGCACGCGAACCGTCGTCTTGCGCCAGCGCTTCTCCTGCAGCCCTGACAGAGCGTCCTGGCGCATCAGCCGTTCGACGCGCTTGCGGCCGATCCGCTCGCCGTCGATGAGGCGCAGCTCGGCATGGATCCGCGGTGACCCATAGACGCCGCGGTTGGACCGGTGGATCTCTCGGATGCGGCCATTAGTCGCTCGTCCTCAACCGCCCGGACGCAAGGTTCGCGCCGGCGCCACGCGTGAAAGCCCGAGCGGCTGACGCCCAAGACCCTGCACAAGAGCTTGATCGAGTGCTCGGCCTTCTCCGCCGCGATGAACCCGAAGATCCTCATCGGGTCTCGCTGTCCTTGGCGAAGAAGGCCGCCGCTTTTTTCAGAATGTCGCGCTCCTCGGCAAGGATGAGGTTCTCGCGCCGCAGCCGACGCAGCTCCTCGCGCTCGTCGCTCGTCAGCCCCTCGGCCTCACCGGCGTCGACATCGACCTGGCGCGACCAGTTGCGCAACGACTGCTCCGAGCAGCCCAGCTCACGCACGAGCTGCGGAATCGGCCGGCCGCTGGACTTCAGCAGCCGCACCGCCTCAGCCCGGAACTCCTTCGAATAGGGCGGCGTCTTTGGCATCGACAGACATCCTCTCCACCGGGCCAGATGGCCCAGCCATCAGATGTCCACGAAAGCGGGGGAATTCCATTGGATGGGCATCGAGGGGTGGGGTACGAAAGAAGAAGTAATCTGGTCAGGAGGCCTGGGTCGGGGTCCACAGCTGCGCCGGTCGGCCGCCGGTGGCGATCTGGGTGACGGTCGCTCGGCCGGTGGCCTGGAGGGCGCGGAGCGCGTGCTCGAATCTGGCCGGCGGGCTGGTTGTGCTTGAGGGTGTCGCTGATCTGGCTGCGGGTCAGGCCGGCGGGGTTGGCTTGCAGGGCGGCGTGGATCTGTTCGGCGAGCGGGTGGCCGGTCGCGCCGTTGAGCGCCCAGGCGGCGGAGCGGGTGGCGTAGTCGTGGAGGGCGAGCGGGGGCTTGGAGGTGCTGGGGGCCGATCTGCTGTTTGCTGTCGGCGAGGGCGTACAACCGCCGCCGCATGCACTCCCAGCCTCGGCTACCTCTCACCCCGAGAGTACGAAAGCCAAGACTACGACGGACACGTCATCGCCATCCCGGAATACGAGCTTTGAGTGGTGCTGCTTAGTTGAAGCGAGTTGGAACCCGCGCTCCCGCGAACGAGATCCGATTTGCCTAGGAGTCGCTTTCGCTGGAAACGGGGCCGCGTCTGCCCTTTTCGAAGATCGGCGACAATGCGAGACCGTGCCTGAGCTCACGACAGTCGATCAGCTTGGGGCTGCGGTCCCCTGACGTCGCTGAGGAAAATCACTGCCTGGCAGGCTGACACACAGCGCGAGATCGTCTTCGCCCAGAGGCTGGGCTTGGGGAACATCAGCGCGCAGGTCGCAGCGATGGGGATTCGGGGAGGCGGAGAAGACGCGACGAAGATCCTCAAGATGTTTCCATCAGATCGAACGACTGCTCGTGAGCCGCGTCGCACAAGGAGGCTGTCAAGGGCCATCAAGAGTCCCCACTGGTGGCCAGATAATTCCCCACGCTTGTAGGGCCGTGGCGTTGAGGGTCGCGTCGGCGTCTCGCGGAGCGAAGGCGCGTAGCGCCGAGCGGAGCGAGAGGCCGACGCGGCGCT
>JBBRYL010000115.1:0-7774 GCA_038237685.1 Solirubrobacterales bacterium | reverse complement strand
GGAGCACCGCGCCCACGAGATCCTTCGCCTCCTCCCCGTCCCGAGCACAGCAGCAGGCGGAACCGCGTAGAGCCATGTGCGGGTTCGCAGGCATCTACGAGTACGGGCGCACCGAGGGAGCCGTCACGAGCGAGCTCGTCCGCCGGATGCGCGACACCGTAGCCCACCGCGGGCCGGACGGTGAAGGCGAGTTCGTCGCCGAAGACCGGCGCGTCGGGCTCGGCCACCAGCGCCTCGCCATCGTCGATCTCGTCGGCGGTGCGCAGCCCATGTTCGGAGCGCAGGGCGAGTGCCTCGTCTTCAATGGCGAGATCTACAACTACCCGCGTTTGCGCCGAGACCTCGAGCGCGACGGCGCGCGGTTCGTCACGAGCTGCGACACCGAGGTCATCCTGCACCTCTACGCCCGCCACGGCTTGGCCTGCGTCGAACACCTCAACGGCATGTTCGCCTTCGCCCTCTGGGACCCTTCGGAGCAACGCATGCTCCTGGCCCGGGACCACATCGGCGAGAAACCGCTCTACTGGGCGGATCGCGACGGCCGGATCGTCTTCGGCTCCGAAATCAAGGCGCTGCTCGAGCACCCCGCATTCCAGGCGGAGGTCAACGACGCCGTCCTCCCGGCCTTCCTCACGAACCTCGTGAGCCCGAGCCCCTCGACGCTCTACCGCGGGATCTTCAAGTTGTCACCGGGGACAATGGCCGTGTGCGACGCCGACGGGGTTCGCGTGACACGCTTCTGGGACGTCTTCAGGCCGCGCGCCTGGGACCACCCCGTCGGGCGCGAAGCGTCGGTGAAAGTGCGGGACCTGCTCCAGACATCGCTCGACGACCGGCTGATGAGCGACGTGCCCGTCGGCGTGCTCCTGAGCGGCGGGCTCGACTCGACAACGCTCGTCGCCCTGCTCCAGGGGCGCGCACAGGGTCTAGCCACGTTCTCGGTCGGGTTCGAGGGCCGTCCCGACATCGACGAACGCGCCGAGGCCCAGCGCGTCGCCGCACACTTCGGGACCGACCATCACGAGGTCACTATCGGAGAGAGCGACGCGCTCAAGTTCCTCCCCGGGCTCGTGCACCACCAGGACGAGCCGCTGGCCGACCCGGTGTGCATACCATTGAACTTCGTTTGTCGGCTTGCGCGGGCGAACGGCATCAAGGTCGTGCTGGCGGGCGAAGGTGCCGACGAACTCTTCTGGGGCTACCCGCAATACCAACGGGTCCTCGAGCGCTGGCGCTACATCAGGACGATCCTGGCGCTTCCGCCATGGCTGCGGTCGCAGGTTCCTCGCATGGTCCGCGCCAGCCGCCACCCGTACGCCCGGGAGCTGCTCGACGGCGTCGCGACTGGCCGTCCGCTTCCGGCGCATCTTCCGCTCGGACTCTCCCGGTTCGACCAGCGGGAGATCCTCCGCAACGACCATGGGCTCGATGTCATGGGTTGGAGGCCTTCCAACCACGGCGAGGCGGGCGAGAGGCCACTTGAGCGCTTCGTGTTCGACACCCAGGAGTACGAGTTCGGGCTTCGCCTCCCGGAGCTGCTCCTGATGCGAATCGATCGGTTCTCGATGGCTAACGGCGTCGAGGCGCGCGTCCCCTTTCTCGATCCGGACCTCGTCAACTACGTGTACCGTCTGCCCCTCGACCAAAAGCTCCGCGCCGACCAGACGAAGATCGTGCTTCGCCGCGCGGTCGCCGATATCGTCCCCCCGTGGGTGCTCAACCGGCGGAAGCAGGGCTTCGGCGCGCCGGTCGTCGACTGGCTCGGCACCCGTTTCGGCGAGATCTTCCGCATGGTGATCACGTCCGAGAGCATGCGGAGGTATTTCGCGACCGACGCGCTCCTGCGAGCGCTCGACGAGAACAGGCGCCTGAGCAGGAAGTCCTCCCTCTGGCCCGTCCTGAACTTCGCACTCTGGCATCGCCACTGGATCGAAGGTGAGAGTCTCGACCCCCTGCTCGAACGACTCGCATCGCCGTCCGGCCGTGAGTAGCGACGGAGTTGCCGGCTCCAGTCGCGGGGAGTCAGGAATACTGTCGAGGCTGCGCGCCGTTAGCACCGGCGTCGCAGGCCAAGCGACGATCTTCAGTGTGTCGAGCGGCGCGGTCAGCATCGCCGGAGCGGTCTCGAAGGTCTTCCTGGGCGGGCTCCTATCCCTCGCAGGCTTCGGCGCCTTCGCGTTCGCGGTGTCGCTCCAAGTGTTCGCTGGGATGCTTTTCGAGTTCGGGCTCTTTCTGCCGGTGGCTCGGGCGGCGGCTAGGACTGAGGGGATCGGTCGCCGGGAACTCATCGGAGCGGCGCTCGCGCTCTATGTTCCCGTCGGACTACTTTTCTCCGTCACGCTGTTCACGCTCTCCTTCTTCGTCGACGACGTCTTCAACGTTCGCGCGGGTGAGGCGCTTCGAATCGCCGCGCCCTTGGGCATGGTCTATCCCTTTACGTTGATTGCACTCAAGCTGGCCGAGGGTACGCGCCGCCTGAACTTGTACTCGGGCACGAGCCTTCTCGGACAGTTTGTGTTCGTCGCGTTCCTAGCCATCGCGATCGTGACCCCCTTCGAGGTCTCGCCGGCTACAGCGCTGCTCGCCCGCTCGGCCGGCCTCGCCACCGGAGCCCTAATCCTGGTCACACGATTGCGGCCGGTCTTCCGGCACGTGCGTCGACACGTCGCGCAATTCGCGACGGACGCGCGCGCGTGGGGCTTCCAGGTGTACGTCGGACGCGTCCTCAGCATCGGCACGTACAACATGGACGTTCTCATGCTGGGCGCCCTGACCGACGCAAAGACGGTCGGTCTGTACGTGCTAGCCGGCGCGATTGCGAGCATCGTCGGGCTGCCACTTAGCGGCGCGGCAAGCGCGCTATTTCCGAGGATGGTGGCCTCCCGCGGACTACGCCGGCGCTGGATCGCGCTCGGATGCGCAACCAGCGGGTTTGGCGTTATTGCTGCCTGGGTGCTGGCTGGCCCCTTCCTCGACGCCGTCTTCTCGCCGGGCTACCACGCGGCGGCGCGATATGTCCTACCTCTTGCTATTGCCGAGGCGATCAGAGGTGTCACGGGACTGTTCAACAGCTACCTCGCGGCCCAAGCACGGGGCCGCGATCTTCGCAATGCCGGAGCCGTCCTGACTGTGAGCAATCTCATCCTGAACCTCGCGCTCATTCCGTCGTACGGTGCTACCGGCGCCGCGTGGGCCAGCGTCGTGGCTCTGATCGCGAACCTCGCGGCCCACGTACACGGCTATCGCCGCTCGATGGCGGCCCTTCCATCCACGTGAGCGGCAAGGCGGCGGATCGGACCGCGGTCCAGTCTCTGGCTCAGGGTCGCGTGGTACATGGGGTTGATTGGTCTCCGACACGATTGACTCGCCCGGGCCTACAAGTGGAGCACCAGCGGTCCGCGGTCTTCTGGTTCTCCTCGCGAGTTGGGGATGAGACCACGGTCCAAGGTCGCGCGAACGGCCCGCAAACCGGTCGTTCCGCGTCTTCCCCGGGCTCGCTGGAACTTGCGCAGGCGGTGGGGGACGATCAGCGAGGGCGGAGGCCGCGCCATGGAGCGCTGGCAGACAGGCATCGAAGGAGGAGTTCTCCGGCGCAGCGGCAAGTCGGCGCCGGAGAGCGCCACCACGGGGCGCAACGGCCAGCCCGCTTCACCCCCAAACGGCGAGGAGACCCGGTCTTCGGCGGCCCTCGACCACCGGCTCAACTCCTGGCTGGCCCCGAGCCCGGCCAGCATCGGCATCATCTGGGTCAACGCGACTTTTGCACGACGGCGTGGGTGTGGCGGGCAACACCGCCATCCGGCTGATCAACCGGCTCGCCTTGCTTTCACAGCGCCGAAGCCCTCATCGCCGTAGCCAACCTCACCCTCTCAGGTCTGTGCCCACCGCTCGCTGGCACGGCGAAACAGGCGAAGCAGAGCTGTGGTTTGGCCCCGGCTGACCGCCACAGCTTGGCGATCGTCGCGCGCAGCTACGTTGCTAGTGATCATCGCCAACGACCATAGGCTAGCCTCCACGCTCACGCTTGGTGCGTTCGACTGCCTCGCGCCAGCCGCATGGCTGGTCTCAGCCTCGCCGGTATGACTCTCCCCAACGTGACTCGTTTCTTGCCCGGGTTGGCCCGTGACTACACGGAGGAGCGGATCCGCGGCAGCCATGACTTCGTCGCCTCGGTACTTGAGCATTGCACCACAATGGGCAGCGGCTTGGCCGTGGACGTCGGTTCGGGCGCCGGCTTCGAAAGCTTCGCTCTCCGAGAGCACTTCGCTCAGGTGCTGGCCATCGATACCAGCCGTCGGTCTATCCACGAGGCGCGCCGACTTCGGCAGCGCCTAGGTGGAGCGGGCTTGACCTTCCGGGTCGGTGACGCGTCGACACTAGAGTTTCCCCAGTCGGCCGACTTGGTCTGGTGCAACCTCATGTCTCACAACGTGAGCAGTCGGCTTGGGCTACTGCGCCATCTTCGCGCAGGGATGCTGGATGGAGCATGGCTTATGTACTCCGAAGAGGTACAGGGCTACCCGCTACGGGAGCTATCGGCCGCTGTCGAGCATCGAGACCGCCGCGCAGCGCGGGCTCGCGCGAGGCAGCTGCTCGCGGGCATCCTCGGTGCATCAGCGTTGCGGTTCTTCGTCGTGGGCAGCTCAATCCCGATCCTTGACGCGCTCGGCTTTCGGGTCGCCCGCACCGAAATCGGAGCCTGGCATGGCGTTCCGACCGTGGAGCGCGTATGGGCGGTTGTCGAGCGAGACGCGACGGACACGGTCGGCGTGGATGCCGACTATCTGACAGTCATCCCAGAGCTGGAAGCGCTGCGCCGCCGGGTTACGCGCACCTCTGTCAAGAAGCGAGCGGAAAAAGGCCTGACGGCACAAGGTGCGGTCCGCGACGTCAGCCATCTCGCCGCGTTCGCCACAGCCGCCGAGATCGCCGATGCCGTGCTCCCGGCACCCAGTGTGTCGTTGTCGCGGGCCGGCCGATTGCGAGAGCGCCTTCCGCCTCCCGTCGGCCCCCGATCTCCAGACTGGTCCAAGGCGCACGACGCCGTGCGGGCGACTCTTGCGGCCCTCGCCGTCGTACGCTCCGGTGGCAATGGCAACTGACCTCGAGGACCTCGGGCTCAGCTCCGGACCGATACTTTGCACGGAACGCCTTTGGCTCCTGACCGTCGACTTCGAGGCCTTCCGGCCCTCTTCCCTGGACGTCTGGCTGGCGGCGATGGAGGCGTGGGGCGAGGCGATGCTGCGCACTCAGCTCCGGTTCTCGGTCTTCCTCTCGCTCGAAGATGTCGCTGCGCTTCGGGCACAGGACCCGAGCGGCTACGGACGGTTCGTGAAGGCCGTCTCCACGCTGCACGCCGCGGGCTGCCGGTTTTATCCACACAACCATCGCGTGTTTGATACGACCACGGGTGACATGAGGGAGCGCACGCACAAATCGCACCATGTGCCCGGGTACACGAAGCGCACGAGCATGTTCTACGATGTTGTCCGGCTGAACAACCTCCCGTTCAGCGAGTGGCTGTCATCCTTGGACGCGGAGGACAGCCGCCTGCACGATGATGCGGGCATCCCGCGCCCTGCACAGAGGGCGTTTCGGCCCGGTGGCTGGGATCATGGTTCTGAAGCCGAGGAGATCCGCGCTTACGTCGCCGCTCTCGCGTCGGCGGGCTTCCGCTTTGACTCTAGCGCGACGGCCGGAGTCTACGGAACGCCGACGTGGAGGGTGGGCGCCGAGTTCGGGCAAAACGTCTTTAGCCTAGGAGACGACATGGTTGAGGTCGCGGCGAGTTCATGGCTCAACTGCGGCCACGGTCCCCGTTCGGCTCGGACGGCCATGCTCGTCGCGCGACTATTGCGCCAGCATCACTTCGTCACTCCCTGGCATTCCGGCATTCAGTGCACGGTACTCCACTTTGACCACTTGTTCCACTCACGAAGCAGGGGACAGCTCCGGTACTTCTCCATCGCCGATCCCAAGGTCGTCGGCCGCCGCGTGGCGTCCGCATTTCGCCTCATGGTCGCGCTGCGGACCGCCTTCCGGTTGTACAGCGCCACCTTCGACGACCTAGAGCTTCACGCCGGTCGGCTCGGGCTGACTGGCTGATGCGTTAGATGGTTTCGGGTCCGATCCGTGCTCGCCGACTCAAGCGTCAGATGGGCCTCGAAGCTCACCTCGCCAAGACCCTCCCCGGCCTCTATGGCCCCGCATCGCCCAACGACTCTTCCCGCGCGCTCGGCATCTACCTCAGCCGCACGCTCCTTGGCCCTCGGCCGCCGCCCAAGTGCTTTCCCTACAAGCGACGGCGAACCCACCTCAAGCTTCTAGAAGATAGGCTGCGGCCGATGAGGCTCGGCATCCTGCGTACCGGTCAGACATTATGCCGTGCCGAGCGCCGACCTCGCGGCACGGAGGCTGGCGAGTGAAGAGTCCGCCACAGCCGACCTTGCGGCATCGCGAGCGAGACGTTCGGCGCCAGCTGGCTCGGGATCCTGTCGATACCTACGCCGCGCAGCGGATTGTCGCAAGTTACGACAACATCGCGCACATCACAGCTAGTTGTCCCGGCATCAGGTGGGCCAGCGCCTTCGACATAGGATGCTCTGCAGGGCTCGAATCGTTCGCGCTTTCGGCCTTCTTCGACGACGTCCTGGCGATCGACAACGACTTTCGCTTGATTCATACCGCTCGGCAAATTGCCCGTCGCACAGGCGCGTCCGGGGTCACCTTCAGGCGCGCCAATGCCGACCTATACGATCCCCGTAGGCGCTTCGACTTCGTGTTCTGCAACGGCATGTCACACGCTTCGCGGTCACGGTGCGAACTCATGAAGAAGCTGCGAACACTCACTAACTCCGGCGGCTGGATGCACTACGCGCAAGTATCAGAGGGATTCGCGCCACGTGACCTTCACGACGCAATCGCCCAACGCGACGCGCGTAGGGTCACGCTGCGCCTATACCAGGTTCTCGCCGGCCTCGTGGGCCAGTGTGGGTTTCGTTTCTTTGTAGCCGGGACGCTTCAGACTCAGCTTGAGGCCTTGGGGTTCGACATCACCGGCCGTAAGGTCGAGACGTGGGGGTCGCTTGTCACTTTTGAGCGCCTATGGTGCAAGGCTCGCGCCAGACCCGCGCCCCTCGTACCTCAGGATTCGGACTACGTCGAGATCCCTCCAGAGCTGTCGGAACTAAAGACCCACGTTATGACCCTTATCGGTCGACGGCGCGGTCACCACTCCCAGACTGACGCACCCCACGAGCTGTCGCGGTGGGCTCGGAACAGCAGGAATCGACTCGCGCCCCTCGCGATCCTGGTAGAGATGGCGGAAGTGGCTCTACCATCGCTTGACGGTTCGATGACTCTGCCCCTGCGGCTGCGATATCGCGGGCCTCGCCCTTTGCGCCCTGCTGAACCGGATTGGGATCGACTCGCCGACCTCGATCGAGAATTCCTTGGATTGATCGGACTCGCTACTGGCGAGCACTCTGCGACACGTTGAGGACTCGATCACCGCGAGGCGCAGAGGCGGTTTCGCGACACGAGGCAAACAGCATCGCGACCTGCGCAGGTGGGGGCCTGTACTTGACTCAGATCAGAAGGAACCCAAGTCGGTTTGCGTGCGACCGATATCGTAGCTTGTGGGGTATCCATTTAACCGGAGTAGAATGGTCGGATCGCCAGTCCCCAGGTCGGAAAGCACTATCCACGCTCGCTGGGCGAGTTCCAGGCATGGTTCCGGACCGACGCGGACTGCCTGGACTACCTCGACTGGCTG
>JBBRYL010000114.1:0-8303 GCA_038237685.1 Solirubrobacterales bacterium | reverse complement strand
TTGTTGCTATCGGCCTTGAGCGGGTTGGTGCCCTCGTCGATCTCGTTGTCGTTGTCGACCCCGTCGTGGTCGCTGTCCTCGTTGTCGTCGCGGATGCAGTTGTTGTTGCTGTCGGCGTCGTGAATCTTGGTGTGCGACAGGCGCTCGGCGCGGTTGGACAGGGTGTCGTGGTCTGGGTCAGACGAACGACTGAAAGCAACGGATGGCACGGCCAACGCTACGAGCGCGGCCAGAACAAGAAGAAATCGGGTCATCGGGATGGGGCTCCTGTGTCGGCTAGGGAAGAACTGGTTATCGCGTGCAACGTCCTCCGACCCCCAACGGTTTAGGAGTTACGGGCTGAACAGACAAACGTTGGCGATTGAGACCCGAAAGGCAGTGTCGGCGGCGGCTGGCGGGCTCGAGCATCTGCTGCCAGCGATCTAGATCCGCTCGGCTTAGATCCGCTTAGAACGGCTCGGGTGCGACTGGCCTTAGCGCGCGACAGGCTGCGGAGCAGAAGCGGGCATGCGGGCGACGCCCTTCAAGCGAGCGGTCGCAGAGGCAGCAGACCCGCTCCTCCTTCCCCCATGCGAGCGCCGATCTTGGCCAACGGGTCCACTCCACCGGCTGCCGTGGGGTAGCAGTGGGGTAGACACCAACGATTTCAGGCCTCTTGAGGCAGTTCCGAGCGTCTAGGTCGAATGCAAGGAACCCTTGCGCCGCTCCAAGACAGCGATGGCGGCTTCAGCACTGGGATCTAAGAAACGCGCCCGACAGGATTCGAACCTGTGACCTTCGGTTCCGTAGCGGTAAGCGTCCGCCTCCCAAGGAGGCCCGCTAACAGCCATTTTCTGCGACCAAGAGCTTGGACTTACAGGGGTGGCCTGACCCCTTGAGTTCGGTCCGACCCTTGTGAGAGTTCTACTGGCCCACGATCATGGGCGAGGAAGGAACGACTCACGTGAAGCGACGCAGGCACACCCCGGAGCAGGTGATCCGCAAGCTGCGCGAAGCGGACCGCATGCTCGGCGAGGGCAAGACGGTCCCCGAGGTCGCCAGGGCCTTGGAGGTCTCTGAGAACACGTATCACCGGTGGCGCAACCAGTTCGGTGGGATGAAGGCCGATGACGCCAAGCGCCTCAAAGAGCTCGAGCGCGAGAACGCGCGGTTGAAGCGGATCGTCGCCGATCAGGTGCTCGAGAACCGGGCGCTGAAGGAGGTCGCGAAGGGAAACTGGTGAGCCCAGCCCGCCGGCGCCGGGCGGTCGCGATGATCTGCGACCGGCTCGACGTCAGCGAGCGCTGGGCGTGCCGGGTGGTGGGCCAGCATCGGTCCACGCAACGCCGCGAACTAATCGCCGCCGGGGACGACCAGGCGTTGCGGGCGGCGTTGCGCGAGATCGCCGGAAGCGTCCGCGGTGGGGCTACCGGCGCGCGCACGCGCGGTTGATTGAGCTGGGCTGGAGCGTGAATCGCAAGCGGGTGCAGCGGATCTGGCGCGAGGAGGGCCTGCGGGTCCCGTCGCGGCGCCGCAAGCGCCAGCGCCTGGGAACCTCGACCGTCCCGGTCGACAGGTTGCGCGCTGAGCGTCCCGGTCACGTGTGGGCGATCGACTTTCAGTTCGACCAGGCCATCGACGGCCGCGCGATCAAGCTGCTCAACGTCGTCGACGAGTTCACCCGCGAAGCGCTCGCGATGGAGGTCGCGACCAGCATCACCGCCGATGACACTGTCGGGGTGCTCGAACGCCTCGCCCGCGAGCGGGGCGCACCGACGCATGTGCGCTGCGACAACGGCCCCGAGCTCACCGCCCACGCGCTGCGCGACTGGTGCCGCTTTACGGCGACCGAGACCGCGTTCATCGACCCCGGCGCGCCGTGGCAGAACCCGTTCGTTGAGTCCTTCAACGGCCGCGTCCGCGACGAGCTGCTCGACGTCGAGCAATTCTCCTGCCTCGCCGAAGCCCGGGTCCTCGTCGCCGACTGGCGCGACGACTACAACCATCACCGACCGCACTCCGCGCTGCAGATGAAGGCCCCCGCGACCTTCGCGGCCACCTGGACCCCGGCCGCGGACGCGCGGCGGCCGGGAGCCGCTGCGCTCGGCCCTCCGGGCCTCACTGCACGGCGCCCGGCCGCGCCAGCAGATACGTTGCCACCAAGAACATCAACCCACTCTCACACGGGGTGGACCGACTAACGGGGTCCGGTCAGGGGCTTCGCCCGAACCGGCACGGTCCTCTATCGCCTGCTGTCAACCCTTATGCCAAGGGGAAACGAAGGGCGCCCAAGGGCGGGACAAGGGCTTAGGACCTATGCGCGGTAACGCGCTCAATCAGCCGGTGAGTGGCTTGCCGGTGTTCTGCGCCAATTGCGCATCGAAAGCCCGCTTGTAGGCGGGTCGCGCTTCGCCACGGGCGACGTAGGCGGCCAGGTTCGGAAACTCGTTCAGAATGCCCGAAGGCCTTGTCCTGAGCAGCACCGACACCATCATCAGGTCACCTGCGCTGAACGTTCCATCGAGCCAGTCGGCTTTGCCAAGACGAACAGACAACTGGCCGATCCGGTTGCGGACGCGATCTTCCACCAGAGGTAGGCGCTCCTGACTCCACGGCTTATCACTCTCAAAAACCTTGGTGATTGAGAGTTCAAGGATCGGTGGCTCCACCGTGTTGAGCGCAGCAAACACCCAGGTGATTGCACGCGCCCGTGCACCCGCATCGCCCGGCAGCAAGCCCGCGTGGCGCTCGGCGATATGGAAAACAATCGATCCGGTCTCGAACAGAGCGAGATCGCCTTCCTCATAAGTCGGAATCAGTCCGAAGGGATGAAGCGCCAGATGCGCCTGCTCCTTCTTCGCACTGAACGAAACAGGGCGAACCTCATATGGCTGGCCCACTTCTTCAAGCGCCCAACGGACACGCGTATCACGCGCCAGTCCTTTGCCGCCATCGGGTGAACGTTCAAAGGCGGTAATGACGATGGTCATCGCGGGGCTCCTCTACGTGAAAATCATCGGCCGCGGGGCCGCTGGTGACAGTACTAGCCGCTGATCACCGGGTCCGGCGCCCGCGGCCCACGCCGCAGTCGTCGATGCAGTCCGCGCCGAGCACCATCGCCGAACACATCGTCATGACCTTGCTTGCGGCCCGGATTCGCGGCGCCCGGACGGTCGCCGAGAGCCACGCATTCCTCGACCAGCATCTCCAGACCAAGGCGGCCGGCGAGCAGCGCCGGGAGCATCACGCCGGCGTTCGCTACCGCCCGCTCATCATCAAACACCACGACCCGCCGATTCGTTCACCATGCATGCGGAAGCGGCCGACGGCTGTGTGAGCCCGGCTCGGGAGCGGTCGGGATGCGACGATCAGTCTGGTATGCGGGCCGTCGCGCGAGCGCCACAAGGTCTCCGCGCGCGCCAGCGTGACGCTTCAGACGGTGGGGGGCCGCCAGGGCTCATCCACGTGCGCGAGCCAGACCAGCTCGGGGGCGAGCGCATGCACCCGCTGCTGACCTTCGGTGGTCGGCTCGTCAAGCTCGCCGAACCAGACCGCCACGTCGCCGCCGACGATGACCGGACGTTCGCCGGTCTCGATTACGACCATCTGCATGCCGCGGGTGTGGCCCGGCGCCGGGACGAGTCGCAGCCCGGGCAGCAGCTCAAGCTCGCCGTCGACCGGCTCGTACTGAACGCCGGGCGCCTGGACCCACTCGCGAATGGTGTAGTCGTCCTGGCTGAGCGCGTCGTCTAGCTCCTGACGTTGGACGTAGATCGGCTTGCCGGCGAAGAGGTGGTTGCCGCCGCAGTGGTCGAAGTGCAGATGTGAATTGACGACGATGTCAATGCTGCCGAGATCGAGGTCCTGTTCGCTCAGTGGCTGGATGTGGGGATCGAGGTCCGCCACCGCCGGATGCAGCTCCGTCATGCCGGTGTCGACCAGCACGCGCGCATCGGGATGGTCGATGATGTGCACGTTGACCGGCATCCGCTCGCCCTCGGCGAGCAGGTCGGCAACGCCGGACCGGCTGGATCGTGACTGAGGCGGGGGCGTTCATCGTGTTGCGACCGCCGCAGTCGTGGTTGATGCGTGATTCATGATGCTCCTGCCTTGTTGGTTAATGGCTGACGCGCTGCCGTCCATCGCCACACTCGTCGAGTGGGGCGGGTCGTGCTCCCTGGTGCTCATCGGGACACCGCTCGGCGCGGCCGCCGCAGCTGCGGCAAACGGTTCGTCGTCCGCCTTGAGGTGCGGGTCGTTACCCGCACGACCGCGACCTCCCAGACCTCGTCGGCGAGCTCGCCGCACACAGCGAGTGCGTTCCGCACCCGCTGGGCCGCGCCCGAGGTCGTACGCGGTCGCTCGGATACGCGACCGATCTCGCGGATCCTGGGCTGGAAGCTTGCTCTGGTGGCAGCGTAGGATGACCGCCCATGCCTGAGCAGAGGGCCGACCTGAAGCGCGGGTACTACCTTCTCAACACTGATGGGGGCAACTCCGGGGACCCATTGGGCCGCGCGGCCGTAGCTGGGCTTTCCTTCACGCGCCCGAGAGGATTCGAACCTCTGACCCTCGGTTCCGTAGAGGCACGGCCCGAGGTGCTGTGCAATGCCCTTCACGCGTGTGCGCGCGCGTTAAGCGCTCTGACCTGCCCTCACCTATACCGCGATTTGACGGCTGAATTGACTGCGCATCTAGCTCGGCGCGCTCCGGCGTGGTGGTGTAGAAGGCGTGCCACCCCACAAGGACGAGGACTACCGCGCCACGATTCACTTCGGCACTCGCGCGAACCTTTCCGCGGGCGAGAAACAGCAGAGCACGAGTCATCCCGCAAGAGGCAGGTAGCGCGCGCGGGCCGACCGGCTACTGCCCACCGAGCGTACGGTCGCCGCTGCTGCGCGTCGGCAGGGTCAGCGTCGGGCCGCTGAACGTGATCTTGCTCGGCAAGTTGCTCGGCCTGTAGGTCGACTGATCGACCTGGGTCAGGTCGAGCCGGATCTTGTGGCCCGGGGCGAGCGGCCAGTGGTTGCCGTACAGCGGCAGCTTGATCTTGCCCGCGGGGGTGTCATAGAAGGGCGTGTCGATCCTGTAGGTGCCGCGGGTCATCAGGAGCTGCTTGTCGGGCTGGCCCTCGGCGCCCGGCGGGACGTCGAAGACGCGCGCGTTCAGCTCCGCCGTCACTCCCGCCAGTTTGTAGTTCACGGTCACGTACCCGAGCCCGACGTAGGTCGTGGCGTTTGGCAGCGGGTCGGAGTAGGCGGTGTAGCCGCCGGTCGCCTCTGTGCTCACGGCTGAGCGGCAGGGCCCCGAGACGCCGCGCAGCGCATCGACGGCCGAGCCGAAGATGGCGTCCGTCGACGGACCGTTGGGATCCAGCGCGCCGAGCGGGTTGTTGGTGGCCCCGGAGCGCGAGTACCCGATCGTGAGCGCGCCCCCCGAGAGCCCCTCAGGGGTCGTGGCGGTGAGCTGGGAGGCGGCCTTGTCGTTGTTGGCCGAGTCGCCATCGTTCGCACAGATCGTCGGCTCGCTGGAGATCGTTGTCGTCTGCTCGTGGCTGCCATTGATGTTCGCCTGCAGGAAGCCGAACGCCTGGGGGTTGAGGCGGTGCCAGGTGGCCGGCTTGTTCTGGCCGCGGCTGTGGCCGATGTCGCCGAGGGCGATCTGCACCGGCCAGCGCGGGTCGAGCCGCTTCAGGTACTTGAACTGCCGAAACGACTCGACCGCGGGGAAGAGGTCATCGGTCCAGCCCTGGATCGCGAAGATGGCGGTCTTCGGCCCGTCGGCCTGCGCCATCCAGCCCTCATCCTGGTAGTAGGAGGAGCGGAACTCGGTGAAGCCCTGGCGCACGTCCTGGACGGTCTGGTCCTCGGCGCCGGCGATGTCGTAGGGATCGCCCGGCTGGCTCACGGGCGGCTCCGGCGGGCTGACCCCCGCCGAGAAGCTCAGCGCTTGCGCTTGGCGGGCGCCACGACGCCGGCGTAGCGCAGGTAGGCGCGCAGCGTCCTTGGCCGGCGGATCGTGCGCCGCGACGTCACGGCCCAATAGCGCACCCGGCCGCGGCCGGTCCCGATCAGACGCGGGCTGCTCGGGTTCGCCCGCACCAGCGTGCGGCCTATCGCCCGGCGGCGCGAGTAGGAGCGCCGGATCACGCGCGTCGCGTTGCCCGGGCGGACGTGGCGGTTGCCGTGGTGGGGCGCCGTGGTGGTCACGAGGGCGACGCGGCCCTTGCGGTCGAAGGCCGCGGCCACCGTGCCCTTGCCCCCCTTCACGCACCAGCGCCAGGAGCGCTTGGTCCGTCGCCGCGGAGCGGGCACGCGCCGGGCCAGGGCCTTGCGGGTCAGGCCGAGTCGCACGCGGCCGATGTTGCGCGGACCGATGGGGGAGCGGCGGGCGAGGCAGCCGCGCCCGCCGGTGCTGCCGCGCCCGCCGGTGCTGCCCGCGAGGCCCGACGGCCACACGTCCTTGTCCACGCGCAGGTTGTAGAAGCCCGTCGGCCCGTCGCTGAACCAGACCTCACGCCGGGAGGGGATGATCGCCGGCTTAGACATGGCGTAGGAGCTGCCGTCGTAGCCGTTCTCGAGCCGCTGCTTGGTCGGCGGCACGTAGTAGGCGATCTCCTTGGGCTTGGTCAGATCGCTGATGTCGAAGACGCGCAGGCCCGAGGCGATGAACGAGCAGGCGACCACGGTGGGATCGACCGGCTTGTCGACGTTGCAGTAGTGCGCGGCGTAGCCCTGAGCGGGGTTGGTGGTGCCCGGGTCGCCTTTCGCCGCCGCGTGATCGGCGGGCTGGTCGACCTGCAGGCGCAGATTGGCGATCGAGCGCGGCGCGCTCTCGTTGGACATGTCGATGATCCGCCCGGCCCCTACTGCGTCCGGGTCGCCCCCGCGGGTGGTGGCGGCGGTGAACTCGTCGAACTCCAGGATGTAGGGCTTGCCGCGCTGGGTGAACGGGATCGCGTTCTGGGGGATCGAGGCGTTGTGCCACGTGAGCCGGCTGATCTCGCGCGCCTGCGGGTTTGGCTTGCGCGCCTGGATCTCGCTGGTGTCCAGCGTCAGCATGTTTCCGCCGGGATCGGCCATGTAGGCGCGGTTGCCGTCGTCGCTGAGGGTGAGGCCGTGCACCGTCTCGTTGCCCTGCCAGACCGCGTGCGGGTTCTTGGGGTCGGTCGTGTCCACGGCGGTGACCGACTGGGTCGCCGTGCTCGTGGCGTAGAAGGTCTTGCCGTCGGCGCTGAAGCCGCTCTCGTGGCCCAGCCGGGCCACGAGCTTGGAGGACTGCAGCACCGGGTGACGGCAATCGGCGTGCGCGTCGTAGATCGAGACCAGGCCGGGATACGTCGAGGGGTTGCCCAGGACGGCGGCCAGCAGCCCGCGCTTTGGGTTCAGGTTCAGCGACTCGTGCGGCGAGAGCATCGGCGCCTCGGTGAGCGTGTCGGTCTGCACGGGGTGGGCCGGGTTGGACATGTCGAGCACCGCGACGCCCTGCGAGTCACCCGACAGCTTCACCGCGTTGGTCGGGAACAGCAGCGCGGTGTCGTAGAAGGCACACTCGCGGCCAGTGACGTCGGTGTAGCGCAGCACCTTGAAGCCGCCGGAGGTGCCCTGGTGGGCGACCAGGGAGACGTTGCAGTGCACGTCGTTGGTCGCTGCGCCGGCCGGCACCCGGCCCTGGATCCCCGGTTCGGGGTGCGAGCCGCGCCCGCACTTGGCCCGCGGCGTAGCGGTGAACGGCGGCTCGGGCCGCGTGACGATGGGAGCCGAGTTGGGCGTCTGGCCACCGCCCTCGCTCAGGGCGAGCAGGTCGTTGAGCGGGGTGAGCGCACCGCTCGCGCTCAACGCGGGCAGCGCGAACACGATCAGCGCCACGACCGGCAGCAGCACTCGCCACAGCCGTCGCGTCCTTCGCCCCGTCTCCCCGTCGCGTCCCCGCACGGCCCGAGAGTAACACGGGTGGCCGAGCGGAAGATCGAGGTTTGCCCGCGGTAGTGCACGATGCTGCGCGCTGTTCGCGGTGGCGCAGAAGTCATCAATTTCATCGACCCGACCCGCTTGATCTTTGTTCAGCCGGGCGAGTCCGAGGCAGCCCCCATGAGCGATGAGGTCACTCCCATGACCGTCCTGCACTCACTCGGTGCGATCGACAACGTTGACGCGTTCGCTCTGGTGAAAAACCGGCGGTGCGGTCACGTCGTTAGAAGTGGTGTAACGGCCAGCGAGTAGGGCCGGGACGAAGTTCCGGCCACCGCGGGCTCAAAACTCGTCGGTTGACCTGCAAGTCGACTGACGAAGGAGACACCACGATGGCCGAGAGCCGAAGCATGA
>JBBRYL010000113.1:0-8304 GCA_038237685.1 Solirubrobacterales bacterium | reverse complement strand
GGCTCGCCGTGACGCACGGTGACGATGAAGCCCTCTCCGATGAAGATCAGGATCTCGCCGAGCTCGATGACCTCGTTGGAGTCCACGTACTGAGCCGTCTTGAGCACCATGAAGATGGTCTCGCCGTACAGCTCGAGCTTCGGGCGCTGGTGGGCGTTGATGGCGTCCTCGACGGCGAGCGGGTGGAGGTCGAACTCCCGCCGGACCGCGTCGAACTCGCGCTCGGTCGGCTCGTAGAGGCCGATCCAGACGAAGGCATCGCCACCGGCTGCCTGCTCGAGCGCGTGGTCGATCTCGAGCGTGCCCCCGCGGCGCACCCCGTCCTCGTAGGCAGCGCAATCGACGATCACACGGTCAATTGTGCCTTATGGCGCGGTCAGCGAACGCCACCGCTTGGCTCCGGTTTGACACCTCGCCGGTATAGACGGCGCGCCGCAACTGGGCGAGCAGCTCACCAATTCGGGGGCCGACGTCGATCCCCAGCTCGCCGGCCAGCTCGTCGCCGCGGATGGGCACCCCCGGCGGGCCAGCAGCCCGCCACCGCAACGCTGGCCCCATGAGCTCGCGCGCCAGCTCCAGATGGGTATCGATCCACGGCTCCTGACCCTCCCCGCGCGTGGCCATCCGGTCGGCGCAGGAAAGCAGCGTGACCTCGACCTCGACGGGTTCGACGCGGTCCAGGTAGCCGTAGACGTCGCCGGCCTCGAGCGGCATGCGGTGCACCATGAACCCGAGCGCGAGGTGGTGGCGCGTGAGCGCTCCGACGTAGGCGCGCAGCCGCTCGCTGGTGCGCAGCCGCGTGAGCATCGCGCGCGACAGCTCCTGGCCCGCGACGTCGTGGCCGATGAAGGTGACCCGCCCGTCCTCGCGCGCCCCCCTGGTCTGGGGCTTTGCGATGTCGTGCAGCAGCGCGCCGAAGCGCAGCGCCTGACCCCGGGTGAGGTCGTCGGCCAGGGGCTGGGCCAGGACATCGGCAACCGGCTCGGCCAGCTCGCCGAAGAACCGCTCGAGATCGGCCTCGACCTCCATGAGTCGCTCGAGCACCTCGAGCGTGTGGCGGTAGACATCGAGATGGTGAAAGCGGCTCTGCGCGATGCCGGCGAGCGCCGTGAGCTCGGGCAGCACGGCGCCGAGCACGCCAAGCCGGGCACCAAGGTCGATGCCGGCCAGCACACCCGGCGCCGCCACCATGCGCTGTAGCTCAGCGAACACCCGCTCCGGCGAGACCTCGACGAGACGTGGCGCCGCCGCCGCGGTCAAGCGCTCGGTCTCGGGATCGGGGGCGAAGCCGAGCTCGGACACCAGACGCACCAGGCGCAGCGCGCGCAGCGGATCCTCTTGGTAGGCGGATGCCCCGAGCACCCTCAGCGTGCGCTGCGCGAGGTCGGCGCGGCCGCCGTGCGGGTCGATCGCCTCGCCGCCCTGAAGCGGCACCGCAATTGCGTTGATCGAGAAGTCGCGGTGGGCGAGGTCTTCCTCGATCGACGCGCCCTGGAGCGCGCTGACGTCGTAGGAGACCCTGCGATCCCGGTCGAGTGCGCGCCATGAGCCAAACGCCTCCGACAGCGCGAAGGCGGGACCGCCGAGTGCCCGCGCCACCGTGTTGGCCGCCTGCCGCGGGTCACCGTCGACAGCGATGTCCACATCCCCGACCGGGCGGTCAAGCAGCGCGTCGCGCACCACGCCTCCGACCAGCCAGCAGCGGGGGCCCTCGGCCAGCACGTCCCGCACGGCCCTCACCGGCGCCGCGTCTTCGAGCGCGTCGATCACGGCCCCACCTGGCGCGGCACCCGCGGTCCGATGCCACAGGTGATCTCGTAGTTGATCGTGTCCAGGCGCGCGGCGACCTCCTCCGCGGTGATCGCCTCCGGACCCTGCACCCCGATCAGCACCGCGGGCTCGCCCACCGTCACAGCCGTGTCCGGACCCAGGTCCACCGTGACGTTGTCCATGCTCACGGTGCCGACCAGGGGGTTGCGTCGTCCTCCGATCAACACGTCGCAGTTGTTCGTCAGCGCGCGACGCCAGCCATCGGCGTACCCGATCGGCAGGGTGGCCACCCAGGTCTGGCGGTCGGCGATCCACCGTCGCCCGTACCCCGCGCTGTCACCCGGCTCGAAGCGCTTGACCGAGGCCACGTAGCTCTCCAGCTGGAGCGCGGGCTGGAGTCCGTGCGCGCCGGCGTCGTGCTGGAACGGGTCGAGGCCGTAGAGGGCCACGCCGCAGCGCACCATGTCGAAGTGCGACGCGGGGTCGCGCAGCGTCGCGGCACTGTTGGCCGCGTGCGCGATCGCGCCGGGGAAATCGGACCGCACCTGCTCTGCCAGAGCGGTGAACCGCTCGAGCTGGAGCGGGAAGTGGGCGTCGCCGAGCTCGTCGGCGGTGGCGAAGTGCGTCATCACCCCGGCCAGGCTGGCGCGCTCGTCGAGGTCGATGGCCTGGATCAACGACCGTGCCTCCTCGAGGTCGCTGGTGCCAAGCCGGCCCATGCCCGAGTCGAACTTCACGTGCACTCGCGGCCCGCGGTCAGCGATCGAATCGAGGAAGGCACGGTTCCACACCACGACGTCGGCATCGGCGTCGAGTGCCGTGCCGGCCTCCTGCGTCGAGAGCGCACCCATCACGAGCAGCGGCGCGACGACGCCTTCCGCCCGCAGCGCCGCAGCCTCACCCGCGGAGGCCACTGCCAGCCAGGAGGCGCCCCCGTCGAGCGCGGCCCGGGCGGCGGTGGCGGCGCCGTGGCCGTAGCCATCGGCCTTGACCACCGCGCACAAGGCGGTATCCGAGCCCAGCCGCGATCGCAGCAGCGCGGCGTTTGCCTCGATCGCGGCCGGGCGGACGCGCGCGAGTGCTCGCACGGGCATGGTCAGCTGACGAGCGCGCCGAGCACGTCCACGCGCGTGACCACGCCAACCAACTGGCCGTGCTCGGTCACAGGTAGCCGGTTGTGGCCGCTGTCGTGGATGATCTTGGCGGCCTCGCGGACGCTCGTGCCCGGCTCGACGGTGACCGGGTTCTCAGACATCATGTCTGCGGCCGTCGACGCGAACGCCTTGCGCAGCCGCGTCTCGAACCGTTTCAGCGGCTCGAGAAACACGGTGCCGCCGAAGATGTTCACGTAGTGGGGCAGGTGCAGGTCGCCATCTTGGTCTGGCAGCACCATGTCGGTCTCGGTCACGATGCCCACGACCCGCCGGCCCTCGTTGATCACGGGAATGCCGGGCAGCTCGTTCACGCGCATCGTGCGGATCACGGTCTCCACATCGGTCTCGGGCGTGATCGTCTCGGGGTTTCGATCCATGATCTCGCCGACGGTGGTGGCCATGGCGGTGACCTTACCTGGAGGCCACGGAGCCGAGCCCGGCGGGCAGGCACTCGATCACATCACCGGCGATGACGTGGTCGACCCCGTGGTGCCGGGCGGCGGCGATGCCCGCGCGGCCGTGCGCGAACGCCCCCAGCGCCGCCGCCGCGAAGGGATCCATCCCCTTGGCCAGCAGGGTGCCGATGAGCCCCGAGAGCACGTCGCCGGTGCCGGCGGTGGCAAGCGCCGGGGTGGAGCCCGGGCTCACGGCCACCACCCCGTTGGGCCGCGCGACGATCGTGTCGGCGCCCTTCAGCAGGACCACCGCGCGGCTGAGCAGCGCGGCCGTTCGCACACAGGCGAGACGATCGACGGCCACGGCCTCGGTGCTGACCCCCAGCAGGCGCCCGAGCTCCGCCTCGTGTGGAGTGAGCACGGTGGGATGGGTGCGGTCCCCGAGCGCCTCGAGGTCGCCCGCGTGGGCGTTGAGACCGTCGGCGTCGAGCAGCAGCGGCACCTTCACTCGACGGGCGGCGGCGCGCGCGAACTCGATCGCGCCGTCCGTGGAACCGAGTCCCGGTCCGAGCACGACCGCCCCCGCGCGTTCGCTCATCTCGGTCAGGGCCACCACACCGCGCTCTGTGTGTCCACCGTCCTCGTCGGGCAGCCCGCGCGTCATCGCCTCGAGCAGGCGCAGCTCCAGCGTCGACTGGGCGGAGGCGGGCACCGCCACCTGGACGTAGCCGGCACCGGCGCGTTGGGCTGAGAGCGCTGCCATCGTCGGCGCGCCGGTGAGCCCGCGAGCACCGCCCGCCACGACCACCACCCCGGAGGTGAACTTCGAGCCGTCCGATGGTCGCCGCGGATAGAGGTTCAGGATCCGATCGGTGATCAGCCCGGCGCGCTCGCCCGTCGGCGCGCCGCGCGGGACGCCGATATCCACCACCGAGACCGTGCCGGCATGCAGCGTGCCCGGCGCAACCTGGAGCCCGACCTTGCTGCCGTGGAAGGTCGCGGTCGTCGTCGCGCGCACCGCCGCGCCCTCGACCCGGCCGGTGGAGGCATCCACCCCCGAGGGCACATCACACGCCACCACAGGCGCGGGTTGGGTGTTGATCGCCTCGATGGCCGACGCCGCGGGCTCGCGCACCTCGCCGCTGAAGCCCGTGCCGAGCAGGGCGTCAACCACCACGCCCGATCCGTTGAGGCAGCCCTCGGTGTAGGGCCGGGGCGGCACACCCGGGAGGCGGTCGAGGTTCTTGCGCGCGTCGCCACGCAGGTCGCCGACATCCCCGACGGCCAACACGTCGACCTCGCGGCCCTCGTCGCGCAGCAGGCGGGCTACCACCAGGCCGTCGCCGCCGTTGTTACCGCGGCCCACGACCACGCGCACCGGCCCCGGCCGGGCGAACGCGGCAACCGCCCGCGCGAGGCCCTCCCCCGCGCTCTCCATCAGCGCGAGCGACGGCACGCCCTGCTCCTCGATCGCCCAGGCGTCGACCGCGCGCATCTCCTCCGCCTCGAACAGCGGCTCGGCCCAGTCGGGCAGGCTCAAAGCGCGATGGCCACGGCGCCCGCGGTGGTCTCGGTATGGGTGAGCGAGAGGCTCACTTCGATACCCAGCTCGGCGGCACGGCGCTCGGCGTTGCCGGTCAGGCGGACCTCGGGGGCCCCGCCCGTGGCGATCACCTCGACGTCGGCAAAACTCCAGCCGTCAAGCGCCAGCGCCTTGGCCACGGCCTCCTTGGCGCAGAAGCGGGCCGCGAGGTGCTGGCCTGGCCGTGCCCTGTCGGCGGCATAGGCGCGCTCGGCCGGGGTAAACAGGCGCTCGGCCAGTCGTGGGCGACGCGCCAGGGCCCGCTCGAGGCGATCGATCTCGAGCAGGTCCAGGCCGATCGCTGGCGAGGAGCGCGGCGGGGTCGTCATCGAGCGAGCACCGCAGCTTTCTCTGGCGAGGAGCGCGGCGAGATCGTCGATCGAGCGAGCACCGCAGCTTTCTCCTACTCGACCGTGACGGTCTTTGCGAGGTTGCGTGGCTGATCTACGTTCAGTCCCTTGTGGCGGGCGATGTGGTAGGCCAGCAGCTGCAACGGGATCACCGCCAGCAGCGGCTGGAGCAGCGTGTCGGTCCGCGGGATGTACACGACCTCCTCGGCGTGCTCTGCCACCTCGGGCGACCCTTCGGTGGCCACCGCCAGCACGTGCGCGCCGCGCACCGTGACCTCCGAGATGTTCGACAGCACCTTGTCGAGCACGGCGGACTCGGTGGCCACACACACCACCGGCGTGCGTTCGTCGAGCAGCGCGATCGGGCCGTGCTTCATCTCCCCCGCCGCGTAGGCGTCGGTGGGCACATAGGAGATCTCCTTGAGCTTGAGCGCGCCCTCGAGGGCCACAGCCAGGCCCGCCTGGCGTCCCAGGTAAAGAAAGAAGCCGGCCTGCTTCCAGTGCTCGGCCATGCGCTCGACCGACGGCCCCACCCTGGCGAGGAGCTCCTCGACGCGGTGCGAGAGGTCGTGCAGCTCGGCCACCAGCCCGCTGAAGCGCTGGGGCTCGAGCGAGTCGTGCACCTTGGCGAGCTTCAGCGCGAAGAGGTACATGGCGGCCACCTGGGCCACGAACGTCTTGGTGGCCGCCACGCCGATCTCGAGGCCCGCCCTGGTGTAGAGCACGCCGTCGGAATCGCGGGTGGCCTGGCTGCCCATGATGTTGGTGACCGCGAGCACCTTTGCGCCTTTTTCGCGCGCCAGTCGCATGGCGGCAAGCGTGTCGAGCGTCTCGCCCGACTGGGTGATGCCGATCACCAGGTCGCGCTCATCGATCACCGGATCGCGGTAGCGGAACTCCGATGCCACGTCCATCTCGACGGGCACCCGCGACCAGCTCTCGATCGCGTAGCGGCCGATCAGCCCGGCGTGGTAGGAGGTGCCGCAGGCCACGATGACCACGCGGCGCAGGTTGCGCAGCTCGTCGTCAGACACACCGATGTCGCCGAGCTCCACTGTGCCGTGGGCCAGGCGGTCGACCACCGTTTCGGCCACGGCGCGGGGCTGCTCGTGGATCTCTTTGAGCATGAAGGTCTCATAGCCCGACTTCTCAGCGGCCTCGGCGTCCCAATCGACCTCCTCGACCTCGTGCTCGACGGGTGTGCCGCTCGCGTCCATGAAGGTCGCTCCGTCGGGCGTCAGAACGACGATCTCGCCGTCGTCGATCAGCTGAATCCTGCGGGTGTCGGCCAGGAACGCCGGGATCGCGGAGGCGATGTAGCTCTCGCCCTCGCCGACGCCGACCACCAGCGGGCACTCGTGGCGAGCCCCCACGAGCACATCGGGCTGGTCGGCGTGCACGGCCACGAAGGCGTAGTGGCCACGCAGCTGCGCGTAGGTCGCGCGGGTGGCCTCGACGATGTCCCCCTCGTAGTGGCTTGCGATCAGGTGGGCGACCACCTCGGTGTCGGTCTCTGAGGTGAACTGCACGCCCTTGGCCAGCAGCTCCTTCTTCAGGTCAGTCCAGTTCTCGACGATCCCGTTCATAACGACGTGCACGCGGCCGCTGGCGTCGAAGTGGGGGTGGCAGTTCTCCTCGGTCACGCGCCCGTGTGTGGCCCAGCGCGTGTGGGCGATGCCGCTGTGGGCCGTGGGGGCGTCGCCGCCTGTCCTATCGGAGGCAGGGTTCACCCGCTCGCGGAGCGCGGCCAGCGGGCCGACCGCGCGCGTGGAATGGCTGGCGCCGTCCTGCAGCAGGGTGAGGCCCGCCGAGTCATAGCCGCGGTACTCAAGAGCCTGGAGGCCGGCCATCAGGATCTCCTGGCAGGGCCGGTCGCCCGTGTAGCCGATGATTCCGCACATGAGGCTGATCAGGGTACCCGGAGCAGGGGGCCCAGCTCCGCGAGTATCTCGCGGCACGCTGCGCGTGACGCCTTAACTGCCCAACTCTGCTGTGACCGTCGCTACCAATCGGGCGGTCACCCCGTCGCACTCGGTCTGGTCGGGCGCTTCCACCATGACGCGGATCAGCGGCTCGGTGCCCGAGGCCCGCACCAGCACACGGCCGCGCCCCTCGAGGCCACGGGACTCGACATCGATCGCAGCGTGTACGGCGACGGCGTTATCGAGCCCGCCGCGCTCGGCCACGGTCACGTTCACCAGCCGCTGGGGGAGCTTCTCCATGGCGTCGCGCCGGGCCAGGTCGCCGCCGGCCAGCGCCTCGAGGGTGAGCAGCGCCGCGGCGGTGCCGTCGCCGGAGGGTACGAACCCGGTGTCGATGATGTGGCCGGACTGCTCGCCCCCGAGGGCCCAGCCGCGGCGCAGCAGCTCGGCGAGCACGTGGCGGTCGCCGACGGGGGTGACAGCGACATCGACGTCGGCCTCGCGCATGGCGGTGTGAAAGCCGTAGTTGGTCATCACCGTGACGGCCACTCCGCCGCCCGGCAGCCGCCCGGCCCCGCGCAGGTGTAGCGCAGCCAGCGCCAGTAGCTCGTCGCCGTCGACCACCGCGCCGGTGCGGTCGGCCGCCAGCACGCGGTCGCCGTCGCCGTCGAAGGCGAAGCCGATGTGGTGGCCGCCCTCGAAGACGGCCGCCGCCAAGGCATCGATGTGGGTCGAGCCGACACCCTCGTTGATGTTGCGCCCGTCGGGGGCGACGGCCATCGCCTCGACCTCGGCGCCAAGCCGGCGGAAGATCTCCGGGGCGACGCGATGGGTCGCGCCGTTTGCGCAATCGAGCAGCACGCGGATGCCACTGAGGTCGAGGTCGCGGAAGCGCAGCTCGAGGTCACGCATGTAGTCGCCGGGGGCGCCGTGCAGCTCGCGCACCCGCCCCATCGCCGAAGGCATCGAGCGGTCGTCCGCCGCCACCAGCGCCTCCATCGCGGCCTCCTGCTCGTCGGAGATCTTGGTGCCGGCGGCGCCGAAGAACTTGATGCCGTTGTCGCGATAGGGGTTGTGCGAGGCCGAGACCACGGCCGCCAGGTCGAACCCGTAGCGCCGCACCAGCAGCGC
>JBBRYL010000112.1:0-8482 GCA_038237685.1 Solirubrobacterales bacterium | reverse complement strand
TGGCCTGGCGCGGAATCCCCTCGGGCGGCGCCTGGCCATTGGCGCGGTCGAGGCCGAGGACGGCCACCGACGTGCCCGTCCGGCGAGTCGAGAACCCGGCGGCCGCCGCGTCGCGCTCGGCCTGGGCCAGGTGATCGGGCGGGCCATAGACCTCGATCGCCTCGCCGCCCGCGTGTTTGGCGATCAGCTCGCGCGGGCTCCCGGTGTCGACCGCCGCGCCCTCGGACACGATCGTCACGGTGTCGGCCAGCCGCTCGGCCTCTTCGATGTAGTGGGTCGACATCAGGATCGAGGTGCCCTCCGAGCGCAGGCTGTCGATCAGTGCCCACAGCTCCTGGCGCACCTGGGGGTCGAGGCCGACGGTGGGTTCGTCGAGCAGCAGGAGCCGCGGCTGGTGTACCAGCGCGCGGGCGATCAGCAGGCGCCGCCGCATGCCCCCGGAAAGCTCGTCGACCTTCGCACCGCGGCGGCCGCCGAGCTTGGCGATGTCCAGCGCGCGGTCGACCGCGGCGCGCCGCTCGGAGCGGGGCACGCGGTAGAGGTAGGAGAACACCACGAGGTTCTGCTCCACGGTGAGTGTGGTGTCGAGATTGTCGAGCTGGGGCACCATGCCGCTCTCGGCCCGCGCCTGCTTCGACTCTCCCGGCAGCCGGTAGCCGAGCACCTCGATCTCGCCGGCGTCTGCGATCACCTGGGCGGTGAGCATCTTCATCGTGGTCGACTTGCCGGCCCCGTTCGGGCCGAGCAGGCCGACGCAGGTGCCTTCGGGCACGTCGAGGTCCAACCCGTCGACCGCGGTCACGTCGCCGTAGCGCTTGACCACCCCGGTCAAGGAGATGGCCGCGGGCCTCGCTTCGGGGGTCTCGGACACCGTCACAGAGTAAGCGCAAGGTAGGAGGGTCCTTTGTCGCCCGCTCCGGCCACAATGGTCGGGTGCGGATCCTCGTGGTGGATGACGATCCGACGGCCTCGACGCCGGTGCCGGCGGGGGCGGGGCGTTGCTGGAGGTGAGCTTCGGCCCGGTGGTCAGGCTGTCGCGAACCGCGCCAGCGTGACGTCGGGCCGGATGCCCTCGAGGTAGGCGTCCCAGATGCGGAAGTAGGCCAGTTCCTCCTTGGTGCGAAAGGGCGGGCTCACGCGCTCGCGCTCGGCGTCGAAGTCGGCGTCCGAGACGGACTCCTCGAGCTTGTGGGTGAGCACGTCGGCGGCGCCGCTGCCGTCACCGAACTGCTCCTTGTCGCGGTAGAGCAGGTTGTCGGGCAGCCATCCCTCGAAGGCCTGGCGCAGCAGCAGCTTCTCCTGGGTGCCGGGCGGGGTGAGCTTCCACCTGGCGGGCTGGCCGAGAGCGAGCGCGATCACCTCGCGGTCGAGAAACGGTACCCGGGCCTCGAGGCCGTGGGCCATGGTCACGCGGTCGGCACGCTGGAGGTTCAGGTTGTGCAGCCCCTCGATGGTGCGCACCATCTCGTCGTGCAGGTCGTGGGCGTGGCCCAGGCCGCCGAGGTATTCATACCCGGCGAACAGCTCGTCGGCGCCCTCGCCGGTGAGCACGACCTTGACGTGCTTGGCCGTCATCTCTGCCAGCAGGTAGTTGGGCACCGCGCTACGCACCAGCGACGGGTCGAAGTGCTCGATCGAGCGCACGACGTCGGCCATCACGGCCTCGGCCTCCTCGCCGGTGTAGATGCGCTCGTGGTGCTCGGTGTTCAGGTGCTCGGCCGCCTGGCGGGCGGCGATCAGGTCCGAGGAGCTCTCGGTGCCCACGGCGAAGGTCTTGAGCTGCTGGCCCCGCTCCCCGAGATAGCGCGCGGCGATCGCGGCGATGAGGGTGGAGTCGAGCCCCCCGGAAAGGAACACGCCGACGGGCACGTCGCCCATCATCTGGCGCCGCACAGAGCCGATCAGTTCCTCGCGGGTCTCGGTCAGGTCCGCCTCGGTCCAGTCGTCGCCCTCGTGTGGGTGGTGCTTGGGCGCGGGCACGGCGTCGGCGAATCGCTCTAGGCCACCCTCGGGCGTCCAGTAGTGCCCGGGGGGGAAGACCTCCACGAACGGGCGCCAGTCGGGCTCGAACGAGTGCATCTCCGAGGCGAACCGGTAGACGCCGTCGCTCTCGGCCCAGTAGAGCGGCTTGATGCCGACGGGATCGCGGGCTGCCATGAAGAACCCGTCCTCCCCCGCCAGCAGGAAGGCGAACATGCCCTCGAGCTCGGTGAGTGCTGCGGGCCCCTTCTCGCGCACGACGTGCAGCGCCACCTCGTTGTCGGACTTGGTGGCATACGCGGTGTCGTGCTCAAGCCCGAGCTTGACGTCCTCGTGGTTGTAGACCTCGCCGTTGCCGACCATCCACAACTCGCGGCCCGCGGTCTTGAGCGGCTGGTGGCCACTCTCGACATCGACGATCGAGAGCCGTGTATGGCCGAGCCAGGTCTCGGCGATCTGGGCCTCGCCCTTGTCGTCGGGCCCGCGGTGGGTGATGCGATCGAGCATCCGCCGCCCCTCTTCTGGGCTGGGACCGCCGTATTCGCCGACTATTCCGCACATGTGAATCGAGTCTAGGCTGCGGCTGCCGGGCGGCCTCGGCACAGCTGGTACGCGAACGGGCGGCGATCGCCCAGGTGTGACAGCTCGTGGCGGGCCTCGTCGACCGCCCCGTGTGCGTCGACCGCCGCGACGGCCATCCCTCGCCGGCCACCGGTCGAGGCCAGGACCCGCCCATCGGGGTCGACGACCTTGGCGTGGCCGGGAAAGCGCAGGCGGCCGAAGCGCCCGGTCTGGTTCGACGACACCCAGACCACTTGGTTCTCGACCGCGCGTGCCTGGTCGAGCAGGTCGAAATGGCGCACCTGTTTGTCCCGCCGAACCCCCCAAGCGGGGCTTAACCGCGAGACCGGCCACGCCGCCAGCGAGGCGATGATGCCCGCGCCGTCGAGCGCCAGCTCGCGTGCGGCCTCGGGAAAGACCTTGTCGTAACAGATGAGCATGCCAATCTTGCCCAGCGGGGTGTCAAACGCGCTGAAGCCCGAGCCGGCCTCGAGCACACCGACCTCCGCCGGGGGCAGATGCACCTTGCGGTGGTGGCCGAGGACCCCGTCGCCGTTCAGGCAGACGGCACTGGAATAGCAGCCATCCTCGCCCTGTTCGGTATAGCCGACGCAGATCATCGTCGGCCCGGCGATCGCCCTGAGGCGCTCCATCACGTCGCACCCGACGGTCAGCGCCGGCGGGTCCGGCACCGGGAGGGGGGTGCCGGTGATGTGGGGCTCATAGACATAGCCGCCAAGGGCCGACTCGGGAAAGACGACGAGCTCGGCGCCGCGCGAGCGCGCCGCGGCCACCGAGTGCTCGATGGTCTGCAGGCATACGTCGAGGTTCCGGCCAAACGGGGCCGCGACGGCAGCCACCGCCGGCATCTCCCTGGATCGTCGAAAACGCATCGTAGGGTGAGTATTTCCCCGTTTGCAGGGCATCCCCACGTACTTGGGGCCAAGATTACGCCGCTTCACCTGTACATGGGGTCCAACCCGGGGCTGTGGCTCTTACGTTGATCACACCCCCGGCGGGCACCCTTGCTTCAACCCGATCGTCCCAAGGGCCTGCGCGGCCACGGTCCGGGCGGGCACCCGGTGGTCCTAGCGACTTCGACGGACCGGGCCCCGACGGCCCGCCGCCGGGCCCCTAGCCCAGCTCGTCGATCAACTCGGCGACCGAGTCGGCGATGCGCGACGCGCGGTAGGGAAAGCGCTCCTCGTCCGCCGAGGAGGTCAACCCGCTGAGCACGAGTACGGTCTCGAGCCCGGCCTCGATGCCGGCGACGATGTCGGTGTCCATGCGGTCGCCGATCATGGCCGTCTCCTCTGAGTGCGCGTCGAGCGCGTTCAGCGCCGAGCGCATCATCAGCGGGTTGGGCTTGCCGATGAAATAGGGCTCGACGCCGGTGGCGCGGCTGATCAGCGCCGCGACCGAGCCGGTGGCCGGCATCGGTCCCTCCGGGGAGGGGCCGGTGGGGTCCGGGTTGGTGGCGATGAAGCGCGCGCCCTCGCCGATCAGCCGGATGGCGCGCGTGATCCGCTCGAAGCTGTAGGTGCGGGTCTCGCCGAGCACGACGTAGTCGGGCTCGGTATCGGTCAGCGTGTAGCCGGCGGTGTGCAGCGCCGTGGTCAACCCTGCCTCTCCGACCACGAACGCCGAGCCGTCGGGACGCTGGTCGGTCAGGAACCGCGACGTGGCCAGCGCCGACGTCCAGATCGACGCCTCCGGGATCTCGAGGCCGCTGGCACGCAGCCGCGCCGAGAGGTCGCGCGGCGTGTAGATGGAGTTGTTGGTCAGCACCAGGAACGGCGTGCCGAGCTCGGTGAGGCGGGCCACGAATTCGGCCGCTCCGGGGATCGCCTGGCTCTCGTGCACGAGCACCCCGTCCATGTCCATCAGCCATGACTTGATCTCGCGCCGTGTCATGGTTTCGAGGGTAGACGCGTCACGCTCACGAGCGCTGTCTCGTCTACACGGTCATGACCGACGATCAGTACGAACAGCTCCGACCGCTGGCATTCTCGATCGCCTACCGCATGGTTGGCAGCGTGACCGAGGCCGAGGATCTCGCCCAGGAGGCGATGCTCCGCTTTCACCGCAGTGACGTCGAGTCGCCACGGGCGTTTATCTCAGCGGTGACCACTCGCCTGGCCATCGATCACCTGCGCTCGGCTCGGGTTCGCCGCGAGACCTACGTGGGGCCGTGGCTGCCCGAGCCGCTGCTCACCGATCCGGCGCCGGGGCCCGGAGAGCGCGCCGAGCTGGCCGACTCGCTTTCCCAGGCCTTCCTCGTCCTGCTCGAGCGGCTCACGCCGACCGAGCGCGCCGCCTTTCTGATGCGGGAGGTCTTCGGGCACGAGTACGCCGAGATCGGGCGCATGCTCGCGCGCTCCGAGGGCAGCTGCCGCCAGCTGGTGAGCCGCGCCCGCCGCCACGTGGACGCGGAGCGTCCTCGCTTCGAGGCCGACGCCGCCAAGCGCCAAGAGCTCACGGCGCGCTTCATCGAGGCGATCGCGGAGGGCGACACCGAGGGCCTCACGGGGCTGCTGGCCGCTGATGCGGTGTTCATGAGCGACGGAGGCGGCAAAGCGACCGCGGCGCGTAAGCAGCTCCACGGCGCGGCCCGTGTGGCACGCGTGCTCGTGGGCATCGCCCGCAGCAGGGTGCGCCTTTTTGACGACGTCGGCGACCGTGCGGTGTGGGTCAACGGCCAGCCCGGACTGATTCTGTTCGAGAACGGCCACATCGGCTCGGTGATGGCGCTCGACATCGCCGACGGTCAGGTACAGGCGGTGCGGGTCATGCGCAACCCGGAGAAGATGTCTCACCTGGATCTCGCGTGAGCGTCACAGCCGACCTGTCTCTCTCGTCTCAACCGGTATGAACGACATGACCACAGACAATCGGATGCGGGTCTTCGTCGCGGGTGCGACCGGCGCAGTGGGCCGGCCGCTTGTGAAGAAGCTCGTCGCGGCCGGCCACGACGTCACCGGCATGACCCGCTCGGCCTCGAAGGCCGGCCAGCTGGAGGCGGCCGGTGCGCGCGCTGTCGTGGCCGACGCGCTCGACGCCCGGGCGGTCGGCGATGCCGTCGCGCTCGCGCGCCCCGAGGCGGTGATCAACCAGCTGACCGACCTCACGTCGATGGGCGACAACCTGCGGCGATTCGACCACTATTTCGAGGTCACCAACCGGCTGCGCACCGAGGGCAACGACAACCTGATGTCGGCCGCGGTGGCCGCCGGCGCCCGCCGTTTCATCGCCCAGAGCTTCACTGGCTGGCCCTACGCGCGCGAGGGCGCGCTGGTCAAGACCGAGGACGACCGGCTCGATCCCCATCCACCGAAGGGCCTCCGCGCGACCCACGCCGCCATCAGCCGGCTGGAGTCGACGACCACGACCGCGACCGAGATCGAGGGGCTCGTGTTGCGCTACTGCTTCTTCTATGGCCCGGGTACCTCGATAGGCCCCGACGCCGGAGCCGATCAGATCGAGGCGGTGCGCCGGCGCCGGCTCCCGATAGTCGGCGGCGGCGAGGGCATCTGGTCGTTCACCCACGTCGACGACGCCGCTTCGGCAGCGGTCGTGGCGCTTCAGCGCGGCACGCCCGGCCTCTACAACGTGGTCGACGACGAGCCGGCACCGGTGCACCAGTGGCTTCCCGCCCTCGCGGATGCGGCGGGCGCTCCCGCGCCGCGGCGTGTGCCGCGCTGGCTTGGGGCGGTCGCGGGCGGCCCCGTGGCCGTGGCGATGATGTGTGAGATCCGCGGTGCCTCCAACGCCAAGGCCAAGCGTGAGCTGGGCTGGTCGCCGGCGTGGCCGAGCTGGCGGCGGGGCTTCCCGGCCGTGCTTGCGGGCGGGAGCTAGCTCCAGCCGTCCCAGGCCATCAGGCCCGGCAGCGGGTCGAGCGGACCGCCCGGCCCGACCGCCTGGAAGTGCAGATGGCAGCCGATCGTGCGGGCGTTGCCGGTGACACCGACGTCGCCGATGCGCTGGCCGGTGTGGATCCGCCGGCCGCGCGCGACCCGTGCGGGCGAGCGCAGGTGGGCGTACCAGTAGTCGCGCCGCTCGTGGCTGCCGTGGACGATCAGAGGTTGCCATAGAGCACCGGTCGTAGCGCTTGACGGTCACGGTGCCGCCCCGTGCGGCGACAACCGGCGTGCCACAGCGGGCGTCTACGTCGAACCCCTCGTGGCGCCGGCCGCCGGTTCGCGGCGCGCCGAAGGTGCCGATCGGGCCCGCGGAAGCCGTGGCCGCCGCGCACCGGGTAGACGTGGCCGCGCAGCAGCACCGAGCCAATCGGCCGCGAGCGTCCGCCGGGGATCCCTGCGCTGATCCGATAGCGCTCGTCTGGTGCGGCAGACCCCCCCGTGTTCAGGCCGTTCCAGGAAAGCCGGACGGTGCCCGGTGCCACAGGCCGACGGGTGCCGGCGATCACGGGTCGATCTCCAGAGCGGCGGCCGCCACGGCCAGTGCGACAGCGGCCCGCGGCCGCAGCGACTCCGCCGACAGAAACTCGTCCGGGTGGTGGGCGTTGCCGCCGCGCGGGCCGAGACCGTCGACCGAGCACTGAACCACCGTCGCGATGTGGCTCGCGTCGCTGGCTCCGCCACGGCCGTGCGCGACCACGGGCTCGCCGAGCACCTGCGAAGCCCGCGCCAGTAGAGGCGCCGTAGCATCGGTGGCCTGCATGCCCGGCCACAGCCTGAGGGCTTCGGTGTGCAGTTGCGCTCCCGCGACCTCTGTCGGGATCGAGGCCATGGCCGCCTCGATCGCCTCGAGCGAGTCCGCGCGCAGGTCACAGGTAAGCTCGCCGCCGGCGGGCACGACGTTGAGCGCGTGGCCGGAGCGCAGGATCGTGGGTACGGCCGTCAAGTGGTCGGGACCGTCGGGATCGTGCAGGCCTGCCACGTGCAGCGCGGCTCCGGCCAGCCCCACGAGCGCGTTGCGGCCCTTGTCGGGCGCCGCCCCGGCGTGGGAGGCGCGGCCGTGGCCGGTCACCCTGACCGTCCCTGCGGCCTTGCGCCGCACGATCACCGCGTGGCCGCCGTCGGGCGTGCGCTCACCCGCCTCAAAACAGAGGCAGGCGTCCCAACCGGCGAAGCGCTCGGCGTGGGCGAAGGGCACCTGGCGCCACTCCTCGTCGCACACCAGCAAGAGCGCAACCTCGGCGTAGCTTCGGGTAAACGGCTCCAGCGCGCGCAGGACGCCGAGCGCGAGCACGTCGCCGCCCTTCATGTCCACGGTGCCCGAGCCCACCCAGCGCCCGTCACGGTTCTCCATCGGCCGGTGGTCGGCGTGGGCCACCACCGTGTCGACGTGGCCGAGCAGCAGGACGCGCGTGGTGCCGGTGCCCTGCAGGCGCAGCAACATGTCGTCGGCGTGGCCGGGGGAGGAGCAGGGGACTCGCTCGGCGCGTGCGCCTTCGGGCGCCAGCGAGGCGGCGAGCGAGAGGCAGCCCTCGGCACCCGCGACGTCACCCGAGGGCGACGAGATGGCCACCATCGCACGCAGCTCGTCCTCCGCGCGGTTGGCGATAGCCTCCGCCGCCGACTCGATCCAGTCCGAGCTCACCCCTCTAGCGCCGTGCGCTCGGGATCTGTAAGCGTCCTGGCCGCCCGCTTTTCGGGATCCCAGGCGACGAACACCGACGATCCCGTCGCGGCCACCGTGCCATCGGGCAGCAGCATCTCGTGGGTCACGGTCAGGCTCTTTGTGCCCACCCGCTCGACGCGCGCGACCACCTCGACCTCGCGGTCCTGGCGGCGCACCTCGTGGTGGTAGTCGAGCTCGACCCGGGCGAGCACGAACGGGAACCGGTGCTCGCGGCCGAGCGACGCCATCAGGGCGCCGCGCCCCTCTTCGAGGTACTCGTGGTAGACGGCCTGGTTCAAGTGCCCGAGCAGATCGAGGTCGCGCCACCGGATCGGGACGCGGACGGAGGCGTGAGCGG
>JBBRYL010000111.1:0-8712 GCA_038237685.1 Solirubrobacterales bacterium | reverse complement strand
GCCCCGGTGGCGTGGCCACCGCCACCTCGAGGCCTGCCTTGGCGCCGAGGAGCATCAGCGAGCTCGCGACGTTGTTGCCGTCGCCGATGTAGGCGAGCTTCAGACCGTCGAGGTCCCCGAAGCGCTGACGCAGGGTCTGCAGGTCTGCCAGTGCCTGGCAGGGGTGGTGCTCTCCGGTGAGCATGTTCACCACCGGCACCGACGAGTGCTCGGCCAGCTCGACGAGAACCGCGTGGGGCACGGTGCGCACGCCGATCATCGCAACAAACCGCGACAGCACCGCGGCGGTGTCGCGGATCGACTCGCCCCGCGATAACTGCATCTCGCCCTCGCGCAGCACCAGCGGGTGGCCGCCGAGCTCGGACACGCCCACCTCGAACGACACGCGCGTGCGCGTGGAAGGCTGCTCGAAGATCAGCGCGACGCTCTTCCCCTGGAGCGCCTGGGAGGCGTCGCGGTCGGCGCGCAGTGCCTCGGCGCGGTCGAGCAGGGCGGCCAGGTCTGCGCCCGTAAGCTCTTCTCCGGTCAGGAAATGGCGAGTCACTCGGGCATCGTATTCAGGGCAGTCACGTGGAACCTCTTTCATGGGCGGGACTTCCCACCGGACGAGTCGCTGTTCACCTGGCGCTCGCGTCTCCTACGCCTGACCGAGCGCAATGCCACGCACGTGCAGGTCAACCGCCCCCTAGGGCACGAGTTCGGGCAGGTGCTCGATTCGCTTCCCTGGCACGTCGCCCTGCTGCAGGAGGTGCCGCCGCGCTGGCTGGAGCCGTTCGAGGTGCGGTGCCGCGCCGACGGCGCTCAGGTGTTCACCTCGCGCAACCAGCTGGGACGCCTACGGGCCCTGCTCGGCGACCTTAACCCGGATCTGATCGCTTCGAATGAGGGCGGCTCGAACATCGTGCTGGTGCGCGCGCCCGCGCGCATCGAGGCCGTGGAACGCGTGCGCTTGGCCGCACGGCCCGAGCGGCGGGCGCTGCTGATGGCGCGCATCATCGATCCCGGCGGCCTCCGGCTGGCCGTCGCGTGCATGCACCTCTCGGTCGGCTCCACCGGTCAGGGTCCTGCCGAACTGGTCGAAGCCGCCGAGCGGGCGGTGGCGTTTGCCGCAGGAGATTCGCTGCTGCTCGGGGGCGATCTCAACCTCCGGCCGGCCAGAGCGCCCGCACCGTTTGTCGAGCTCTCAAGCCGCTTCGGGCTCTCACGACCCACCGAGCCCAACCGCATCGACCACCTGCTCGGGCGCGGGCTCGAGGCGGTGCTCGAGCCGCGCTCGCTCCCGCCGTCGGCGCGTGAGCTCCGGGCCGATGGCGGCCGTCTGCTGCGCCTGTCCGACCATACCCCCGTCGTCGCGGGCTTCGAGGTGCGATAGTGGCGCCTGTCACACCCACCTTTTGAGGGAGAAGGAATGGCTCAGCAGCGGCGCACCAGCCAGAAGAAGAGCTCACCGGCAGGTAAGAAGAAGGCCGCGGCCAAGCCCGCCTCGACCTCCAGGTCCGCGGCGGCCAAGACGGCCGCCGCCACTCGCAAGGCCAACCAGGCCAAGCGCTCGGCAGCCGCGAAGAAGGGTGCCGCCAAGCGCGCCAGCGCGTCCAAGCCGCAGGCCTCGCGCGCGGCATCCAACGCCTCCGCCGAGACCACGGCCGCGTCGGCCAACACCGCCGCCGAGCTGCGCGAGGCGCTGGCCAAGAGCCTCGTGGATCCGCTCGGGCTGATCGTGCTCACCCGCGAGCGGATCGAGGACGCCGTCAACGATGCCGTCAGCCGCGGACGTGTGACCGCCGACGACGCCCAGGACCTCGTTTCCGGCCTAGTCGAACGTGGGCGTAAGCAGACAAGCGACGTGCTTGCCGACCTCGAGCAGTTCCTCGGTAGGGGGATCGACCAGATCGAGGATGCCACCGACACCGCTCGTAAGCGGGGTACGACCGCCGCCAAGGTCGCTCGATCGCAGGTCGAGGGGGCCGGGGCCAAGGCCCGCAAGGGCGCCGTCAAGCAGGCCGACCCGGTGTTGGCCCAGGCCGACAAGGCCCGTCGCGCCGCCGGGCTCGGTCCGAGCTTCCCGGTGACCGGCTACGACGAGCTCACCGTGTCGCAGGTGCAGACGCGCCTCGACGACCTGAGCCCGGCGGAGCTGCGCAAGGTGCGCGACTACGAGCGTCGTAACGCGAATCGCAGGACGGTGCTCGACGGCATCTCTTCTAAGCTCGACTAGGTGCCCGCCCCGACCCAGCGCGTCCGCCCGCGCAAGGGCGAAGAGGTCGAGATCACCATCGAGTCCCTCGCCAACGGCGGCGCGGGCGTAGGCCGCGCCGCGGCTGGCTTCGTGGTGTTCGTCCGCGGCGTGGTGCCCGGCGACCGGGTGCGCGCGGAGATAGACAAGGCGAAGCGCTCCTTCGCCGAGGCGCGGCTCGTGGAGCTGCTGGAGCCCAGCCCGGACCGGATCGAGCCGCTCGCACCTCACCCGGGCGCGCCGTGGCAGGTCATGCCCTATGCCATGCAGCTGGCCGAGAAGCAGCGCCAGGTCTCAGACGCGCTCACCCGCCTCGGAGGCTTCGACGAACCGCCGGTGCTCGAGATCGTGCCCGCGCTGCAGGAGCTGCACTACCGCAACAAGATGGAGTACTCCTTCGGTGAGGACGCCGACGGCCTGGTGCTCGGTTTTCACCGTGCCGGGCGGTGGGACCTGATCGACCCGGTCGAGCACGACATCCTGGCCTCGGAGCGAGTCGATGCCGTGCGCACAGCCGTGCTCGCCTGGTGCCGAGAGGCCGGCCTCTCGGCTTATGACCGCCACGACCACGGCGGCTTCCTACGCAACCTGGTGGTGCGTGAGGGCAGGCGCACCGGCCAGCTGCAGATTCGTCTGGTCACCAGCAAGGGCGAGTTCCTCCAGGACGAGTTCGCCGCCGCGATGCCCGCCGACTCCGTGCTCTGGACCCAAGCCGAGGGTGTGGCCGAGACCACCCGTGACGGCAAAACCAGACTGCTCAAAGGCGAGTCGCTGCTGCAGGAGGAGCTTCGGATCGGCGGCGAGACGCTGCGCTTCGGGATCTCGCCCGATGCCTTCTTCCAGACCAACACCGAGATGGCAGAGCGGCTCTACGCCGAGGCTAGCGCCGCCGCCGGGCTCAGCGGACGCGAACGCGTCTTCGACCTCTATTGCGGCATCGGCACGATCTCGATTGCCCTCGCGTTGAGCTCCGCCAAGGTGGTCGGGGTCGAGAGCGTTGAGCGGGCAGTGGCCGACGCCATCGAGAACGCTCGCCGCAACGGGATCGACAACGCGAGCTTCTACGCCGGGGACGTGCGCACCGCGATGCGGCCGCTGCTCGAGGAGGAGGGCTCGGCTGACGTCGTGGTTATCGATCCGCCCCGTGCCGGGCTTACCCAGAAGATCGTGCGGCGCGTGCTCGAGGTGGAGGCTGACAAGATCGTCTACGTGTCATGCAACCCCACGACGCTTGCCCCCAACGCTCGGCAGATCGTCGATGCCGGCTACGAGCTGAGAAGCGTGCAGCCGGTGGACATGTTTCCCCAGACGCCCCATATCGAGTGCGTCGCCCTCATGGAGCGCACGGCCACCTGACCGTCGGAGCGGCGTGTCGCCTAGCTCCGCTTGTGGCGGTGCTGGCGTTGGTCGGGGCCGCCTTGGCGCCCGCGCGAGCGCACGCCGCCGCGCGACCCCCCGTGATCATGATCGTGTTCGACGAGTTCCCCGTCGGGGACATGATGCTGGCCAACGGCACGATCGACTCCAGGCGCTTTCCGGGATTCGCGGCGCTTGCGCGCGGGTCGACATGGTTTCGCAACGCCTCCACCGTCTATGACAGCACCAAGAAGGCCTTGCCAGCCATCCTCGACGGCGCCCTGCCGGTAGCGGGAGGCTCTCCGAGCTACAAGAGCCACCCGCAATCGATCTTCACGCTCATGGACCGGCTCGGCTACCGGATCCACAGCCGCGAAGAGGCCACCACGGTCTGCCCCCCGCGGCTGTGCCCCCGCCGCGACCACTACGGCAACCCCCACTACAACATTCTCCACGACCGGCGCGAGCGCCTGAACCGCACCATCGCCTCGCTACGGGGCTCCAGCCGGCCCACCTTCACCTTCCACCACTCGGTGCTGCCCCACGTGCCGTGGGTCTATCTGCCATCGGGCCGGGCGCGCACCGGCTACCCGCCCGGCACGCTGCCCGACTTCGCGACCGCCACGGGCTTCTACAACCCGTTCCTCACGGAGTTCAACGAGCAGCGCCACCTATTGCAGGTTGGCTATGTGGACCGCGAGATCGGCAGGCTCGTGAAGCGCCTGAAGCACACCGGCCAGTGGCGAAAGGCGCTGGTGGTGGTCACCGCCGATCACGGCATCTCGTTCCAGCAGAGCTTCGCATTGGACGTCGTGGACAGACGTGAGGTCAACGAACGCAACGTCGAGGACATCGCGCCGGTCCCCCTTTTCGTCAAGCGGCCGGGCCAGACCCGTGGCCGGATCGCGCGAGCGTATGCGCAGACCACCGACGTGGTTCCCACCATCGCGCACCTCCTACACGCCGGCGTCGGGTTTGCAGTGGATGGCGCGCAGGCCTTCGGGGATACCGTGGCGGCCCGGGACGGGGTGACGATCGAGCGGCGCGATCTGAGCGGCACGATCTATGTGCCGGCGAAGGAGATGGAGGCCCGGCGGCGCGCCCAGGTGCTCCGGCGCCGCGCGCTGTTCGGCACGGGGCCATGGTCGGGCGTCTACCGGTTGGGTCCGAACCGCGGATTGCTCAAGCGCCTGGTCTCGAGCGTGCGGCGCCTGCGACCGGGTCCGGTGCGCGCCACCTTCGCGGTGCCGCCCAGCCTCGCGCGCGTGCGGCTGTCGGCCAGGGCGGTTCCGACCCTGGCGGCGGGCACGATCACCGGTTCGCCGACGCCGTCGGATCGCGACCTCGCCCTAGCGGTCAACGGCCGTATCGCCGCCGTGGGCCGCAGCTTCAAGCTCGAGGCGGACCGCCACGAGTACTTCGCGATGAACCTCCCCGAGTCCCGGCTGCGCAATGGGCGCAACACGATGGCGCTCTACGAGGTGGTGGGCGGCTCCACTCTGGTGCCGCTCGGGTCGATCTAAGAGGGCGGCGAAGCCGCCCCTAGTACGGCGGAAAGTCCGCGTACCACTCACCGAGCGAGCGGAAAGCACGCCAGAACGCGCGCTTGGCAGCCTCGTCGTCCAGCGACGCGTCGATGTCTGGCACGTAGAGGGCGTCGCAGCTGGGGGTGAGCTTCTGGATGGCACCGGCGTCGGGCGCCACCTGCGCGCCAAGGGGAACGCCGAGCCCGTTGAGCTCGTCCAGCGCCTCCTCGCCCATCACCACCACGATCCGGGGTTGCACGACAGCGATCTCGTCCAGCACCCGGGCACGGCACTCCGGCGCCGAGAGATCCGTGTCATGCACGGGGCACTTGACGAACACGGTGCCGTAGACGGCCAGCGGATCGATCCCGAGCCGCTTGAAGCTCTTCATCAACGCGGACCCGGCGCGCCCGTAGTAGGCCACGCCCTCCTCGATCTCAGAAGGCCGCGGAGCGAACTTCAGCATGAAGACGTCGGCCTGGGGGTGGCCCGACCCGAGCACCGGCATCAGGTTGCCCCGCGGGCAGTGCTCGCAGGTCTGGACCTCGCGCGTGAGCTGGTTCAGCTCGCGGATGGCTCGTTCCAGGTACTTCTCGCGGATCTCGTCGTCTGTGGCAGGCACCTGGACTGGAGGATTGGACGGCCCGGCCACGGTTCCTTTGCGCTGCATCAGTCCTTGCCGGGTTGGGCGGATTCGCCCACCTCCGCGCGCGCCTGTCCGGCTCCTGGCTTGGCCGTCCGGCGGCGCGCCTGGGCGGGCGTCGCCTTGGTCTGGATGAACTTCAGCGCCTGCACGTAGAGCAGGCTGGTCCGCTTGCGGACGATGTCGGCGTCGCGCAGCGACTCGAGGAACTCCTCCGCGCCGTCGAAGTCGCGCATGCGGATCTTGACGGACCCGAGCCCTGCCGCCACGTGGCTGTCCGAGCCCGCCCCGGCGACGATCCGATACTTGGCCGCGAACCGCTCGGCCTCCTCGTTGAAGGCGGAGAAGGCGACTCGCGGGTTGAACACCTCGATCGCGTCGATGTCATCGACCACCTTGAGCAGGTGCTCGTAGTCGGGCACCGAGTGCATCCGGTCGAACGGGTGGGGCACGTACACCAGTCCGCCCTGGGCGCGGATGGCGGCGATCGTCTCCTGCAGGGTCATGTCGCGCGGGATCTTGTCCTCGATGAACAGGCCGATGATCTCGCCTTGGTCGGCGGTCTTGACCTCCTCGCCGACGATCACCTTTACCCCGTAGCGCTCGGCCTTCTCGCGGGCCTCGTGGGCGCCGGACACCTCATTGTGGTCGGTCACGGCGATCGCGCCGAGCCCGGCGTCGCGAGCGGCCTTGAGGAGCTCATCGGTAGGCGTTGCACAATCGGAGGAGTGGTCGGTGTGCATGTGTAGATCGACCGAGATCAGCTCGCGGTCGCCGAGGCGCTTGCGCACCGCGGGCAAGCCCACCGTGTCATGGCGCCGTCCCGCGAGGTCGGCGTAGAGCTCCTCGAAGCGCTCGGCCACGCCGCTCCATGCGAGGCCGGGTCGCGCCTGCTCCACGCGCCGGCTGAACTGCCCGCGCAGCTCGGCATCGCCCACCAGCCGGTCGAGCTGGGCAGCGAGCGTGAGCGAGTCGCGCGGCTCGAACAACAGGCCAAGCCGGCCTTCGTCGAGCGACTCCTCGTACTGGGGAAGGCGCGAGGCCACGGGTACGGCCCCGGCCCCGAGCGCGCGCAGCAGCAGTTGGGGCGTCGGTGCGGTGCCGGTCGACGCGGCCACCACGATGTCGGCCTGGGCCAGGTGCTCGGCCTCGGTGGCCTCGCCGGTGCCCACGAAGCGGACCCGCTCGCGCAGCCGGCGCGCCAGGGCGGGGGGCGCGCTCGTGCCGGCGGGATCGGGAAACCAGACGGTGGCGGTCCAGTCGGCGTCAAGGTCCATCCGTCGCAGAGCGCGTAGGAACACGCGCAGCGCACCGCGCTCCTCATGCACGGGGAAGAAGATCTCGGCAGGGTCGCCGGAGCGACGCGGCTCGAGCAGGTCGGCGCCGGGGCGGATCACGTCGTACTCGCCGGGGAAGAAGCGCTCGACCAGGTCGCGCGTGGCGGCGAAGCTAGCGCTGCGTGCATCGAGTCGGCCGAACAACAGCTCGACCAGCGGCCGCGCAACCTGGGTGGAGACGAATCGCTCGGTGGGCGCATGGAAGGTGCCGACGTTCAGCGCCCGGGAGTGGCGCAGCGCCGCCGAGGAGGCGCTCGGAGCGAACGGCTCGTGCACATGCAGGATGTCGAGCGCGGCGTGGTCGAGCAGGTCCTCGAGGGTGCGCGACACGTCGAGCGGCAGCGAGACCGACCCGCCCCGCCGAAACGGCAACGACTGCCCGACCGCCAGCACCTCACCGTCGAACAGGGCGTCTTGGTCGCCGCCGGCGAGCGCCTTCACGCGGCGGCGCCCGTCGCGCACCAGATCGCGCGAGTCGGAGGGGGCGACGGTCACCACCCGGTGCCCGCGAGCACGCAACTCCTGGGAGAGGCGTTCCACGAAGTGGTTGATCTCGCGCTCCTGCTCCCAGGGGTAGGGCGTGACCTGTGCGATCGACAGGGGCTCGGGCGGCACGCGCCACAGCTTACGATGGTGACTGTGATCACTGGGCCTAACGCCGTCTAGATCCGCGTGGTTGGCTGTCTCCCGAGAAGCAACGAACCACCCCGGAGGCCTACCCCCTCGCGTGAACGCGCTTTGTCTGGAGGCTTCGAACTCACGACCTAGGGCGCAGCGCTCCTAGGCGTTCTCCTCCGCCTTGACCCTGGCCTTGCCACCCGGAAGCTTGGGAGCGCCGCCGTACTCGGCGATGAACTTCTCGGTGTCGTCCTGGGCGATGTCATCGGGCACCTGGACGGGAGGCGACTTCATCAGGTAGGAGCTCGGGCCCTCCAGCGGACCGGCGAGCCCGTTGTTAAGCGCGAGCTTGCAGCAGCGCACGGCATCGGTCACGATGCCCGCCGAGTTCGGCGAGTCCCATACCTCGAGCTTGAGCTCGGCGTTCAGCGGCACGTCGCCGAAGGCCTGGCCTTCGAGCCGGATGTGGGCCCACTTGCGGTCGGTCAGCCATGGCACGTAGTCGGACGGCCCGACATGCACGTCGGTGGCTTCCATCTCGTGGTCGACGATGGAGGTGACCGCGTTGGTCTTGCTGATCTTCTTGGACTCCAGCCGCTCGCGCTCGAGCATGTTGTAGAAGTCCATGTTGCCGCCCACATTGAGCTGCGATGTGCGCATCATCTTCACGCCTCGGTCGCCGAACAGGCGAGCCAGCTGGCGGTGGACGATGGTGGCGCCGACCTGTGACTTGATGTCGTCGCCGACGATCGGCAGGCCGGCCTTCTTGAAGCGGTCACCCCAGTACTTCTCGCGGGCGATGAACACGGGGATACAGTTCACGAACCCGCATCCCGCGCGAAGCACCTGTTCGACATACCATTTGGTGGCCGTCTCTGAGCCGACCGGTAGATAGTTGATGACGACGTCGGTCTTTGTCTCGCGGAGGATCGCCGTGATGTCATCGGTTGTGCCCGGCGCCTTCGTGATCACCTCGGAGAGGTATTTGCCAAGACCGTC
>JBBRYL010000110.1:0-8799 GCA_038237685.1 Solirubrobacterales bacterium | reverse complement strand
GATCGAGATCGCGACCGTCTGACACTGCGTGCAGCTGGCATAGGCCACCGCGGCGTTCTGGTTGTTGACCACATCGCCGGTGACTCTCCTGATCTGGAAGGCGAGCTTGAAGAGCGAGGAGCCGTCCTTGGTGTTGATCGCGACGGCAGACGTGTCACCCCCGCCACCCTGGCCCTCGGCCGATCCCGGGTGCCCTAACCCACCGCCGACCCCGGCGATGACGACTAGCACCAGGACGACGAGTTGCCTGATGTTCCCGGTTAGCCTGCTCATGGGGTAGTCGTCGTCCCGTCGTTGGAGGTCGGCGGCGTGGTGGTCGGTGGCGGGGTCGTGGTCGTCGGGGGCGGCGTGGGGCTGGTGGGCGCCGTCGAGGACGGTGGGTTTGCTGGGTCGACGCTGTTGCCGTCCTGGGGCGTGGCGCCCTCGTCGGGGGTCGCGTTGGGGTCCGACCCCGCCGGCGAGTCCGGTGAGCTGGGGGGGCTTGGGATGGTGCTCGAGCCCGACTTCGGTCGGTTGCCCCGCCGCTCTAGGCGGAGCTTGGTCTCCTTGGCAGAGCTCGAGCCGGCCTGAGGGCGGGCGTCGCGCTGAAATGGTGCGCCGCCGAGCTGACGCTCCCGTTCGGGGGTGAGCGAGGCGCGGCCGCTCGGCGCGTGCACGAGGTTCTCCACTCCGGAGACGAGGGTGCCCTTCTCGCCGGGCTGGATCGGCCGGTACTCGCCGTTTGGCCACCACAGGAAGGCGACCACGCCGACCGTGGCCGCCGTGCTGAGCAGTAGCCCGGCGCGCCTCACAGGCTCGCCCGCGGACCAGCTCCAGGCACCGGTGCCCGCGCGCTTTCCAACGCGACCCGTCGAGTAGACCATGCCCATCAGCGGGAGGGCGAGGATGATCATCTCGAAGACGTTGAATATTCCGTTGCCGGTCTTTCCAGCCGAGATCTCCGGTCCAACCCGCGAGTAGTGCGTGGTAAAGGAGTCGTAACCGGTTGCAAACGCGCGCGGGGCATGCACCAGCATCACCACGAACAGCAGTGCGATGATCGGCACCACGGTGCAGACATAGCCGGTGACCACTCGCCGCACCCACGGCTTGAGCTCCGCTACACGCGGGTCCAGCTCGCGGCCGGGGATCAGGCGGCTGAGCACCGGCTTGATCCGGGTAAGCATGTCGGGGACGCCGGTGAGGTCGCTGAGGATGTAGAAGCCGTCCAGGCGCAGCAGCGGAAGCGCCTGCTGGACGATCGCGAAGGTCTGGAGCACGATCAGCAGCAGGAGGGGCTCGAAGCCCGTGACCGCATAGAGCGCGGCGACGGTCACGCCGAAGACCGTGTTGAAGTACATGCCGCCCAGGTCGGCTCGCAGACGGCCACCCTTGCCGAGCCGGTAGGCGTCGGTGATGTCTGTGTAGAACGCCGGCCAGACGATGTAGATCCCCATCCCCATGACGCCCGGCTTGGCGCCGCCGTAGCGGGTGCCGGTGGCGTGTCCGATCTCGTGAAACGTGGTGGCCACGACGATTCCGCCGAACAGCATGAACATGAGCGCGGGGTCATAAATCACCTTGCGCAGGCTCTGGCTGACACCGTGCACACCGAACAGCCATACGTCGAGACCAAGGAAGGCGAGCACTACCAGGATCACCACGGGCGGGAGGAACAGCGGCTTGAAGAGGGTGGTAAGGCCGTGGACGAAGCGTTCGGGCACGACCTTGGTCCGGAACTTCAGAGCCAGCAGCGGGTCGGACTTGTTCAGCTCCGGGGTCGACCCGTCGGCGGGGGCCACAACGCCGAGTGGGCGCAGCTGCTCCTCTAGCAGCGTGGCGATCATGTCCGGCTCGACTTGACGCTCGATCCGCTCGGTGAAGCGCCGGGCCAGCTCGGCGTGGTCAGCCTTTCCATCGACGACCTCGGCGAGCGCGAAGAGCATCTGTGGCATCTGCACCATCTGCCCGTCGCTGCGGCGGGCGATGAACGGGGCCTCCTTGAAGCCCGAGTCCTCGAATCGCCCGACGAGCTCTATGCCGTCGGCCAGCCGCGCCGGGGCGTCGCCGTTTGCCTCGGTTCCCGTGCCGTCGCGGGCCACGCCGGTGCCGCCATCGTCGGGAAGCACCCGCGTGGAGGTATCTGTGTCAGTGCTCATGGCGGTCGTGCCCCGCAGCACAGGAGGGGCGGCCGATCGGCCGCCCCTCGTGCGTCGCTTCAGGTGTGCAGGCGGCTAGTTGCTCTGGGTGATCGTCGAGGTCTGCTCGGCGTTGGCGTAGGCCACCGAGTTGTCAGACAGGATGTTCGCGGCCACGGCGGCGTTCACCGGCGCGGCTACGTTGGCGTTGATCAGCGACATCGCCGCCCGCTCGGGCAGCTCCTCGCCGGCCATCTCATTGAGCTCCTCGCGCGTGAGCGCCTTGAACTTCTGCTCGTCAGACATTGCTGCCTCCTAGTTGGTCTGGGTGATCGTCGAGGTCTGCTCGGCGTTGGCGTAGGCGATCGAGTTGTCCGAAGCCACGTTGAGCGCGGCCGCCAGGTTCACGGGCGCGGCCACATTGGCACTCAGCAACGACATCGCCGCCCGCTCGGGCAGCTCCTCGCCGGCGAGCTCGTTGAGGTCCTCGCGCGTGAGCGCCTTGAACTCCTTCTCGTCAGACATCCTTGTTCCCTTTAGTTGGACTGGTCGATCGGGGTGGTCTGCGCCGCGTCGGCGTATGCGACCGCGCCGTCGGACAGGACGTTTGCCGCCACTGCCGCGTTGATCGGGATCGCCACGTTGGCGTTCACCAGCGACATCGCCGCGCGCTCGGGCAGCTCCTCGCCCGCGAGCTCGTTGAGCTCCTCGCGAGAAAGCGGCTTGTGACCCTTGTCTTCGCTCATGGTGTCTCCTCTGATGGACCGGTTGGATCTGTGGGCGATCGTTCCGGCTGGTCCCGCTGCCCGGCGTCGCCCTGCTTCACGCTGTGGCTGCTCCGCACCACGGTGTGGGACGCCTCGGCATCCTTGCCCGTGTTGATCGCGACCACGACATCGATGTCTGCCGCCACGCTCACGCCGTCATCACTGCGACGGATTCGCTTGCGGATCACCTTGCGCACGAACGGTAGGTCCCCCGTACGTGGGATGTCAAACCGCAATGACGAGATGTCAAGGTGCGTTGACGGATAGGGTGGCCGGATGACCGAGGGCGAGCCGACGTTGTCCGAGCTGTGCATCAAGGCCGAGTGGCCCGATGCGCCGGTGGAGGGCATGCGGGCGATCACCGCCCTGCGGGCTCGCCTCGAAGGCGTCGAGCAGCAGCGGGTGGCCGAGATGCTCGACCAGGGCGCCACCTGGGCCGCCGTGGCCGAAACGCTCGGCATCAGCCGCCAGGCTGCTCACCGACGATTTCGCGATGTGCGCAAGCCGCCGCCCGCGCCCGCCCCCCCGAGCACCCAGGTCAACCGGATCCTCGTCACCGGCGTGGCCCGTGCCACGGTGACAATGGCGCGTGAGGAGGCCGCCGCCCTCGGCGCCCCTGCGGTGGGCACCGAGCACCTCCTGCTTGCGCTTACGCGCAGCGCGCCCGAGCCTGTGGCCTACGCCTTGCGAAGCGTCGGCATCGACGAGGAAGCGCTTCGGGCGACCCTGCAACCGACCCTCGTGGAGGGCAGCCAACCAGCCGCCGGCGACAGCGTCTTGACCGCTCACGCGCGCGAGGTGCTGGAGGGCTCGCTCCAGCAGGCCGTGAAGCGAGGCGATGGCTTCATCGGCCCCGACCACCTGCTCTACGCGCTCCTCGAGAACCCGTCCGGCGGCGCCTCCCAGACCCTTGCCGCGCTCGGGGCAACGGCAGACGACGTGATCGACGCACTGGACGCCAAGCTGGCCGACCCGAGCCCGGGTGCTCCCGATCCTTTGAGCACCGGGCCATGACGGCACAGGGCTGCTGACTCCCACGCGCCAGGGTTGAGCGAGAGTCGGCCTGCACGATGCTCAGCGCCCGTCGCAGCACCAGCACGGTGTCGGCGATCTTCGGCAGCCCCGCCAACACGACCAAAGGTCTTGCCGCCGCGGTTGACAGTCTGCATCCGAGGGGACACCGAGTTTTGCAGGCCTGAATGCGGCAGCTAGGCCCAAGCGCCTTCACCGGGGCAGACCGAACATAGAACCCTATTGGAACCCTGAGGCCAGCCAGGGACGGATCGGAGAAAGGATCGTCACGACCGGTAGGCACGTTTTGCAGGAACTTTGTAGTCGGGGCGACTGGATTTGAACCAGCGACCGCTCGGCCCCCAGCCGAGTGCGCTACCAGACTGCGCCACGCCCCGAAGGATGGTGATGCTAGCGCTCGCGGCGCCCGGGCCGGTTCCTGGGAGTTTCCCCATCGGACTCTCAGGAATGTCTCAGCCGGCGCCAATAATCGCGCCGGATATGGAAGCCGCCACCACCACTGCCCGGTCCGTCCCCGCGAGGCGCGTGCCCGATCCGGCCATCACGATCGCAGTGCTCGCGCTGCTCTCGCTCGCGCTGCTGCCGCTGGAGATTCACCGGGCGTTCGGGCTACCGGCCCATCCGCTGCTCATCCATGCGCCGGTGATCTTGATCCCGGTGCTCAGCCTTGCGCTGCTCGCCGTATCGGCGAGGCCCACGTGGTGCCGAGCTCCAGCGGCTCAGCGAGCACGCGGATTCAGCCGGGACCCTGCGACTGATCATGATCGGGCTGACCCTCGTCGTGATGATCGCGCTCGCGCTGAACCGCTCGTGATCTGGGTTCGCGCTGCCCGTGGTCTCGGGCGTCGGAAGGGCCGGCTGGGTGGTGCCCGCCACACGGGTGCTGTTCGCGATCGGAGCGGTTGCGGCGGCCTTCTTCGTGATCCGCACCGGCCACCTGAGCGCGCAGCTGACCTGGGGCGACGAGGCAACAAAGAGCGGGCGTCGGGAATCGAACCCGAACCGAGAGCTTGGAAGGCTCGCATGCAGCCCTTACACCACGCCCGCAATTGGAGCAGACTCTAGCTTCTACCGCGACTCATAGCGCCGCAGCTAGCCCGCCCGATCTGGGTGACTCTTCACGCCGACCCCCCGCAGGATCCTGGCGATGATCGAGCCGACGATGAAGTAGAGCGCTGCGGCCACGCCCCAGTTGACGGCGATCGAGACCTTCGGATTCTTGACCGTGAAGATGTCCTTGAACGGCCCGACGAGTGCCTTGCCCACGTCGTGAACCGCCTTGACGAGCGAGTTGCCGTTGTTGGCGCCGAGCACCTTGAGCAGGATCGCCGCGACGATGATGCCGACGATGATCAACGTCACCACCATCACGACCCTGGCCACCAGCAGAAAGCCACCGCCCACGCCACGTCTGGCAGTGGCACCCACGCCTGTGTCCCGTCCGTCGCCTGTGTCCCGTCCGTCGCCCGCCGTCCGTTCACGGCGTCCAATTCGTCTGCGTCCGGCTGCCATCGAAATCGTCCCTCCCTCGGTTACGTCGGTGGTTGCTACCCCCGAACACGGCACTTCACGCCCTAATCGGCAGAAAGCCACCGCCGGCAGTTGTCCACGAGCATCGTCTCGAGCTGCTCGTCGGTCATGCCGCCCTCCTTCAGCACCGGTACCACCTGCTCGTGCAGCAGCGTGGTGTTCCAGTCCTTGACCGCACCCTGCTCCTCCAGACCTTTGATCGTCTCCTCGTTGAACCAGTCTATGGAGGCGCAGGAATCCATCGACAGGTGCATCTGCTCGACGTAGCCACGCTCGAGCAGTGCGAGCGTCGTCGCGTTGCGCTGGTCCATGGGCAGGTACATCTCGATGCCGTAGCGATCGAGCCCCACATAGGCCCCGGTGTCGAGCACCCGCTCGATGTAGTCGAGATCGGTCGTGTCTCCGCAATGGGCGATCTGCACGATCTTTGGGTCGACCCCCTCCTCGACGAAGATCTCCATCTGGCGCGGACCCGTGGCCGAGCCCGGGTGCGAGTGGGCCATGATCGGCCGTCCCGTCCGCAGGCTCGCCCGCGCGCAGGCGCGATGCACCTTCTCGACGTTGGCGGTCACGCCGGCCTCATCGGCTGCGCACTTCAGGAATGCGGCCTTGATGCCGGTGTTCTGGATGCCCTCCTCGATGTCGGACGAAGGCGTCTGCCATCTCGTCCTCGGAGCGGGTCTGCCAGTTCAACGGCAGGTAGTCGTAGGTGTACATGCCGGTGCACGGGATCACCTGGAGCCCGGTCTCCTCCGCCACTCGCCGCATGAACTCGACGTCGCGGCCGCCGAACATCGCGGTCGGCTCGCCGATCGTCTTGACGCCTACACCGACTGCTCCCCGTGCCGCTTCGAGGGCGGCTTCGTACAGCGCCTCCTCGTCGTAGAGGTGGGGAAACTCCGCCACCGTTGCGTCGTCGCGGAAACACAGGTGCTCGTGGATCAGCGTCGTGCCAAGGCCAGCCGCGTCGATCGGCCCCGTCACGCTCTCGATACTCGCCATGCTGCTCCTCTCCTCTGGGGTGGAGTGATCCTATGTCCTCACCACTTCGGGCCGACGAGGGTGTCCAGCCGCGCGACGGAATCGCGGTGGGCCACGGAAATGTTGTGCGGGTTGGACTGTGTCCACCGAATCCCGAGGAGCTCGCAGTACTCGCAGAAGATCCGCCGGATGTCCACAGAGACGTTGGTGAAGAAGTACCGGGGGTACTGGTAGGTGGCGACCCGGCCAGTCGAAAGCGTTGTCCGGAACCGATTGACGCTGCGGCATCCATCGGAATGAATCAGACCGCGGAGGAACTGCTCGGGATGATCGCGGGTGAGCCCACGCTGCCACGCGACCAGTTCGATCTTGCGGTCGTGCTTCTTGCCGGGGCCGTGCTGGGGGAAGGCCAACGGTAGGGCGGGATGGCAGATCTGCACGACGACCCCCCGTCCCGGAGCGTATGTCAGCCGCGACGCCGTCCGGGGCGCGAACACGGAGTCGAGCGCTCGTCGAACCTCAGCGATGACCCCCGGGTATAGCCCGTCCATGGATACCCGCAGAAAGCGCGTCCCCCGCGTCTCGGCGATGTGGCCGTCACCCAGGTAGATCCCCAGGAGATACGCGTACAGAGCCCCATCGGCCGGCCGCCAGCTGGTCGGTTCGCGCTCGAGCGCCACACGCCGCCAACCCTGCCTGCGCCATCCGTTCACCGTCCGGCACGGAATCCCCAGCCTCCGGCCAATCTCCCGGTCGGACAGACCACAGGCCACGAGCGCGAGTGCCCTCTGACGTTCAGCGATGGGCCGGTGCCTGGACACGAACACATGTTCGTCGAGATCTCGGACGGACATCGGTATGGTTCCGCGAGTTCTCGGGGGACTGGTCCAACGGCTACGACGCGGGTCTCCAAAACCTGAGATCGAGGTTCGATTCCTCGGTCCCCCGCTTGACCCCCCACGCGGATGTGGCGGAATTGGTAGACGCGCCGGCTTTAGGTGCCGGTGGCCGAGAGGCTGTGGGGGTTCGAGTCCCTCCATCCGCATGTCAGACCCGTTCATTGGTGGCGCTGTCTGCTGCGCCGCCGAAGTAGCGGTCGAGCACCCGTTGGAACACCGACTCGCCCGGATCGGCGCGCGCGAACAGCGTCATGGATGAGCGCAGCTTCATGGCGTCGGTCTCACCGAGGATCGCGGCCGCGCTCTGGTCCGGGTGCTCAAGCACGGCGTGCGCGCATTCCACGAGCCGCGGCCCGAGCACCGGATGGCCCAGGTAGGCCCTGGCCTCGTCCAGCGAGGAGATCGCGTAGTGCTTGGCGGTGGGGCTGTTGCCAAGGCCGGCGATCTGGGGGAACACGAACCACATCCAGTGGCTGCGCTTGTGCCCGGCCAGCAGCTCGGACAGCGCCGGGCGGTAGATGCCGTCGTCGTCTTGGGCGTCGACGAAGCGCTGCAAGTCGTGTCGATCGTCCGTGGGGGTGGAAGACATATTTGTGCGTACCCGGCACACGGCCGCCGCCACCTGGATTAGACTCCCGCCCGATGGCGGAGACGCGCATCGAGCATCCCAACCGGGACAAGGCCGGGTCCAAGGTGACGCGCGCGATCGTGTGCCTGCTCATGCTGGCGACCGCAGGACTCACGCTGGTGATCACCGCCGGCGGGTGGAAGGTCCTGCAGGGCGCCCAGGTGATCGCGCTCTTCTACATCCTGCTCTACGTGGTCATGGCGTTCTACGTGTTGCGCTGGAACCGCGGCGTGCTGCCGGTGTCGGCTGGGCTGTCGATACTCCTGGCGGTCGTCGCCGCCGTCTCGGCCCCGGGCTGGTTCGCTCGCGACAAGCCCGGCTTCATCGATCCGTCGATCCCCGCCTCGCTGCTCGGGCTGCTCACGATCATCCTCGTGCCAGTGTCGATCCTCCTCGTGGCGTTTGCCGTGCACGGCATGGCGCAGAAGTGGAACGTCGAGGTCGAGCAGGACGTCGAAGACGAGCACGACGTATACGGCTCGGGCCGCCGCCCCGAGCCCGCCCGCGCCTAACCGGCCCCACGCGGCCCTACAATCGCATCGCTAGCGGCGGTGCTGAAACTGGTAAACAGGGCGGTCTCAAACACCGCTGGTCTAACCACCTTGTGGGTTCGAGTCCCACCCGCCGTATAGGCAACCCCGGCCGGCCGGGCGACCTGCAACGACGTTTCAGGGGCGATCGACACATATCGCCACCGCACGTGGATGCCGCTCTAACCTGCCCCAGCGGATGGCCACAGCGCAGACAGAGGCCGAGACGCTTTCCGCATACGCCGGGCGCGTGGCCGGGACCGACGCCGAGCGCCGGGCGGCTGTGCACCTGGCCGGCCGCCTCGCCGACTGCGG
>JBBRYL010000109.1:0-9178 GCA_038237685.1 Solirubrobacterales bacterium | reverse complement strand
CCCGGCGCAGGTCGCCGGCTGCATCAGCGGCGCGGTTCTCGCCAACGGCATGTTCGCGCTGGGCGCGATCAGCATCTCCCAGACTCATCGCGCCAGCGGGGCGCACATGCTCGCGGAGGCGGTCGCCACGATCGGTCTGCTGATGGTCATCTTCAGCCTGGCGCGCACAGGGCGGGGGAGCAGCGCGCCTGCCGCGGTCGGCGCCTACATCGGGGCCGCGTACTGGTTCACGTCTTCGACGAGTTTCGCCAATCCGGCGATCACCATCGGCCGGGGGTTCTCCGACACGTTCGCGGGGATCGCGCCCGCGTCGGTGCCCGGCTACATCGCCGCCCAACTGGTCGGCACCGTGCTGGCCATCGGGCTGATCCGGACCCTGTACCCCGACCTGACGGCGTCAGAGGCGGCTGACGCGGTCACCCCGATGGAGGCCCGATCCAGATGAGCCGCGTCCTCTTCGTCTGCCTCCACAATGCCGGGCGTTCGCAGATGAGCCAAGCGCTCTTCAACCGCGCTGCCGACGGTCGCCACGAGGGCCGCTCGGCCGGCAGCACCCCCGCCGCGCACGTCCACCCCGAGGTCATCACCGTCATGGACGAACTCGGCTTGGACCTCCGAGCCGAAACCCCGAAGCAGCTCACGACCGATATGGCCAAGTGGGCCGACGTCATCGTCACGATGGGCTGCGGGGACGCCTGCCCCTACATCCCCGGCAAGCGCTACCTCGACTGGGAACTCGACGATCCCAAAGGTCAATCGCTCGACGCGGTCCGTGCTACCCGAGATGAGATCTCTCGGCGCATCGACGTCCTCGTCGCCGAACTCCCGGCGAACTGAGCGGCTGGCCGAGACCGGTGCGCGGTCCGCGCGTCTACCGCGCGCCTTCAACCCACCTTGGAGCTACACCGACAAGACCGTGCGTCGCTTGCAGGTCATCGTCGATTCGCTCAGGCGAGCTGACGATCGAGTGACGTCTCGAGCTCGGGGCGACCGGTGTCTCCGGGGCTGGTGCGCTCGATCTTGAGCCACGCGTGGCGCCCGTCGAGGCGAATTGTGGCGAGCTGGTTGTCAAACGTCGGCTCCTGCGCGAGCCGCCAGCGAATCTCGGGATCTGCCACGCCGGCGGCACGAGCGAGGCTCCGCACGAGCCGCGCGGTGAGACGCGAGCGACGCCCGAAGGTCAGCAGAGCACGCTCGCGCGAGTCCAGGGGGTTGCGAAAAGGTGAGCAGACCGCCTGGTAGACCGCGCTGCGCACCGCTGTCCCGCGCCGAAACGCCACCTCGTGCAGGTAGGCCTGGTGCACATCGCCACCGAGGAAGACGATCGAGGCCGGCGCCGACCTCGCGCACGAGCTCGACGAGCCGGCTGAACGAGTCATCGAAGGCCGACCAGTGCTCGAGATCCAACGCTTGGCGCAGGCGCTCGCAAAGCCGCGCCGCAACCCGTCCCCACACGCCGGCGCACACCGCCTCGCTCCACGCCTCGAGGTAGTGAAACGTGGGTGCCAGCAGGACCGGCAGCGTGTTGGCGATCAATAGGTGGTCGAAGTCGCCGCTGGTCTGCTGTTCGACCCAGCGCCATTCCTGCTGGTCGAGCATCTCGCGCCGCCCGCCGCTGAGCACGCGTCCCTCGCGCCCGTCGAGTACCACCAGGCGCGTGCCGCCAAGGTCGCGCGAGAAGCTCCACAGCCCGCCTCCGCCTTCGCGCTCGGCGTCGGTGGCGAACTCATGCAGCAAGTCCCCGGCGTCCTCGACGTCGTTGACTTGGCCGAGCAGCGTGTCGTGCTCGAGCTCTGCGGGGGCGAGGTTGCCAAGGTGCTGGTAGATCCAGTAGGTCGACAGCGCGCCCGTGATCCGCTCCTGCCACCACGGCTGCGCGCGCATCTGCTCGAGCCACGTCTCTGAGGTGTTCCAGTCGTCGTGCACATCGTGGTCGTCAAAGATCATCGCCGTCGGAAGCGTGGAGAACAGCCAACGCAGCGCCGGCTGCTCCCATGCCTCGCGGTAGAGGCGCGCGTACTCCTCGAAGTTCACCACCTCCTCGCCCGGCGGCTCGCTCACGTCGCGTCGAGCGCGAATGAACTCCACGGTCTCGGGCGAGACCTCGTCCGCGTAGATCTGGTCACCGAGCAGCAACAACATATGCGGCCACCGCCCAGGGTCCAGTCCGCGGACGCGCAGCGCCAGCGCGTACAGGGCGTCGACGCCGACGCCAACTTCATTTTCGTCTGGGCTCATGGTGTAGGGAGGCTCGTGCGGGGCGGTGACACGGCACGACCCAAACACGAGCTCGAGCGGCCCCAGGCTGGGCAGGGTGCGGATGCGACTTGGTGGGAACCCGCCGCCCTGGGTCGGCCAGCGCCGCTCACCGTCGAGATGCACCTCGTACTCATGGCTGCTGCCGGGCGCCAATCCCGTGACCGCCACGATCGCGTAGTGGTGGCCGGCGGCCCGAAACGTCGAGCTGCGACGCCCGAGGATCGCGACCTCACACGCGCTGTCGGTCTCGACCCACAGAGTCGCCTCGGTGGCGCTGACGTAGCGCAGCATCGGCCCAAGCACCAGCTCTGCCATGCGCCGCAGACTATTCGCGCGGGCGGGCGACCAACGTGTAAGTCTCAGCGCCGGCAGAGCTCACGCGCCAGCGACGACGGCGGCGCAAGCATCCCGCTGAGGTCCACGCTCGCGGCGGCTGGGTGTCGTGACGGATTGGGTGGTCGTTCACTTCGGTGTGCCATCACGTCCGGGGCCGGCTTTCCACGCAGCTCGCCATCTTCTACGCCTGGCGCGTGGCCGGGGTACCCGGAGCGCTCGTGGGCGGCATCGGTTTCATCGTGCCCGGCCTGGTCCTGATCGACGAAAGGAGTCGCCCCGGCCTGGTAGCAGGTTGGTGGCGGCGATCGCACCCTCGAATTGCTGGTCGGTGCCCCATCCGCGCCGCTGGACACACAGAGTGCGGAGCAGGGCGATGTGTGCCGGAGGGCCGCCGAACCCGATGCACCCGGTGCGCGTCCACTGCAGCGGGACCTCGCGAAGGGAAACGCGTACGAGGTCGCCGGTCATGCCCGCCGCCCTAGGGCAGGCAGGGCGCCCTAATGGTGTCTCGGTGCAGCCCGTTCGCGGTTGCGGCGGTCGCCCAGGTGCCGTCTGCGCCGGCGCTGGTAGAGCCGGCGTTGGAGAGCGAGCGTCGCGACGCCGGCCAGCACGATCATGACGAGGTTCACGCTGAGCTGGGCGACCGCCCCGCGGACCTCGCTCCAGTCACCGTATGCCGCAGCTAGGCCGATGTTCGCCGCTGCCGGAATCGTGGTCACCGAGATGAGCACGCCGACCAGCGCGCCGGACTTGGCCGAAGTGAGCGAGAGCACTCCGGCTGTCCCGGCGAGGAAGGCCACCAAGAACGAGAAGAAGTCGGGGTGGGTGATGAACTCGGTGAACTGGCGATTGTCCGGTGCGAAGCCACCGGGCGCCAGACCGAGCGCCTTGATGGCCACCGATGCCAGCAGCCCCACGGCGATCGCGATCGGGAAACCCACGGCGAGTGCCTTGAAGGACCTCCCGGCCGTTTGACCCTGCCGTTGGACCAGGGCCACACAGAGTCCGGCAAGAGGTCCGAACTCTGGTCCCACCACCATTGCGCCGATGATCAGGATCGGGGAATCGAGAAAGATCCCGACCATCGCGATCAGCACCGCGAGGACCATGAAGACGATGAAGTTCCAGGACAGTTCCACGTTCTCCGAAGTCCGCGCCTCGACCTCCTCCCAGACCACAGCGTCGGTCGGCAGGCCCGGCGCGTGGCGCTCGGCCTGCTTGCCCGCCTCGGAGATCTCGCTGTCGATCTTCTCGATCGCAATCGAGCCGGACGACGGGAGGCCGAGCTCGCGCAAGTCTTCGATGACCACGCTGGCGTCCTCGGGCGTCACGTCGCAGAGCACGACATCGCCCTTCGGCTTCTCCGCCACACCTCGAAGCGCCACGACGTTGAACACCGAGGCCTCCGCGCACAGGAGCTCGATGGCCTTCTCCGCATAGTCGGAGGGAGCAACGATGCGCAGATGGATCACGCGCGCAGGCTACCCGCGACCGCCTCATTCGGAGGCTGTGACCAGTCGAGGCGAATTTCATCTACCCCGGCAGTGGTGCCGCCAACCAGACACAGCATCCGGTAACTGGCATTACTCCCGGCCAGAACACGACCGCCGCGGCAACGCTGAGACTCCGCCCGCCCTTCATCGGGACGTCTTCGATCCGTTGGGCGGTGGCCTCGTAGTCGTCGACGAGTGCGATGAGCTCGCTCACGAGGCCCACGCGGGACTCGATCAGGTAGCTGCGCCCTTGGCCGTTGGCGGGTTCTTCGCGCAGCTGGACGTGTCCGTCTCCGGTTTCAGTCGTCGGCGTCGTCGGCCGCCCTGACCACGAGCAGCAGGTCGTCGGCGTCCACATGCGTCCCAGCTGCGGCGACGACCTCCTCGACCACGCCGTCGATCTCGGCGAATACCGCCGTCTCCATCTTCATCGCCTCGATGGAGGCCAGCCGGTCGCCCCGCGCCACCCGCTGTCCCGCCGCTACGGAGAGTGAGATGACCATTCCCCTCATGGGCGCGCTGACGTGGCCCGGGTCGTCCGGGTCCGCCTCGCGCCGGGAGGGCGCGGCCGCCAGGCTGCGGTCCCGCACCTTCACCTCGCGCGGCTGGCCGTTCATCTCGAAGAAGATCGAGCACAGGCCCTCGGAGTCGGGCTCGCCCACGGCCAGGAAGCGCACGATGAGGACGATGCCGTGCTCGATCTCGAGGGCGAGCTCCTCGTCCTCGCGCAGGCCCCAGAAGAAGACGGGCGTCGGCAGCACGCTCACGTCGCCGTAGAGACTCTGAAAGCCGGCGAACTCGACGAACACCTCCGGGTACATCAGGTAGGAGGCGAGATCCTCGTCGCTGATCGGGCGATCCACCTCGCGCTGCAGCTCGTCGCGCGTCTCCTCGAGGTCGACCGGCCCGAGCTCCTTGCCCGGCCGTACGCGCAGGGGCTCACGATCCTTGAGCACCTTGCGCTGCAGTGCCTCGGGGAAGCCCCCCGGGGGTTGGCCGACGTCGCCGTGGAAGTACTCGACGATCGACTCCGGGAAGGCGATCTCCTGCGCCGGGTCGAGGACCTCGTCGGCGCTGAGGTCGTTGGTCACCATGAGCACGGCGAGGTCGCCCACCGCCTTCGAGGTCGGCGTGACCTTGATGATGTCGCCGAGCATCTGGTTCACCTCCGCGTACGCCCGCGACACCTCGGGCCAGCGGTCAGCGATGCCGAGCGCGTGGGCCTGCTGGCGCAGGTTCGTGTACTGGCCGCCGGGCATCTCGTGCTCGTAGACCTCAGAGGCGCCGGCGCGGATGGGGCTTTCGAACCCGGCGTAGTAGCCGCGCACGGTCTCCCAGTAGGCCGCGGCCTGGTCAAGCGCCTCGCGCGGCAGGCCGGTGTCGCGCTCGGTGTGGCGCAGGGCCTCGACGATCGCCCCCAGGTTGGGCTGGGAGGTGAGGCCGCTCATGGGGTCCATCGCGGCATCGACCGCATCCACGCCGGCCTCGGCCGCAGCAAGCACGCTGGCGGCAGAGGCGCCGCTCGTGTCGTGGGTATGGAAGTGGATCGGGATGCCCACCTCCTCTCGCAGCGCCCGCACCAGGCGCCGGGCCGCCTCGGGCTTCAAGAGCCCGGCCATGTCCTTGATCCCAAGCACGTGCGCGCCGGCCGCCTCGAGCTCGCGGGCGAGGCCGACGTAGTAGCCGAGGTCGTACTTCGACCTCGCCGGATCGAGGATGTCGCCCGTGTAGCAGATCGCCGCCTCGCAGACGGCGCCCGACTCCAGCACGGCATCCATGGCAACGCGCATGTTCTCGACCCAGTTCAGCGAGTCGAACACGCGGAAGAGGTCGACCCCGGTCTCCGCGGCGCGAGCGACGAAGAAGCGCACCACGTTGTCCGGGTAGTTGGTGTAGCCGACCGCGTTAGAGGCGCGCAGCAGCATCTGAAGGAGGACGTTCGGGACCCGCTCGCGCATCCCGGCGAGCCGGTCCCAGGGGTCCTCCTTCAAAAAGCGCATCGCCACGTCGAAGGTGGCCCCGCCCCAGCACTCCAGCGACAGCAGCCCGTCCAGCTGGCGCGCGTACATCGGGGCGATGCGAAGTAGGTCGTGGGTGCGTACGCGCGTGGCCAGAAGCGACTGGTGGGCGTCGCGGAAGCTGGTGTCGGTGAGCAACAGGCGGTCCTGGTCGCGCATCCAGCGCGCGAAGCCCTCGGGACCAAGCTCCTTCAGGAGCCCGCGCGTGCCCGGCTCCAAGCGCAGCTGGTGGGGCACGTCGGGCACCGGCGCGGACGGGAGCGGCCCGGGGTCTAGCTGGCCTTCCACCTCCGGGTTGCCGTTGACCAACACATCCCCGACGAAGGCGAGCAGGCGAGTGCCCCGATCTTGGCGCGGCGTGAACTCAAAGAGCTCGGGGGTCTCGTCGACGAACCCCGTCGTGACGTCGTCGGACCGGAAGCTCGGGTGGGTGATCAGCGCGTTGAGGAAGAGAAGGTTCGTCTTGAGCCCGCGGATCCGGTATTCGCGCAGCGCCCGGCTCATCCGGGCCACGACCTCCTCGGGGGTCGGGGCCCACGCGGTGATCTTCTCGAGCAGCGAGTCATAGGAAGGCGTGACCACGGCGCCGACATGGGACGTGCCGCCGTCCAGGCGGATGCCGAAGCCGGTGGCCTCGCGCTTGGTGATGATGCGCCCATAGTCGGGGATGAAGTCGTTCTCCGGGTCCTCGGTGGTCACGCGACACTGCAGCGCGTGGCCGTTGAGCCGGATATCGGCCTGCGCGGGGACCCCACTCTCGGGCGTGCCTATGCGGGCGCCCTCGGCGACTCGGATCTGTGCCTTGACCAGGTCGATGCCCGTGACCATCTCGGTCACGGTGTGCTCCACCTGAATGCGCGGGTTCACCTCGATGAAGAAGAAGTCTCCGCTGTCGATGTCCTGCAGGAACTCCACCGTGCCCGCGTTGCGGTAGCCCGTCTCGCTCGCGAGTCTCACGGCGGCCTGGCAGAGCTCGTCCCGGGTGTCGGGGTCGAGCGCCGGCGCCGGCGCCCGCTCCACGACCTTCTGGTGGCGCCGCTGCACGGTGCAGTCCCGCTCGTAGAGGTGCACCACCTCGCCGGACTCGTCGGCCAGGATCTGGACCTCGAGGTGGCGCGCCCGCTCCACCAAGCGCTCGAGGAAGACATCGTCGCGCCCGAAGGCGGCGCCCGCCTCCCGTCGCGCCGCAGCCACCTGCTCGCCGAGGGCGCCAGGGTCGAACACCTCGCGCATGCCGCGCCCGCCGCCCCCCCAGCTGGCCTTGACCATCAGCGGGAAGCCCACCTCGGAGCCGAGCCGCTCGACCTCGCCTTCGTCGTCGGGCAGCGGTCCCGTGGCCGGCATGACGGGTACGCCCGCCCGCTCGGCCAGCGCGCGGGCGGACACCTTGTCGCCCAGGCCTTCCATCACCGAGGCGGGCGGGCCGATCCACACGATGTCCTCAGCCACACAGGCAGCGGCCAGCTCGGGGTTCTCGGACAGGAAGCCGTAGCCCGGATGGATGGCGTCGACGCCGGCGTTGACCGCCACCCGCAAGATCTCCTCGATCCCCAGGTAGGCCTGGACCGGCTCCTTGCCCTTACCCACGAGGTAGGACTCCTCGGCCTTGAAGCGATGCAGCGCGAAGCGGTCCTCGCCCGAGTAGATGGCCACGGTCTGCAGCCCGAGCTCGTCCGCGGCCCGGAAGATGCGGATGGCGATCTCACTGCGGTTTGCGACCAGCAGCTTCCGGATCTTCCTCGCCATCCCATCGCGAGCATACGCCCCCGCCGACATTTGCTTACCGAAGTCCAACTGCGGGCAGGCCAACGTCAACGACAACTTCATCGGCTCCGATGGCATCAGGGAAAGGAAGGCTGCGATGCGCTGGGGATTCACGTGGAGGGCGTAGGCCGTGCGGCCCGGTTGTTCCTCGTGCGCCACGGCGAGACCGCAGAGTCGGCTCGGGGCTCGTACTCGGGGCGTCGTGACGTGCCGTTGACCGAGCACGGCCGCGAACAGGCACGTCGCGCCGGGGAGCGCCTGCGCGACGCCGGGGTGGACGCGATCTATTCGAGCCCGCTCGGACGCGCCGCCGATACCGCGCACTCGATCGGGGCAGCGACCGGCGCGCCAGTGAGGGTGGACGACCGCCTGACCGAGGTCGACTACGGCCCGCTCGAGGGGCTCGATCGCGAGAGCGCCCGCGAGCGCTTCGGGGTGTCATACCAGGCATGGCGCGAGAACCCGATGGGTTCCCCGATACCCGGTATCGAGCCCTTGCCGAAGGCCCTCGAGCGGGCGCGGAGCGCGACCGCCGAGGCGATCGTGGCTGCCCGCTGCCCGGTGATCGTCGGGCACCAAGGGATCCTACGACTCGTGCTCGCCGCGCTCGGTCAGATCGAGCCTGACGAATACTTCAAGACCCGGCTGGAGGTAGCCGAGGCGATCGAGGTCGCCGAACCGGCCGTGGCGTGGTGACTGCGGCTAGTAGCGGCGGCGGGGGTGGGGCGGCGGTACGCAGCAGGGGGGCCTGGTCAACCTCGCACAGGTCCTGAGCCAGGGTGGCGTTTCGTGCGACGCGAAGGGCAAAAGCTCAGCCGGAGCCTGAGCGAGGAGAAGCACCCGGGGTGGGGCGGGGCGGCGTGTTGCCGCGCCGCTCACGGCCCCCGGCTGGATCGCATGGCCGGTGCCCCGCGCCGCGGGCTGTGCGAACGTGGGACGCGGTCCCACCTACCCGGAACTCGGAGCGGAGCGCGTCGAATGGACGATCAGTACTTCAGCAGCGCGCAGTACCCGTTGAGCAAGGCGGATGTGATCGCTCTCGCGGAAACCGAGGGCGCGCCGCAAGAACTGATCGAAGCGCTTCAACGGACGGACTCGGAGAGCTTCGCCAGCGTCGAGGAGGTGCGCGAAGCCGTCCGGGCTGCTGAAACCTGAGAACGTCAGTCCGGGCTGTGGGCAACGCCTGAATACTGACCCATCTGCGCCGGTCGAAAAGTGACCCACCTCGGCGCGGGGTCGGCATCGTCCGGCGGGGTCCTGACCCTCGCCCGATCGGAGCGATCGAGGCGAGGAGAAGCGGGTGGTTGG
>JBBRYL010000108.1:0-9195 GCA_038237685.1 Solirubrobacterales bacterium | reverse complement strand
CGAGCTGGGCGAGCAGGTGGACGCCGCGCTCGAGCGCCTCGAGCAGCACGCCGGAAAGAAGCTCGGTGACGACGGGGACCCGCTCCTGGTGTCGGTCCGCTCCGGCGCACGCGAGTCGATGCCGGGGATGCTCGACACCGTCCTCAACCTCGGCATGAACGACACCTCCGTCGTGGGCCTGGCCGAGTCCACCGGATCCGAGCGCTTCGCCTGGGACTCCTACCGCCGGTTCGTGCAGATGTTCGCCAACGTCTGCCGCGGCGTGAGCGGCGACGCGATCGAAAAAGCGATCAAGAAGCGCAAGTCAGACGCCGGCGTACAGCTCGACACGGAGCTGTCCGTCGACGACCTCAAGGGCCTCGTCGACGACTTCAAGGCGCTCTACGCCGACGAGACCGACGAGGAGTTTCCCCAGGATCCGCGCGAGCAGCTGACCCAGGCGATCAGGGCGGTGTTCGATTCATGGGTCGGGCCGCGGGCAAAGGAGTACCGCCGCATAAACCGCATTCCCGACGAGTGGGGCACCGCGGTGAACGTGCAGCAGATGGTGTTCGGCAACAGGGGGGAGGAGTCGTGCTCGGGAGTCGCCTTCTCGCGCGACGAGATCACCGGCGAGCCCGACCCCTCGGGCGACTTTCTCGTAAACGCCCAGGGAGAAGACGTGGTCTCGGGCGTGCGCACTCCCAAGGACATCTCCGAGATGAAGGAGCTCATGCCCGACGCCCACGCCGAGCTGATGGACATCCTCGGCGAGCTGGAGAAGCACTACGGCGACATGCAGGACACCGAGTTCACGGTGGAGGAGGGCCAGCTGTTCATGCTCCAGACGCGTAGCGCCAAGCGGCCCGCCCAGGCGGCAGTGCGCTTCGCCGTCGATGCCGAGAAGGAGGGACTGCTCGACCGCGCCGGGGCGCTGGCGACGATCGAGCCCGAGCGCCTCGACGCCCTGCTGCACCCGACCTTCGAGCCCGACGCCGAGTTCGACGTCATCGCCGAGGGCGTCGGCGCCTCGCCCGGCGCCGCGAAAGGAGAGATCGTGTTCACCGCCGAGGACGCGATCGAGGCCGCGAAGGACAAGCGTGACGTGATCCTCGTCCGCCCCTTCACCGAGGCCGAGGACGTGGGGGGTTTCCACGCCGCGAAGGGGATCCTCACCGCCGAGGGCGGCAAGGCAAGCCATGCGGCACTCGTGGCGCGGGGCATGGGCAAGCCGTGCGTGGCCGGGGCTGGTGACCTGGAGATCGACCTCTCGGAGGAGACGATCACCGTCGGGGAGCGGATCCTGAACGGGGGCGACGTGATCGCGATCGACGGCACGACCGGCACGGTCACCTCCGACGACGTGCCGCTTGTCGATCCGGAGCTGAACGAGAACTTCGAGACGGTGCTGGGATGGGCGGACGAGCTGCGCCGCCTGGGGGTGCGCACCAACGCCGACACCCCCGAGGACGCCAAGCGGGCGCGTGAGTTCGGCGCCGAGGGCATCGGTCTGTGCCGCACCGAGCACATGTTCATGGAGGCCGAGCGCCAGCCCAAGATGCGCGCGATGATCATGGCCGAGTCAGAGGAGGAGCGGCGCGACGCGCTGAGTGAGCTGCTGCCGCTTCAGCAGGAGGACTTCGAGGGCCTGTTCGACGAGATGCAGGGCCTGCCGGTGACCATCCGCCTGCTCGACCCGCCGCTGCACGAGTTCCTGCCCGGCAAGGAGGAGATCGCCCAGAAGGTCGAGCGCGCGCGGATCGAGCAGACCGACGACCTCGACGACCTCGAGCGCACACTCGAGCGGATCCACCAGCTCGAGGAGACCAATCCGATGCTCGGCACCCGTGGCTGCCGGCTGGCGATCCTCTACCCCGAGATCTGCGAGATGCAGGTGGCGGCGATCGTGCGTGCCGCGAAGGCCGTGGCAAAGCGCGAGGGCCAGCCGCCCGAGCTCGAGATCATGGTGCCGCTGGTGGCCTATGAGAAGGAGCTTGGCTTCATGCGCGGGGTGATCGAGCGCGTAGTGCAGGACAACGACGGGGGTGACCTTCAGCTGAGCATCGGCACCATGCTCGAGCTGCCCCGGGCGTGCCTGCTTGCCGACCGGATCGCCGAGGAGGCCGACTTCTTCTCGTTTGGCACCAACGACCTGACCCAGACGGCGCTCGGCTTCTCCCGCGACGACATGGAGGGGACGTTTCTGAACCGCTATCTGGAGGAGAAGATCCTCGACCGCAGCCCCTTCGAGACCATCGACGTTCCCGGCGTCGGGGAGCTGGTGCGCATGGGCGCGTGGCTGGGGCGTACGAAGCGCCCCGAGCTGAAGCTGGGCATCTGCGGCGAGCACGGGGGTGACCCAGACTCGGTGGCGTTCTTTCATCGCTCCGGACTCGACTACGTGAGCTGTTCGCCGTTCCGCGTGCCGATCGCGCGCGTCGCGGCCGCCCAGGCCGCGGTGGCCGACGGCTGACTTGCCCCTTGCGATGAGCGCTGTCCCTGGACTAGGGTGGCGCCGTGCGGAGATCGACGGTCCTGAGCGAGGTGTCTCGTAGGTGCAGAGTCTGGGTGGCGGCTGTCGCCGTGCTTGTCCTGGCCGTCACGGTCTTCGCGTCTTCGGCCTCGGCGCACGTCGAGCGTGCGTCCTACTGGCCCGATCCGGCTCCCGACACCTCGGTCAATCCGCCCGCGGGGGGCAAGGTGCCCGCGACGCGGAACCTCTTCACGGCGCTTCAGAGAAAGCTTCCAGGCGCGACCAGGGTGGTGTGTCAGGGACGCGTGCCAAATGCCAAGCGCCTGAGGCTGATCACCCGCAAGCTGCGGGCGGCCCGCAAGCGTTACCACCGGCTGCGATCCGCCAAGAAGCGCCGCGCGTCGAAGGCGCACATCTCGAGCCTGCGCCGCAAGCTCGAGGACACGCGCCGGGAGTACCGCAGACGGGTCAAAGTCAACCTCTCGATGAAGCAGCTGAAGCGCGGGATCGCCACTGCCCGAGCCAACGGCTACAAGCTCCGCCCCAGCGAATCGCCGCGCACGTTGAGCAAGGTGGAGGCAAAGCGCCTGCTCAAGTTCAACGAGCGGCTGCTTGCGCGCTGCAGCTTCCACTTGATCCAGAGCGCGGTCACCCGGTCGCGCAACAACGACCGCGTGGTGATCATGCCCGGGGTCTACACCGAGCCCAGGTCGCGTGCCCAGCCGAACAACGACCCGAAGTGCGCGGACCTACGGCAGCAGAACGATCGCCAGCAGACGGGTGCCGTGTCCTACAACTACCAGTACACGTGCCCCAACGATCAGAACCTGATCGCGGTGATGGGGCGGCTGCCAGGCAAGGGCCAGGACCCCCAGCCCCCATTGCTCGAGAGGCGCGGAATCCCCAACCTGGGCGCCTGCCTACGCTGCAACCTCCAGATGGAGGGGTCCGGTCCCAGGCCCGATGACGTGGTTGTGGATGCCGGCCGGGTGGAGTCAGGGGACCACGGTCCCATCGAGCCCAAGAAGGATGTGGGCATCCGCGCCGACCGCGCCGACGGCTTCCTGTTGCGCAACGTCAAGGTGCTCCACGCGAGAGAGCACGGCATCTACGTGCTGGAGTCCGACGGCTACGTGCTCGAGCGCTTCAAGGCGCTCTACTCCGGCGAGTACGGCGTACTCACCTTCGTCGAGGATCACGGCTTGATGCAGGACTGCGAGGCGGCCGGCAGCGGCGACTCGGGCCTATATCCGGGGGCGGCGGCCGAGACCGGGGAGCAGACGGTGGAGCCCACACGTCGCTTCAACCAGGAGATTCGCAACTGCGACTCCCATCACAACACGAGTGGCTACTCCGGGACCGCCGCCAACGCCGTGCACATCCACGACAACAACTTCTACGACAACGCGCTCGGCTTCACCACCGACGTATTCACGGCCGCGGGACACCCCGGCTTTCCCCAGGACTCGGATCTCGTCGAGAACAACAACTTCTACTCGAACAACTTCAACCCGTACGTGGCGGGGTCGGACGTCGAGCCGAGCGTCCCGGTGCCGGTTGGCACCGGCATCTGGATCGCGGGCGGCAACAACAACACCGTGCGCAATAACCACTTCTGGGACAACTGGCGCCGCGGGACGATGCTGTTCGCGGTGCCCGACTCGACCGTCTGCGGCCCGGCCGCCGACGGCAACGAGCAGGCCGGCTGCGACCCCGCGAAGGTCTCGACCTCCTACCGCAATCGCTACTACGGCAACACGATGGGCAGGACCCCGAGCGGCACGGTCGACCGCAACGGGACGGACTTCTGGTGGGACAACTTCACCAACAACACCAACAATTGTTGGTACTCCAACACCGGCACCGACGGCACGGGGGCCAGCATCACGAGCGTGCCGAGCAACCTGCCCTCGGACTGCGAGAGCAGCAGGGGCACCGGAGGCCCCGCCCAGGAAGCCGAACTCCTCGGCTGCCTCGCCGACTTCTCCTACGCCCATTCCGGCTCGTGCCCCTGGTTTACCACGCCGCGGGAGCCCTAGCCGTAGCCTCCTCTCGGGCGCGCGCATACGTGGGGGTCCGTGTTGCAGCGGTGCTCCTGTGCGCAGCGGCGCTCGGAGGCTGTCTCGGCGACAAGGCGACCGAGCCCTCGGCCAAGGCGGCCGGGGCAGACATCGGAGGGTCCATCCGGATCTCCGATTGCGCCGGGTGGCGCGCCGCAGGACCGGCGCAGCGCAAGCAGACGGTCCGCGATATCCGTTCCTTCGCCGGAGGTTCCGTGGGCGAAAGCAACCGCGACGGAGCCACGCTGTCCGACGCCAAGGCCTATGAGCTGTTTCAGGGCGCCTGCCGACAGGGCTTCGCCAAGCGGTTCAAGCTCTACAAGCTCTACACGCGCGCCGCGGCCTTCCAGAAACTCGGTCAGTCGACCCGATAGGACCGGCGGGACGGGCGTGAAGCCGGGATCTGCCGGCTCGACTGGGACAATCCGAGGGTGAGCACGCTTGCGACCCCTGCGTATCCGGCGCAACGCGACTGGCCCGAGCCGGACTCGCCACACCGCTCGCCCTTTCAGCGCGACCGCGACCGGATCGTGCACAGCAAGGCCTTTCGCCGGCTCAGCCACAAGACGCAGGTGTTCATCGCGCCCGAGGGCGATCACTACCGCACCCGGCTCACCCATACGCTCGAGGCCTGCGGTATCGCACGCAACGTCGCGCGGGCGCTTGGCCTCAACGAGGACCTGACCGAGGCCATCGGCCTGGGCCACGACCTCGGGCATCCGCCGTTCGGCCACATCGGCGAGCACGTGCTCGACGAGAGCCTGCGCGAGCGCTACGGCGTGGGGTTTCGGCACAACCACCATTCGCTGAGGATGGTCGAGCGGCTGGAGCGCGACGGCCGCGGACTGAACCTGACCACGCCGGTTCGCGACGGCATCCTGAACCACACAGGCGAGGTCAAGCCCAAGACGCTCGAGGGCAGGATCGTGCGCGTGGTGGACCGGATCGCCTACATCAACCATGACATCGACGACGCGCTGCGGGCCGGTGTGATCGCCCACGCGGACCTGCCCGCCGAGGAGATCGCCGTGCTGGGTGACAGCGGCTCCGAGCGGATCGAGACGCTCGTCGCCGATCTCCTGGAGCGATCTGAGGAGGCGAGCGACATCGTCCAGGGCGAGCTGGCCGGGGGTGCGATGCTTCGCCTCCGCAAGTTCATGTTCCAGAGCGTCTACCTGGGCCCCCAGGCCCAGAGTGAGCGTGGACGGATCGAGACGATGCTGCGAGCGCTCTTTCACCACTACTCCGAACATCTGCCCGACGCCCAGACCGACGGTGCCTCCGACAGCGATCGCGTGGTGGATTATCTGGCCGGTATGACCGATCGCTATGCCATCCGCGTCTTTCAGGGGCTGTCGGTGCCCCAGGGGTTCTGAGCCGGTGGCGCGCTACACCCAGGACTCGATCGAGCGGCTGCGCGAGACGGCGGATATCGTCACGCTCATCTCGCGGAAGACCGACCTGCGCAGAGTTGGGTCGCGCTTCACCGGGCTATGTCCCTTCCACGAGGAGCGCACCCCGTCGTTCTCGGTCGACGCCGAGCGGGGGCTCTACCACTGCTTCGGCTGCGGTCAGGGCGGCGATGCCATCCGCTTCGTGATGGAGACCGAGCACCTCGACTTCCCGCAGGCCGTCGAGCAGCTGGCCGAGGACAACAACGTCGAGCTCAAGCGCGATCGCGAGGACCCCCAGGAGGAGGAGCGACGCCGCCGGCGCGAGCGGCTCCTCGCGCTGCTCGAGCGCACCGCGGGCTTCTACGCGGCCTTTCTGAACAGCGCGGGGGAGGCCCAGCGGGCGCGTGACTACCTGCGCGACCGCGGCCTCTCCGACGAGACGCTCGCTGTCTTCCGGGTGGGTTATGCGCCCAAGGCGTGGGACCGCGTGCTCACGTCCGCTCGTCGCGATGGCTACTCCGAGGACGAGCTGATGGCCGCCGGGCTGTCGGTCAAGGGGCGCAACGGCGGCATCTACGACCGCTTCCGCGAGCGGATCACCTTCCCGCTCGCCGACAAGCGAGGGCGCGTGCTGGGCTTCGGCGCGCGGGCGATGCGCGACGACCAGGGCGCGAAGTACATCAACACGTCCGAGGGCGAGATCTACCACAAGGGCCGCCAGCTGTTCGGCATCGACCTGGCGCGATCGGCCGTGGCCAAGGCGGGTCGCGTGATCGTGGTCGAGGGCTACACCGATGTGCTCGCGCTGCACCAGGCCGGCTTCGCCGAGACGGTCGGGATCATGGGCACCGCCTTCACGTCCGAGCAGCTGGCCGAGCTCGTCCGGGTGGTGGGCGGCGACGGCACCGTGTACCTGGCCCTCGACGCCGACCGGTCGGGCCAGGCGGCCATGCTGCGTGCGGCTCGGATGGCCGAGGAGCGCTCGGTCTCGCTACGGGTCGTCACCCTTCCCGATGGCAAGGATCCGGCCGAGCTGGTCACCGATCTGGGGCCCGAGGCGGTAACCGAACGGGTCACCTCGGCGCTCTCTGTGCTTGAGTTCTCCGTCGGGAGGGTGCTCGCTGAGGGTGACCTGGACAATCCAGAGGGCAGGGATCGTGCATTGAATGCAGCTCGCGAGCTGATCGCAACCGCACCTCGTCGAAGCGCCAGCCGCGACCACCTCGTGCGGCTCGTGGCCGACCGCCTCGACGTGCCTGCCCACTACGTGGAGTCCGACGCCCAACCGGTCAGGGTCGCCGCGCGGCCCCAGTCGGAGGCCGGGTACGAGGACCCCGGTCCCGAGCGTGACGAGGGCTCCCCTCAGTCCGCCAGCCCGTCCTCCTCGTCAGCGACGCTGGAGCCAGAGACCCGCCACCTCGCCCTCTGCGTGGCCGCCGGGCCTGCGGGACGTGAGGAGCTCGAACGGCTGGCGCCCGACCACCTGACCTCCGGGCTGGTCCGCCGGGCCCGTGAGCATCTGCTGGCCCACTTCGACGACCCGCTCGACGGCATCGCCGAGGATGATGCCGAGCTGGCGGCGCTGGTGTCGGGAGTGGCGCTGCGGGCCGAGGACCTCCGCCCGGTCGATCCGATCGCGCTGCGCACCGGGCACCTGCAACTCGAGCTGCGCAGCACTGAGCGCCAGATGCGTCGCGCACGCCATGAAGAGGATCTGGGCCGTCAGGGATCGCTGGCGGCCGAGGCCCAGCGGCTCAAGGACGCGATGCGCGACGCGATGGGAAGCGTCTCTTGAGCGACAACCAGGCCACTCCGGCGGAGGAGGAGGATCCGGCGGCGGTCGAGGTCGAGGCGAACGAGCGGGCTCAGGGCTACGACGCTTTCGACGAGGGCGGCGTCGTGACCTCCGGCGTCAAGGCGGCGGCCCCCGAGGGCGGTACCGAGGACGCCGTGCGCCTGTATCTCCAGAACATCGGCCGCGTGCCGCTGCTCACCCGCCAGGACGAGGTGCGGCTGGCCAAGCGCGTGGAGGCCAACGACATGGGCGCGAAGAACGACCTGATCGAGGCCAACCTGCGCCTCGTGGTCTCGGTCGCCAAGCGCTACCAGGGCCGCGGTCTCACGCTGCTCGACCTGATCCAGGAGGGCAACATGGGCCTGATCCGCGCCGTCGAGAAGTTCGACTGGCGCCGCGGCTTCAAGTTCTCGACCTATGCCACCTGGTGGATCCGCCAGTCGCTGACCCGCGCCCTGGCCGATCAGTCCCGCACCATCCGCATCCCCGTGCACATGGTCGAGCGGATGAACAAGGTCGCCCGCGCCCGCCGCGAGCTGTCCCAGAAGCTCGAGCGCGATCCGACGCCCGAGGAGATCGGCGAGCTGGTCGAGATGCCGGTGCAGAAGGTCGAGGAGCTGCTCAAGCTCGGCCAGGAGCCGGTATCGCTCGAGGCCCCCGTTGGCGCCGGCGACGATCCCGCCCAGTTGGCCGACTTCATCGAGGATGACATCGGCGAGCGCCCCGACGCGAAGGTGGCACGGATGATGCGCGAGTCAGACGTTCAGGATGTGCTCAAGGCCCTGCCCGACCGCGAACGCCAGGTGATCGAGCTGCGCTACGGCCTGCACCCCGATGGCCCGATGACGCTCGAGGACATCGGCCGGGTGGTCGGCCTGACCCGCGAGCGCGTCCGCCAGATCGAGGTCAAGACGCTTCAGATGCTGAAGGCCTCTGGACGCGCCGCGCGGCTGGAGGGCACGGCCGACCACTAGGGCGTTTGTTCCGTCCGGAGGATCAACGAACATACGTTCGTGTCGGCCAAGGACCTCCAGGAGTTGTTTGACCAGGGCCTCAGCCTGAGGCAGATCGGCGAGCGCTGCGGTCTTACGCCCTCCGGGGTCGGAAAGATGGCACAGCGCTTAGGACTGGTGCCACCAGGTCGCGCTCGATTTGCTTCGAAGCCAATCACCCCAGAGCAGCTCCTCTTGCTGATCGAAGCCGGCGGAACCGAGCGCAGCATCGCGAAGGATGTGGGGGTGTCGGTGACGACTCTGAGGCGCCATCTGGCGAAGCATGCACTAGCAACGCAGCGTGCGTCTCGGCGTCACGGGCAGCGGCTGCCGCCGGGCGATCAACCGGAGTACCACGAGCTTGTGGGCAACGCCTGAATACTGACCCATCTGCGCCGGTCGAAAAGTGACCCACCTCGGCGCGGGGTCGGCATCGTCCGGCGGGGTCCTGACCCTCGCCCGATCGGAGCGATCGAGGCGAGGAGAAGCGGGTGGTTGGCGT
>JBBRYL010000107.1:0-9243 GCA_038237685.1 Solirubrobacterales bacterium | reverse complement strand
CGCTTGGCATGATGGCGCCGAGCCGATTCGCTGCCAGCTGGCAGCGAATCGCAGGAACAAACCAATCAGTCAACCCCGAACTCTCACAAGGGATGGACCGATGAACGGGGTCCGGTCATTCCCTCCAGCCCGACCACGTCGACGCGGGCACACTCGCAAGCACTAAGGACTCGGACTTGTTCGCGGAGGTTTCGACCGCCACCCACCGGTGGCTTCTACCGAATAGGCGTCAATATTCCACAGCGGCGCTGCCTCAGTCCACTCATAGCGCCGCTAGCTCTGCCGCTGGCCCGAGCGCTGCCGCCGCGACCCGCCATGACGTGCGAGCACCGTCCAGACCGTCGAGCGATGCCAACCAGTCAGATCAGGCGCATCACCCCCGAGCGGTCTTCTCTCGCGACCAGCCTCGTCCGTTCCTGCTCGCCACTGAGCGCCCACGGACAGCGTCTTTTCACCGGCCGCCGAGTCTGCCCGCGAAGCCCGCTCGCCAGCCGACGCGACCCGCCAACGGTGTCACCACCGGCTCGCGGTCGCCGGCGCGACGCTAAGGGCGGCCGCGACGGCCCTCGGTGTCAACGCCGCTCGACCAACTCCACACGCCCAGCCAGTCCGAGCTTGCACCCACGGTCTTCCATGTCCGGCTCCCTTCGGTGATTCAGGTCGTCGTGACCGCACCCGCAGTCAGGGGCCCGGACAACCCCCTCAACCGTTCAATAAGTCCGTGAGCACCTGACCGAGGCCCGACCCAGGACAACAGCCTACTGGGCCCCGTCGGTCTCGGCCTGCGAACTGGCGCGGCGGCACCCGATCAGGTGTTGGTAGTCGGGGTTTTTCACTTGGGCGGGTCATGGCTCGGCCGAGCGCAGCGCTTTCATGGTGAAGTTTTTGGCGCGTGCTCCGAAGGGCGAACGGCGCACCGGGGGCGGAGGGTTTCGGAGGCTTGTGGGGCGCGACGTAGCTGGTAGGCAGCACTTCACTCTCGGGCGGTCGGTTACGCTCGGCGAGGATACTCGAGACGCCTTCGACTTCGGGGTTGTAGGGCGACCGCTCGCGGTTAAGCGAGTACAGAAGCGGCACCCCGAGGTCAAAGGCGTGATCGCCGTAGCCGCGAACCTGCGCAGTACTCATTTCTTGAAACGAGACCGTGTTAATTGCCAAGTCGCAGCGTGGCGGGCGCATGAGGTCGAGGCGGGTGTGCGGGATAAACAGAAAGTCCAATTGCTGCCACCCGTCGAACAGGTCTGCCTCGTCGACCTCGGTGTAGAAGCGCATCTTGGCCTCGGGGAAGACAGTTTGCAGGTAGACAGCCGAGAACAGGAACAGCTCGGGCAGGTCGACGATCACGTAGGTGGTGTTAGGGCAGAGCGTCTTGAACTGGTAAGCGAAACCGCCCCACCCTGCCCCGATCTCCCATGCCACCCGGCGCTCCCCGCCGGCGGCGCGAAATTCCGGCAACACACCACCCTCCGACAGCGCAATCAGGTGTCTGGGTTCAGGACATGTGTCTCAGGTGATGGGTCTCTGATGTCTTGGGACATAGGTCACGCTGATCCCGGCGTTCGTCGCGGAGGCGAAGCCGCAGCGGCGGGCGCCGGGCGCGCTTGGGTTGGGCATGTCTCGTACTCGCGTCGCTGTCCTTCAGGTCGTCTCCAAGCAGCTTTCGGTCACTGAGGCCGCAGCTGAGTACGGGCTCTCCCGCCGGCATCTGCACCGGTTGCTAGCGCGCTACCACGACGGCGGCCTGGACGCGCTGGAGCCGCGTTCGCGCCGCCCGAAGTCACATCCGACCGCGACCTCTGGCCTGGTCCGCGAGCGGGTCGTCGAGCTGCGCCGCGATCTAACCCGCAGCGGCTGCGATGCCGGCCCGGTCACGATCGCCTGGCACCTGGAGCAAGAAGGCCTCAAAGCGCCCGCACCGTCAACGATCAGCCGGATCCTCGCCCAGGCCGGCCTCATCGTCGCTGAGCCCCGCAAGCGTCCGCGGTCCTCCTACACGCGCTTTGAGGCAGCCCAGCCCAACGAAACCTGGCAGTCCGACGTCACCCACTGGCGGCTCAGCGACGGGACCGACATCGAGATCCTCAACTGGCTCGACGACCATTCCCGATACCTGCTGTCCAGCACCGCGCACCGGCCCGTCAGCGGCGACGACGTCGTCGCCGCGTTCCTCGCCGCCGCCGATGATCACGGCGCCCCGGCCTCGACGCTGACCGACAACGGGCGCATCTACACCGCCCGGTTCGGCGGCGGCCGCAACGCCTTTGAGTACCTCCTCCCGCTGCTCGGCGTCCGCCAGAAGAACGGCTCCCCGGGACATCCCCAGACCCAGGGCAAGATCGAACGCTTCCACCAAACCCTCAAGCGCCGCCTGGCCGCCCAGCCCTCGGCGCGCACCCTCACCGAGCTCCAGCGTCAGCTCGACAACTTCCGCGAGCACTACAACGAGCACCGCCCCCACCGCGCGCTAAAACGCAGCACCCCCGGCCAGGCCTACCGGGCCACACCCAAAGCCCTGCCTGCCGCCGGCCACGCCCCCGGCCACCACCGCCTGCGCTACGACCGCCTCGACGCCAGCGGCGCGATGACCCTCCGGCGCGCCGGCAAGATGCACCACCTCAAAATCGGCGCCGCCCACGCCCGCAAACGCGTCCTCGCCCTCGCCCTCGCCGACGAGCACCACGTCACCGTCACCGACCTCGCCACAGGCGAAGTCCTCTCAACCCACCTCATCCAGCCACACAATGCCTACTGGCGCAACCAAAACAAAGAGCCCGGCCGATGGCCAAGCTCCCGAAACTGAGACCAATGACCCAAGACACATGAGACACATGTCCCGAGACATCACAGACAGCGCAATCAGGGTCTCGAACCCCTTCAGGGTGTCGACGTTGAACATGTGGCCTTCGACGTCACGGAACCCGAAGCCTCCGAGCGCCGGGTGCTCGGGGACGAACAAGTCCACATCGGGACCTTCTACCGCCCTTCGATGCAGCGCGTCCAGTCTGGCGGTGAGCCGCTTGGGGTCCCGGTTATCACGGTAATCGTAGGCCTCGAGGCCGGTGATGTGATGCGTGTGCCAGCGCAGGCTCTCGATGACCAGTGGGCCAGCATCGAGCATATATTCAAACCAGCGTAGCTCGGTCTGCCAGTAGTCGCTCGGAGAGCCGTGTCGCGCCATGTCGGCGTCCTTGATCGCGAGCACACGGTCACGGACATCGCGATAGATGTGGTGCTCCCTCGACACGACGAGGCGCTCGATGCGCTCGGCGATGGTCTGGGACGGCGTGGTTGGGAAGTTCGCGTCATCAGGACCGAGGAAACCACAGGACACCGGGACGCCGCGAGCCTACCCGTGCGACGACGGGCCTTACCCGCACGTGGAAGGCACGAAATCCCTTGCGAGATGGCGGTTCCCAACCTCCACCCTCGGCTCTCCAGCATCCGCCTGATCTCAGCGGCCGACCGCCGCCCCCGGTTCTCCCAGGCCTCCCCGTAAAGGCGAGCGCGGGTCCGCAGTAGCGGTCATCCCTCAAGAGGGCATCCGTCACGAGGGCGGCAACCTCGGAACTCCTCCGACCTGTCGCCCGTATCCGGCGATGTCGGCACGCAGATATAGGGACTCGCGGCCGATCGTTCGGCGAGATTGAGAAGGGCATCGCGGATCCAGTCGTCCCGCACGAAGGAGCCGTTAAGAAGGGACGTGTCGATCAGTCGCTGCCTAGACTCCGGTGGCACCCTATCCGCGGCGACGTCGGCCGCGTGAAGCTCTTGGGGTTCCACCCGCCGTCCCAGGATACGGGGTGTCAACAGGAACCGAAAAGTGCACCGGTTTCAGGAAGTGAATAGTGCGCCAGCAGAGGTTGGTCGCGACGCTGGTTCAGGTCGTCGGCTGGAGGCCGGCGGGCTGGATCTGCGTCGCGGGCGCGCCGGCGGTGCCTCTCTCGCGCAGCCTCTTCTGGCCGGTCCGAACACGAGCAGGCGGTGTTTGGCCTGCCTTGTCTGCCATTCCCGCCCAAGACCGCCTCGGATAGTGAAACATGGGGCCGAGCGGCACGCCCACGCCAGCGATTCGTAGGGATTCAGGAAAGAAGAGTTCATCGCGCTGTCAGCAGGGTCGCTGAGGTCGGTCGCCACCTTCGGCGTGGAAGGCTTCCGTGCGCGTTTGGATGCGGGTGAGGTCACCTTCAAAGAATTGTGCTTTCGCAACCCGCAGTTACTCCAAGCGTTCCAAAGCCGATTCAAAGGCTCGCGCCGCGACCGGCCATGGGGGATAGGTGGCTTTGACATGATCACGGCCGACCCTCGCTAGCCGCCCGCGAAGTCGTGGCTCTGCGAGCAGGCGGACCACACTTGCCGCCAAAGCACCCGGGTCGCGGGGCGGCGATACCAGCGCGGTCCTTCCGTGGACCGCATAATCGCGACTGCCCCGAGTATCCGTCGTGGCAAGCGCGGCACCGCACGCGAGCGCCTCGATCCCAGGGAGGCCCAGACCCTCCTCCCAGCTAGAACAGACGAAAACGGCGCTCTCGCGGAAGATTTGCCCCACGCTAGAGCGACTCGGACGCTCGATCACTTCACCGGGGAAGTCATCCGGCGCGGACACCCCGAAAGACCGAAAACGGGCCGCGGGTTCCTTGGCACGCACAGCCTCAAACGCGACCCTCGCATCGGCGGTGCCCTTCCAATCCTTGGTGTGCGTCATGAGGGTCACCACCGGCGCCCTGAACTCTGCCGGAGGGCCAGGAAAGAAAAGGGAAGGATCTAGCCCAGGTGGCACCAGTTCAGCCCGGCACCCCCGGCGACGGGCGGCATCCACCAACCAGGCCGAGACCCCAACGACTCGCTCAGCATGACGCAGATTGGCCTCCGCCGCAGCGGCGCCGGGAGGACGACCAAAACCTTGAAGGAAGAGCACTGGCACTCCCTTGCGCGGTGAAAACGAGAGCAGGTCAAGGCCTGCCGGGTCATCGGCGGGCACGACCAGAACATCCGCTTCGGGCAGGCCATTGGACAAGAGCGAGAGACGCCCTCCCGCGAGACGGGTCGACGCGCGCGCACCAAGAGTCACGGCTGTTTTGGATACCACGTAGACGCGGATACGGCGGCTCAGGTGCCGTGAGAACTGCTCGATCGTATAAACCCCTCCCGTCGTGGAACGGAGATAAGGAACCACAAACGTGATCCGCATGGTACGGCGCCGGACACGCCGCGATGCCCGTCTGTTCACCGTGGAGCACCGAGATCGAAGCACATGTGAGTCGACCAGCGCGACGGAACCCATGGCGGGATCCAGGCTCGGCGGTGACGAAGTCTCGTGTAACCTGATCTTGGCCGAATCATGTCGAACATTCTCTTTGTCATGCGCTACCCAGGGTACTGTCGTATATACGACAGTGTAATCAGGGAGCTCCTAGCACGAGGCCACAGGGTCACTCTAGGATTTGGAAGCATGCGCTTTCCAGAGGCGATGGCCGGGCTTGACGGAGCGGGGGAGCGGCTTGACGTCTACGGCAAGATTCCAAGGTCAGGAGACGACGTCGCGCGGACCGCTCTCGAACTCAGCAGGATCGCCGATGCGATTCACTACCTCCGCCCCGCTATGCGGCCGTGCCGTGAGTTCGCCTTTCAGGGGCGTAAGCCTCCCGCAGGCCTCTTCGGGTTTGTCGCGAAGTTGGACTCACTTCCGGCGTCTGTATCAACGGCCGGTTTTCGCGCCGTGCTTGGGCTCGAGCGCGCGCTTCCCAGTGGTCCCAGCTCGCGGGAGCTACTCCAGAGCCTGAGGCCCGATGTCGTTGTCTTAACTCCCTTAGTGGAAGACGTGCGCCGCCAAGGAGAACTGGTTCGAGGCGCTCGACGGCTCGGCATCCCGACAGTAGGGGGGGTCGCGAGCTGGGACAACCTGACGACATCATCGCTCATACACCAAGTGCCAGATAAGGTGCTCGTCTGGAACGAGGCACAGCGTCAGGAGGCGATTGAGCTTCACGAGATTCCTGCCGAGAGAATCGAGGTTACTGGGGCGCAGTCATTCGACCGATGGTTCGACCGTGCGCCACACCGGACCCGTGCCGCCTTTCTCCGTGAAGCCGGCTTACAAACGGAAGCGCGTCTCCTGCTGTATGTCGGCTCCGTAGCAAAAGACTCCCGGCCAGATGCCGAGAAAGTCCTGGTGGACTCTTGGATAGACGGGGTTCGGAGGAGTACCGACCCAACCTTGAGGGAAGCATCCATTTTGATCCGGCCACATCCCTACAACCGCAGGCACTGGACCAGCGGGGATGTTCAGCGGTTCACCAATGTCGCCTTGTGGCCGGAAACTAAAGGAAATACCGTAACCGACGACGGGAAAGATGATTATTTTGATTCTCTATATCACAGCGACGCTGTGATGGGCATAAATACGAGCGCTATGATCGAAGCGGCCATCGTCGGGACTCCGGTGTTCACTATTCGCTCCGACGAGATTAAACATCTACAGGATGGCACCTTGCACTTCCGCTATCTGTTGCCGGAGAACGGAGGCTGCGCTTTCGCGGCTGATTCGGTGGAGGAACACGTCAGACAGCTTTCAGGCTGCCTGGCTTCACCGGATACCAACGCGGCCATGTCGCGAAACTTCGTTCGCACGTTCATTCGCCCGCACGGCTTAACCGCAGAGGCTACCCCGAGGGTCGCCGATTTGATCGAGCGGGCCGCCAGGGAGGGCGCGTTCCCGTGGCAGTCGAGCAGTATGTCACTTGTCGCATGTCGCGTTTGGCTGGCGATTTCGCGGCTATTCCGAGTACTCCGGAGCACGCGGGCCGGTGACCGGACCGTCTCAAGCCAGCCGCTCTCGGACGCGCGCCCGATGCCGAGTCACGAAACGACCCAAGCGACGAAGTCGTCGCTTCTGTAGGAATGTGAGGGTGCTCAGCCAGTGAGCGACTGTGAGAGACGCACGCTCACGTCGGGCGCGGCCGGAGTTGACTGCACCGCTGCAAAGACCGGGGCATGGGAGGCCCACCGCGCGGAGGCAGGGAGTCGGTCCGGAAAGAGCTCGGCCCGTTGTCGAGCCGCGCTGTACGCGACCTTGCGCCGGTAGCACGGCGCCTGATCCACTTGGTGGAAGGTGCCAAGCACACTCGCCTCCGAAAGCAAGAGCCGGTCGGACATCAGGACAGAGCGAAAGGTCCAACAGTCGGCCGGGACCGGGCCGCATGGGACGCCCGGCGATCGAAACAGGCTGCGCGGATCGCCCCGGTGCCGCACCTCGCGAGAAGTTGCGCGGACTGCGGCGGACCACTGACGAAAAGAACGCGGACCGTGTGCGAAGCGTGCCATCAGCACCGCTTCTTGGAGGCAGGGGACAAGGGACGCTCAGAGGCTGCTCGAGTTCTGGCCCGTCTCCGAGCGCGCGGTGCCGATCCGAGGCATGGTGGCGAGACCGCCCGTCGGCGCGAACGCAAGAACGCTGCCCACCAACGAGCGATTGCTGACTGGGCCCCGATCCAAGCAGCCGATACGACAGCGAGACGTTTCGTGATGAGGTCTTACCCGACTTCAGAGAATCTCGATCGAGGAGCTCGTTGAGGCGACCGGGCTGTCCCCGCACTACTGCTCTCTAATTCGGCTTGGGAAGCGGGTGCCACATGCCCGGCATTGGAGCAGCCTTGTTGCAGTCAGCCGGCTAGGGACCTAGGCACGCGTGGCACCAACCGTCATCAGATGACCCGCACTCAACTCCAGACCGGCGGGTGTCACGGAACCTCGCACGCGAAGGGCACCTCTCCGGGTATGCGCTTGACCAACTCGAGCGTCGACCTGTCATGCTGTTGATCGACGAAGGGTGGCGGGTCGGTGAATGAAAAGAACGGAGTGCACGGCAGGGGGAGCGCCCAGCGGTGTTCCGAAACTGAGGGGCCGCACATTCCACGAGTGCTTCATCGGATATGGCTCGGCGGATCCCCGCTGCCCAAGCAGTTACAGATTTACGGTGAGACTTGGGCCGCCCACCATCCGTCATGGGAGTTTCGCCTATGGACTGATGCCGAGGTCGACCGAGCTCCCTTCCGAGATTCGGTAGCCAAGGGGTGCTGGCCCGCGGAGAGGTCCGATCTGCTGCGCTATGAAGTGCTGCGCCAGTTTGGAGGGGTCTATGTGGACACCGACGTCGAGTGCCTCAAGCCCATCGATCCGCTTCTTGTCGACGTTGATTTGATGGTTGCCTGGGAAATACCCGGAAAGAGACTGGGGAACGCAGTTCTAGCGTCAACGCGCGAACATCCGCTTTTCGATCGATTGATCGAGGAGGCGCACGCCGTTCTAAAGGGGGACGCCAGTGAACATTCCGTTCGGACTGCACCTCCCCTTGTGACCCGCGTTCTGGCCAATAGAGATGAAGTGACTGTCTTGGGACCGGAAGTCTTCTATCCGCCCATCCGCGAAAAGGACCTATATAGACTCAAGGGCACCGAGCCTCCCCTTCAGGTTGAAGACGCGCGCCGTCTGCGCGAACTAGCCTGTTCAGGCATCGTCACCAGTAAGCGCGCGTCCTCCTTTGAGTGGCCCGAGCGGACCTTTGCAGTCCACCATGTGACCAGGCTTGGAAGGGAGAGATACGATCCCGTGCAGGAGGTCGCGCGCCTTAACGTACTTCTCGCCAAGGCGGCTGACAAAGAACGTAAGTTGCGTAGCCGCGCCGGCGGGATCGAAGCGAGCAGATGGTGGCAACTCGGGGTAAAGCTCGGACTTGCTAGACCGCGCCCTTGAATTCGCCGAGTAGCCCTCCTCGGGCGGGGCTCTTCCGAACTACCCCCAGGCTGGGGATATGACTGCCCGCGCATAAAAGCCGGCCAGGTCCCCCGCGCGCCCAAGCCCACGACGGTCGGCCGAGGATCCCGCGCACATATTCCCGTTTGGGAGGATGGTCGCCGTCGCGCGGCCCCGTGAGTTCTAACTGCGCGCGAACCGGCGTGCCTTCCCATCTTCTCGTTTGGGTGTGGCCCAGCGGCACCTTCACGCCGGCGACTTCGCCCGCGATCCGATGTGCGTGACGTCGGGCCAAAGGCGTGTTGACGCCGCCTGAATACTGACCCACCTGCGCCGGTCGAAAAGTGTCCCACGCGGCGCGCCGGACGAAGTCCGGCGGGTCCACGACCCTGGCTCGGTCAGATCGATCGAGGCCGGGAGGAAGTTCAGGTGGTCGGAGTGCAGCAGTGGGCCGAGATCAGGCGGATGGCGGAGGTCGAGGGGCTCTCGCAGCGG
>JBBRYL010000106.1:0-9338 GCA_038237685.1 Solirubrobacterales bacterium | reverse complement strand
TTCGCCACAACCGCCGCGGCACCCCGATGGCCGCCTTCCAGACCCTGCTCGGCCTCAGCGCCCTCCGCCGGCCCACGACCTACAGCCAGATCACCCGTCGAACGGCCTGACTCGCCAACGGAACCAACCGGATACGCATCAGTCGCCTACCTAGTGCTGGTCGGCGCTGTAGCCCAGCTGCTGGTAGCGCCAGGCGGCTCCTGTCTCACGCGACGGCTCGGCGCCCCCACGCCCCCGCAGCGGCGGCGCTGGTGGGGATTGGGACTGTGGAACCTCGGGACAGTCCTCGTCCCAACCGGCGTGTTCACTGGCCGTGCATCGCCGGTACTCGTGGGAAGCGCACTCTTACTTGCTTCGCTTGCGCTCTACTTCGCAGACATGCGCAGTGCAGCCCACGCTTCGCCTAGGCGCTCGCACGGATGGGAAGGTGTGTACTACCTGGTTCTCGCCGCTCTGGCCGGCAGCGTTCTTGTCGGTGTAGGTCTGGCCGGCCCTCTGCCGTTCCCGTGAACAGGACTCGGGGGGAGCACACGTTTCGGGTGACGCACGGACCGTCAGCGAGGGCACCATGCTCGACCGCGGCGCGAATGGCCTTAGCTGAGTCGGCAGTAGCGGTGGGCTGGTGGCGATGAGCGCGGTCATGCGATATTTATACAGTCTTTGTGTATAAAGCTGCCTTTTGCGGTCTCACGATGAGTAGCGGCGCCACGGCCCCCGGCGACCCGCCCGGGGCACGCCGCGGGCAGTGCCGCCGGCGCGCCATCGACCCGACAGGGGCTCGGCCCAGCGAGCTGCTGACCGCGTTTTTTGCCAGCGCCCTGATCATGCTCGCGGCGAGCGGGATCGCCGCGACCGCCTACGAGATCACCGGCGATGAGCGCCTCCACTGGCTGGCGCTGCACCTGGCGTTACTCGGCGGCGTGTCACAGCTTGTGATCGGCGCGGGCCAGTTCTTCGTCTGTGCCTTTCTGGCCACCGCGCCTCCGTCCAGGAAGATGGTCACGATCCAGCTCGCGGTCTGGAACACCGGCACGGTTCTGGTGGCCATCGGAGTTCTGACGGTCGTACATCCGCTCGTCGACGCGGGTGCCATCCTCGTGGTCGCAGGACTCATCGCGTTTGGGCTTTCCATGCGGGGGATGCAGAGCCGCTCGCTACAGAGGGCCCGTTGGGCGGTGCGCTGGTACCAGGGCTCAGCCGGCTGTCTGGGTGTGGGCGTGCTGATGGGCGTGCTGCTGGTACGGGGCGTGGCCTGGCCGCATGGGTCGCTGCTCGGCGCGCACCTCGCGCTCAACCTCGCCGGCTGGCTGGGCACCGCGATCGTAGGCACCATGCACACGTTCTTTCCCTCTCTGACTGCCACCCGACTGTGCTTCCCCCGACTCCAGGGACCTACGCTGATCCTGTGGCTGCTGGGCGTGTTGACGCTGGCGCTCGGAATGGCGTTTGGCACCGATCCACTTGCAATCCTGGGCTGGCTCGCGCTGACGGTTGCCGCAAGCCTCCTGCTCGTCAACCTTGGGGCATCCCTGCGCACTCGGACGATCGCACTGTCGCTGCCCGCCCGGCTCATCACGCTCGCGCAAGTGCTCCTGCCGGCCGGGCTCGTGCTCGCACTGATCGCCACGCTCGTCGACGGAACCGCCGGCCCGTCTGGCCCGGGCGTTCGGTCGGTGCTGGCAGTCCTCCTACTTGCCGGCTGGATCGGACTGACAGTCGCCGGGGCTCTGTTGCACCTGCTCGCCGTGCTTGCGCGCGTACGCCACCTCACGCTCGCCATGCCCGCCCCTCGGCCGGTCCGCGACCGTGCCGTGACGGCCCTCGCCGCCCTGGCGATCGCTTCGTGGGCGCTGGCGAACGTGTCCGGCCTTCCCCTCGACCAGCCGGCCCTCGTGCTGCGGACGGCCACGACACTTGTGATCGCGGCCCGAGCCGTGACCCTTGCCGCGCAGGTGGCGCGCCCACGCGCCGCTCGGCGCCATGCGGGCTGACCAGCGCCTTCGCGGACGTGGGGGTAATGCCCATCGCGGAGGCCTCGGACGGGGCCTATGGTGTGTTTACGATCGCGTCCGAGCCCGAAGACCTGTCGACTCCGTCCCGCGGCATCAGCCGCGGGACGCCGTTTGAATAGTGGCCCCGCGAAAGGGCCACACGGAGACAAGGAGCAACACCATGGCCCGTACCGCCGTTCTCGGCATGCCCCGGATGGGGCGCGACCGCGAGCTGAAGTTCGTCCTGGAAGCCCACTGGCGCGGGGAGACCTCTGCCGAGCAGCTTGAGGCGGTCGCCCGCTCGGTGCGCTCCCATACGTGGGGCGCGATGCAGGACGCCGGGATCGACTCGATTCCCTCCGGCGACTTCAGCCTCTACGACCACATGCTGGACACCGCCTGGGGGCTCGGGGCGATCCCCGACCGGTTCGGCGACGCCCGTGCGCGTGGCCTCGCGGGCTACTTCGAGCTGGCACGCGGTAACGAGGGCGCCAAGCCGCTGGAGATGACCAAGTGGTTCGACACCAACTACCACTACCTGGTGCCCGAGCTCAAGCCGGGACACGGTTTCGAACTGGACCCCTCACACTGGACGGCCCAGCTCCAGGAGGCCGCCCAACAGGGCATCTCCACCCGGCCTGTCGTCGTCGGCCCCTTCTCGTTCCTCAAGCTTTCGAAGGGGCTCGAGCTGCCACATACGGCACTCGACGCACTCGTGCCCGTCTACGCCGAGCTGCTGGCGCAGCTCAGCGCGGCGGGAGCCGAAGCCGTGCAGATCGACGAGCCCTGCCTGGTTCTCGACCTGACGGCCCCGGAGCGCGACGCGTTCGAGCACGCATTCAGATCGCTTGCCGACGCCACCGACCTGGAAGTGACACTTACGACGTACTTCGCCGGGCTCGATGGGGTCGGCGCGCTGGACCGCACGCTCGCTCTGCCGGCCGCGGAGTTCCATCTGGACCTGGTGCGGGCGCCGAGCCAACTCGACGACGCGTTGAACGCTCTACGAGACGGAGACGCCCGGCTGTCACTCGGCCTGCTGGACGGCCGTAACGTGTGGGCCGCCGACCTCGACCGCGCAGTTAAACTCGCCGACCGCGCGGTGGATGCCCTGGGCTCTGACCGCGTGACCTTGGCCCCGAGCAGCTCGATGCTGCACCTGCCTCACGAGGCTGCCCGCGAGACCGCCATTCCCTCCGAAGTGCGGGCATGGCTCGCGTTCGCCACCGAGAGACTTGCTGAGCTCGGGGTGCTTCGGTCCGCCGTGCAGCAGGGTCTCGGAGAGCGGCAAGACGAGCTACTCGAACCCTCGCGGAAGGTGGCCTCGGAGCGCCGGACGTCGGAGCTGACCAACGATCCGGCGGTGCGTGAGCGCGCGGGCTCGTTGACGGCTTCGGACTACGACCGTGACACGCCTGCTCCGGCCCGTCGAGATGCCCAGCACGAACGCGTGACGCTGCCCGAACTGCCCACCACCACCACCGGCTCCTACCCCCAGACCGACGACATCCGCCAGGCCCGCAGAAAGCACCGCGAAGGCGAGCTCGACGACGCGGCCTACCGAGAGTTCCTCGAGGGACAAGTCCGCGAGGTGATCGGGGTCCAGGAGCGCGCGGGACTCGACGTGCTGGTCCACGGAGAGCCCGAGCGAAACGACATGGTCGAGTACTTCGGCCAGCAACTGGCCGGCTTCACCTTCTCGGCCAACGGCTGGGTGCAGTCCTACGGCAGCCGCTGCGTGAAGCCACCGATCCTCTACGGAGACGTGTCACGGCCCGAGGCGATGACCGTCGACTGGTGGCGCTACGCGCAGTCGCTCACCGACAAACCGATGAAGGGCATGCTCACCGGCCCGGTCACCATCCTGCAGTGGTCCTTCGTGCGCGACGACCAGCCCCGACAGGAGACATGCACCCAGATCGCACTGGCCGTCCAGGACGAGGTGCTCGACCTCGAGGCGGCCGGATGCTTTGCCATCCAGGTGGACGAAGCGGCGCTCCGCGAAGGCCTGCCCATCCAGCGTCACGCGCAGGATGACTATGTGCGCTGGGCGGTCGACTGCTTCCGGCTGACCGTGGCGGCGGCCCGCCAGGACACCCAGGTGCACACCCACATGTGCTACTCGGAGTTCAACGACATGATGGAACACATCGTGCGCCTGGACGCCGACGTGATCTCCATCGAGGCATCACGATCGGACATGGAGGTGCTCGACGCCTTCGCGGGTGAGCTGGACTACCCCCACGACATCGGGCCGGGCGTATGGGACATCCATTCACCGCGCGTGCCCTCAGCCGACGAGATGGAGCGGCTGCTGCAACTGGCCGAGGCACGTGTGGGGCGCGATCGACTGTGGGTCAATCCCGACTGCGGGCTAAAGACACGCCAGTGGCCCGAGACGCTCGCGGCACTCGACAACCTGATGGAAGCAACGCGCCGCCGTCGCGCCAAGACCGCTTCGGGGGTCGCCGCCGAAGGCGGGCGAGGCTGATGCTGACCGACATCGATGGCTGCGCGCCCACGGGGGTCGGCAGCCTACCGTTCACGGATGCGGCCAAGGCGGCCGAGCACGTCTCTGAACACTACGAGGTGCCGTTCTGCCCTCAGCTTGGCGGGCACGACTACGAAGGCTATGCGTCGCTCGACAAGTCGGTGGAGCTGCTGGCCTTCCGGCGGCCGGGAGGGCGATCGACCTTGAGTCCTCGGAGCGGCTCAAGGGCGTCGACCAGACCTATAAGCGCCGCCCCCAGAGCGCTTTCCGCGTCAAGCCGGTAGCGGCGCTCCCCCAGATCTTCCAGGGCATGGGTAGGCCTTAGGGCTCGTAACAGTTCGTAGACCCACGCCTGGCCGGCGCCGACCTCCTCCATAAGCTCGGCGGCGTTCAGACCATCGCGCTGGAGCGCCAAGCACTCGATCACTTTCCATCGCCGGTCTCCGAGCAGCCAGTCCGGAAAATGCTCACTTGGACGCCCGCGCTCACCGTAGTTCGACATCAACGTCCGCTCTCATAAATATGGTTGAACCATAATACTCGCCCTCGTGTCATCCGTGCCACATCCAGAGCCCGCCGTAGTCCCGCCCCCGTTCTCACTCCGCCCGTTTCTCCGAGACGTCCCGTAGTAGCTGCGGCACTTCCACGTGCTGCCGCCGGGCACCGAGATGACCACGATGTCGGAGTCGTTCCGTCCGGGGTAGGAAGGCGGGGGTCGCCACCCTCGAAGAGCTCGCGGCCAGCCGGGCAGCTGGTGTTACGGACGTCGAAGTACTTGTAGGTGCCTTGCTCGTCGCGGCGGTACTTTCCATCGTCGCCGATCGAGCCGGGGCACGACACGGTTTGTCTGCTCGCGGCTTTCGCAGGGGACAGGATTAGCAGCAGACAGGTAACGACGACCAACGCGGCGATAACGGCGCGAGCGTTGGTTGGCATCCCGGACACGCTACCGCTGGGCGGGCGAGTGCCCGCCGGTCTTATAGCGCCATCGACAGTGGCTGCTCGGCTCGCGGTTCCCGAAACCGATCAGGTGGCGAGCGGTCGAAGCCGCGCCCGGGGCGCTCGCGGACGGCGTTTCGCCGCCAGTCTCGGGGCGAGGCTTTGCGTACTGGGCGGCAGAAGCATCCCGAGCTCGCGGAGCGGCCGTTGTTTGATCCGCTGCCGCTGGAGGCCGATCAGAAGGTGGATAGATACATCGGGAGCTTCGGCGCCCGGATCCGGGACGGGAGCGCAAGCGACATGTGGTCGATTCGACGCTTCCACTGCGATCGGATGTCGGCACAGGGACCCAAGCACCCGTCGATGTGGGGCTGACCGACCACGGCGATGTGCTCGAGCCGAAGAACCCCCTTGTGGGCAAGCGCCTGGCCGACGGGGTCCGTTTCCCGGGCCACGAGCGGGTGGGCGGCGACGTCGAATCGCCGGCCGATGACTTGGCGGTGCGGCTGGACTCACCCGGGTCTGCGGCGACGGCAGACGTGGTCGAGGGGCGGGCGTTCTTCGCCGACGCCATGGCCGACACCGACCTGATTGTCGCCCCGTCTCCGCGGGGGAGTTCGTTGGCGTTGCAGGTGCGCTCGGCAGACGCTCCGGAGGAGGCGGCGTTTGCGGTCGATCTGCCCGTGGGCGCACAGCTGGCGCTGGTGCCCGACGACGCCTCGGCGGACCCCGATGATCCGCCGCCGGGGGCGGCGACCGTCAAGCGCCGCGACGAGACGTCGGCGACGATCCAGCCGCCGATGGCGTGGGACGCCGAGGGCGAGCCGGTCGCGACGCACTACACCGTGAGCGGCGCGGAGGAGAAGTGCCGATTCCCGCGACCTGCCGCTGCTCCTCGTCGCGCGCGACGCGGGAGCGCCGATCTGCGGACGGCGGAGGACGCGGTGCGCGAGCCCGGCCCAGCCAGACAGTCCGATCGGCGGAGCCTTATCGTGGCTGACTCGGTGACCGTCATGGGGACAGACACCAGAGTCCGAGCGTGGGAGCGTGCCTGGGCAGCGAGCGGTGCACTGACAGTGGTGCTCTTCGCTGGCGGCCTGGTCTTCGGCGACCTCCTCGGCTCGAACAACTACCCCCCGCTGGATGCGTCGAACGACGAGGTCCAGCGCTACCTCCTTCACAACGTGACAGAGGTCCGCGCGCTGAGCTTCTTTCACACGCTCGCGGCGCTTGCCCTGCTCGGCTTCTCCGCCTACCTGTTCACGGCTCTGCGCCGCGACGAAACAGAACGCAGCGGCCTGCCCCCGCTCGCGCTCGCGGGAGGCATTGCGGCCGCAATCTTCCTCCTGCTGTCCGCGGTCTTCTACCGGGTACTCTCCGAGCCCGCGGTCGCCCAAGACGCCGCTCTCGCCCACGCCATGCTCGTGGCGTCCTACCTCGCGGGCGGTCCCGCCATCTCGGTTCCCCTGGCGCTTCTCATCGGTGCCGCGGTCCCGACCGCACTGAACCGCAGGCTGCTGCCGCGCTGGATGGGTTGGTTCGGGATAGCGGCGGGCGCTGTGTCTCTCGCATCCGCCCTCTTCATGCTCGGGCCGGCTGACAATCACTCGGCGAGCTACGGACTCCTTCTGCTCGCCGCCGTGCTCGGATTTGCCTGGCTGGTCTCAGCGAGCCTTGTGCTCGCCGTGCGGCATCGCCGCTAGGCGCGAATCGTGTCTTTAGGTTGCGGGACGCGAAGCTAGTCTCGCTCCTCAATTCGCGAGGGTGGGCTATCCACTTCCGTCCCCTTCGGCTCTAGCTTGGCCGTGTGGCTGATGGCCGGCTCGAGCCTGATCGTGGCCGTCAACGCCCTGCTGCTCAAACGCCTTCACCTGCCGGAGCCGGCCGCCCACGCCGGGCGCCGACCGACCCCTACCAGAGCAAGCTCCCACGGCGGCGTGACGGTCCCTCGCGCGATTGCACTTGACCGACTTCGGCGGTCACGTCATCCAGACCTCGCTGAGCGACGAGGAAACGCACGGCTGCGCACCGCGATCGGCGAATAGCGAACGCGTCAGCCGCGGGCGCCGACGGCGGGAGGTCCAGGCCAGGTATCCGCCGAGCGTTCCGGTCGCGCCGAGGCCGAAGGTGAACATCGGGCGCTCCCAGGAGCGCCAGCGCTCGGGATCGACGGCCATGAGCCCGGCCAGGCCGTGGATGAAGGCGGCGGCAATGACGCCGGCCACCAGCCGGTTTCCCAGGCGCTCGGCGCGGGGCGACCAGCGGCTCGAGCTCGTCGGCGCGCAGGTGGACCTCCAGGCCGCCGTTCTCCATGATTGCCAGCAGCTGGCGCAGGTGCTCGGGCAGCTCTGCGCCGATCTGGGCGACGTCCACGCCGGGCTGGCCGAGACGACGGGCGAACGCTATGGGTGACAGATGGTGGGCGACAAGCCGTCGCGCGTAGGGGCCAGGATCTGGCCCGCGCGCGCAGCCCTGCGGCTGGTTGCGGTGATGGACTGCGGCATGCTGGTCATCGCGCCGTGGATCGTGCGCAACGCGCTGGTGCTAGCAGTCTGGCTCCCGTCAGCAACGAGAGCGGCAACACCCTGGGCGGCACCTACAACACCGTGTCGCTGCACCATGACGCGCAAAGGCTCGAGCCGCGCCACACGGGCGGCTACCGCGCCGTCTACCGGCGCTACGGCACCTCCGCGGCGGGTGATGGCGCGCTGGTCGCCGCCTTAGTGGCATAGCCGCTCATGCCGGCCGGCCCGGCCGCGCCCGGGAAGGTGCCCCCGGAAGCGGTCGCCTGCGGGCGGCTTATAGCACCCGGGACGACGAGGATGGCGCGTGCCTCCACGACAGCTACTCACGTATCCGGGCGGCTCGCGCCCCGGCGACCTAATCGCGTGTCTCGGTCGCGGCGACGGACTGACCGTGCCTGGGTCGACGCACAGCCGTGGACGATCGGGGCGGCTCCCCTCGCCAAACGGTTCCAGCACCTCCGCGGTCAGTTGGGGGCGGCGACCGGCGTCTCGTCCACCGAGGTGATCGGGATGCCGAGGTGCGCGAGGCGGTGGGGCAGATCGACGTGCAGCCACCGCTCCACGCGGTGGGGCGGCTGCGAGATGATGATCTCCTGGATCGGCTCGGCGCCCATGGTTTCCTCCACGACGTCCATCGGGTCGTGGCGGATCGAGACGGATCCGATCACGCGCCCACCGGCGGCCGCCTCGATCTCGGGCAGGGCGTCTGCGAGCACCCGCTCGGCCGCCGCGGCCATGCGGTGGCGCTCGGGATGCAACGGGTTCCACTCCGCTGGCGCTGGGTTGGGAACCACGAGGCGGAACTGAACCGGGCCGCGGCACGCGCGAGCACGGATCACGTCGAGCAGCTGTGGTGTGGCGGCGGTCCGATCGCTGAGGACCAGGACGCGCGTCGGGGTGGAGGTCTCCATGACGACTCCTGCTCTGCCGCCCAGTAAACGGGTGGTCGGCGTCTCCCGTGCCGGACCGACGATGACGGGGGCGCCCGTTTGTTGCCCGGCCCATCGACCGTAGCGGAACCCGCCCCAGATTCGCGGTCCCAACACAACTTCAATGCGTCATTCTGAATCCTCCGGACTGCCAGACGATTCCAGAAACCAAACTCCATCATTCCCGGGGCAGATCACCGTGACTTCCGAAACGGGGGACTTCCACGGAACCGAAGGTCAGAGATTCGAATCCTCTCGCCGGTCTCGCGATCGCGTTGCCACGAGTCGTCGCAGAACGCGCGGGCGGCGTCGCGCGGGGACCCGGAGCGTCCGCCACTGCGGTCCTCCGCCTGGCTATCTGAGCCTGAGCCGTGCGATGTCGGTGGCGTCGCGTCCGATGAAGCTGGCGTCGTCGACCCACGTCAGCCATGCCTCGGCTGCCGTGACTGGCAGGTCGGCCGGG
>JBBRYL010000105.1:0-9764 GCA_038237685.1 Solirubrobacterales bacterium | reverse complement strand
GCGCTCACCCTTTGCCCGCCGGTCGAACAGATCAGCCACCAGCGGTGCGGTCGCTGGGTCGACCACGAGGCGGCCGTTTTTCCTGCGGCGATAGCCCAGCGGTACCGAACCCATGTGCACGCCGCGCCGGATCGCTCGCTCCTGGGCGGTGGCCCACGTCGTGCGTACCCGATCGACCTCCCACTCGGCGAGGCTCAGCATCAGCCGCAGGACCAGCCGGCCGGTGTCGCTCTGGAAATCGAGCCCGTCGGCAACCGAAACGACGTTTCCCCCGGCCTTGGTGATTCGATCAATCGCTGCCAACCCGTCGACCAGTGAGCGGCCAAACCGGTCCAGCTTCGCAACACACAGGATCTGAGCATCGCCTGCCTCCTGCCTGGCGATGGCCTCCAAGAACAACGGCCGATCCGCCCGCCCGCCCGACTGGTCGAGCTCCTCAAAGATCTCTCCGGTGTGATGGCCGTGGAGCTTCGCCCATGCCTCTATCTGGTCGCGCTGGACACCCGGCGAGATGAAACGCTCGCCCTCGCGGTCGCCGACCTGCGAGACCCTGATGTAGCCGTCGACGATCGTCTGATCAGATTCGCCGCCAAAGGGCGAATCCCCACCCCATGTCGACGTGTTGGCGCCCGGCTGGAGGCCTCAGCCTTCGAGGCGCCGTTCGATCGCCTCGAGGCGGGCGCTGATTACGGCCAAGCGCTCTTCGATCTAGACCTCGTCCATCAGCCCCGTCGCCCCCGGACACGTTCCTCCCCGGTCTCAGAAGAAGACGTATCGAAACTTGGTGCCGTTGCAGTAGCGGCGCAACTTGGTTCCGAGCGCCGACCCGTGCGAGCGATTCTCCGCGCTGGCGACATAGGCGACATCCGCCATCCAGCCGATCGGACTGGTGCCTCGCTTCAAGCCGCTGCCCTTGCCCCGCCCTACCGCCGGCGGGTACTCGTCGCGGTCAAAGCCGGCTTTCGTCGGCACATGGCGAAGCAGCCGGTCACGACGGCTACTCGCCCCGGTCCGGTTGACCACAAGCGTCCTCGGCCATCCCTTACGCAGCGCGCGCAAGAAGTGGCGCCGGATGTTGGGGTACTTCGTGGCGCTGAAGCTGATGTTGGCAACCGCACTCGGACGCACACATCCGTGCGGCTGTGTCGGTTTCTGCTCCGGGCTGGGCGTGCGTCCCGCACCGGGCTTCGCGCACGGGCAGGGCAGGCTCTCGCAGTAGACCCCGTCGCCGTCGGGGTCGCGGGTGTTGGCGGCGCGCTGGGCGGCCGCCTGGTTGCTGAAGTCGGAGCACGTCGCAGCAGCGTGTGCCAGGGGGGCAGCAAGCGCCGCCAGCACCGGGAAGGCAAGCATCAGCACGCCGCACAGCACCACGATTCGACGCACTTTCTTGCTTCGCTGCATCAATGACCCCCTTTTACGGAGTTAGGTGAATCTGCCGGTCGAGTACCTGGCGCATCTGCGCGTCGAAGTCTCGCTCGACGATCTGCCCGGGATAGACGCCTCTGTAGAAGTGGCCGGTCGGCGTGTGGCGCACGAACATCCGCTTAACGTTGGCAGTGCTCTTCGTTACGACGAGAGTGAGCCTGCGGCCCGATTGGCCAGACATCTCGAGGTTCAGCCCAAAGTACTCACGCGCCTTATCGATGCCCACGTTGTCAACGACATAGAACTTGGCCTCGACGGCCCAAACGACCTTCGAGGATCGGGGATGACGGTGGGTCGAGCGGCAATCGGTGCCCTCAGCCCGTTTCAAGATGAGGACGTCGCACTCGTGTGGCGCCCCGGACGTTCCTCGAACCTTGACACCCGTATGCACCTCCAGATCCTCTCCCACGCCGGTCGGCTGGGTAAGTACCGCGTGGGTGTAGGGACCGTTGTGGATGCTTCCGGGCGACGTCCGCAGTTGTAGCGCCGCCGCAGGGGCTCCGTTTGTGTCCTCGAGAACGACGCCAAACCCAAGGCCCATCGCGGCTCGAATGATCCGTGCCATGAGGTAGGCCTCGTACACGTCATCGCCTGACGCTGCACCCGTTAGCGTGTGCGGTAAGCCGGGCCCGAGTGTTGCGGTAAGGGATGCCAGGAACGCCGCAACTCCGGGCAACGCCCCGCCGGCCGCGGGCGGCACGGGCGGTACGACCGCCATTTAGCGCCGGACCTCGTCCTTGAGTTGCTGCGCGGCCTCGCGGACGGCTCGTGCCCGCTGGGCGCGGTCCCCTCGGTCTCGACTGACCTCACGCGCCGCTTCGCGGGCGACGGGATCAATGAAACGAATGGCGTGCACCTCCGGTAGTCGTTCGGTTGGAGGAGGTGTCTCCTCCCCAGTCAGCGGCTCACCGGAAAGGAGAGGGAAAAGTGAGCCCTCAACTTCTTCGGTCACCTCGACCGCAAACGCGACAGCTTCGACAGTAGCCGCGAGACGCCTACGGGAATCCGGCGGCTCCTCAGCTTCAGCAGCCTCGTTGACGAGCGCCTCGTCGACCTGGTCAAGCAGCCATCCGAGACCTAAACCACGCAACTCGCCGCGCAGGATTTCTTCTTGCAGCGCCGCTTGCCGTTCGTCCATACACCCTCCTCGCCGATGCCCGCGGCCAATCCTTGCAGTTCGGCACGGCGCAAGTGCCCTAAGCGGTCCCCCGCGCCGCCTGCCCCTGGGTTGAAAAGCATGCTGAACCCGGCTACGCACGCTTCAAAGGGCGTGGGCCATGCTGATAGACGGCGCGGAGCAGCGAGATCTCGAGTGCCCCATGCCCCTGCTTCGCGCCGAAAGCAGAAGCGGCGGGCGGCTTGTCCGGAGTTTTCAGCCGTTCCGCGGCTTCACAGCTTCCCGGATGCTGGCATCGTTAGACGCATATGGATAGTGGCGCGCACTACGTTAAGGCTGATCTCCAGGTTCACACGCCTCGGGATCCGAATTGGAACCTCGAGTGCCTCACCGATGACGACCGCGAGCAGTTCGGCCGCGACTTCATCGAGGCGTGCCGCGCCGCGGCGCTCGGCGCCGTGGCGCTCACCGATCACCATGACTTTGGGTTCGTCCCGTGGATCAGGGCTGCGGCTCGAACGGAGCTCGGGGCCGAGGGTCACCCCGTCGCCAGTGAGACGCGTCTCGTCGTCTTCCCAGGCCTAGAGTTGACGCTTGCGATTCCGTGCCAGGCACTGCTCATTTTTAGCTCGGACTTCCCGGACGATCGCTTATCTGCGGTGCTCGACAAGCTCGGGATCGACCCCGCGGATGAGTCACAGGCGAAGGCCAACCAGCCGATCCAGCTCGGGTTCGACACCTTCCAAGAGCTGTACTCCCGGCTCGACGAGACCGAGTGGTTGCGCGGCCAGTACGTGGTCTTGCCGAATGTCACAGACGGTGGACACCAGACGCTCATGCGCAAGCACATGCAGAGCAAGTATCGCGAGATGCCCTGCGTTGGCGGCTACCTCGACGGTCCCGTCGCGAAAATCGGCCGCGGTAACCGGCAAGCCTTCGACGGGCTTGATCCCAGCCGGGGCTACAAGCGGATCGCCGTCGTGCAGACATCCGATGCGCGGGCGGTCGACGAGCTCGGTTCCAACCCGACCTGGATCAAATGGGCCGAGCCGACCGCCGAGGCCCTGCGTCAAGCATGCCTGGCGCAGGAATCGCGCATCGCGCACACCACGCCGGCGGTTCCTAGCGTAAGCGTCACGCGCCTGCGGGTTTCCAACTCGCAGTTTCTGGGCCCCGTAGATCTCGAGCTCAACCCGCAGTACAACGCGCTGATCGGCGGCCGAGGGACCGGGAAGTCCACGTGCCTGGAGTACTTACGCTGGGGGCTGTGCGACGAGCAGCGTCGGCCGGACAGCGGGGACGATGGCCCCGATGTCAACCGTCGTCGTCGGCTCATCGAGCAGACACTCGAGCCGGTCAAGGGCCATGTCGAGGTGCACTTCCTCCTCAACGGCATCGCCCACGTCGTGCGCCGTCACGCCGACAGCGGGGAACTGCTACTGAAGATCGGAGCCAACGAGCTGCAGCCCGCTAGGGAGGACGAGGTGCGATCGTTGCTCCCGATCGAGGCCTACAGCCAGCGGCAGCTCAGCAACGTCAGCGTTCATCTCGATGAGCTGCAACGGTTCGTCACCACGCCAGTCCGTGACCGACTGGAAGACCTCGCCGCGCGCGACCAGGAGCTCGCGCGGGCGATCCGCGAGAATTTCGTGCACGTCCAGCGCCGCCGTGCGGTCGCCAAGGCCGTCCACCGCGATGCGCTGACCGTCGACTCGCTCGCCCTGCAGGTCGTCAACATGCGTGAAGGTTTCACCGGCCTGTCGGACGATGACCGAGCGATCCTCGGTGCCAAGGCGAGCTACGACGAGGTTGACGGGGCGGCGAGCAGCTGGATGCGCCGGGCCGACCAGGCACGTGAGGAACTCGACCGATGCAAGGCCACGCTTGATCGCCTGACTTCCGACTTGCGGGCCGGGAGCGCCAGCGACCTACCTGAGAAGCCGGTACTCGCCGATCTGCGACAGGGGATCAGCGACTTGCTGTCAGCTGCCGAGAATTCGGTTGGCGAGGCGGCGGCCCGCTTGGCGGCGGGGATGGACGAGGGGTCGGCCGTCGCCAATCTCCACGAGACGTGGCGCCACGGCTACGCCGCGTTCGGCGAGCGGTACGAGGCCGCGATGGCACGCTCGAGCGCCCACGCGTCGAAGCTCGGAGAGCTCAACGTGATGGAGGAGCGCCGGCGCGAGCTGCAGCAGTCGCTCGACGTCCAGCGCGAGGACCTCGAATCCTTTGGCGACCCAGAAGCGCGACATGCCGAACTCCGGTCGCAATGGTATGCGCTGCAGCGCGAGCGGACGGAGATGCTGGCACAGCAATGCGCGCAGCTCACGGCGCTCTCCGATGGCCTCATTCGCGCGACGGTGCGTGGGGGCGCGGGCACGGCTGGGTTGCAGGCGCGCTTCAAGGACGTCGTGCGAGGTTCGAGCGTTCGTGGGGCCAAGATCGAGGCGTTCCTAGATAGTGTCGCGGCGGGGCCGGACCCGCTCTTGGCTTGGCACGCGGCCCTCGACGAACTCGAGAAGCTGGTGCTGGCCGAAGGCGACCCCGCCGCGACCCCGGACGCGCCGGTGACGGCGCTGACGGCCTTCGCGACCGGCGACCTGGACAAAATCGTCGCGCGCGTAACGCCGGAGGTCATCCTGGATCTGTCCTTGCTCGGCCTCGATGATCACCCAGTCTTCGAATATCGCACCAAAGAGGGCGAACACATCGACTTCGCTGACGCCTCAGCCGGCCAGCAGGCCACCGCGCTGTTGCGGGTGCTGCTTAATCAGAGCGGCCCGCCATTGGTGATCGACCAGCCCGAGGACGATCTTGACAGCCAGGTGATTCTCGACATTGTCAACCTGATCTGGAAGGCGAAGGGCACCCGCCAGCTCATTTTCTCGAGCCACAACGCGAACCTCGTGGTGAATGGGGATGCCGAGCTGGTCGCGTGCTGCGACTACCGGGATGCGGGTGACCATTCGGCCGGGAAGATCAAGCTTGAAGGCGCCATCGACATTCCGGCGGTGCGCGACGAAATCACCGTCGTTATGGAAGGCGGCGAGAAAGCCTTCCGCCTGCGTAAAGAGAAGTACGGTTTCTGATCCTAGACCGGCAGACGCCTCCCTCCCGCCGCCGCCGCCGCCGCAAGGGACTACAAGCCGATCAGACGCCCACGGCGAATCCCGCTTCCCCTTCGCGAAAAGCAGAAGCGACCACGCACCTTGGCGCCGAGAGCAGCAACGAAGAGGAGCGATAACTCGAACGTGCACATCGTGGCGGTTGCCCCCCCCGTGAGCCTGAGCACGGCCGGCAGATGGTGCTTGATGAACCGCCCATCCTTGCAAATTGATGCCCAATTGATGCCCCGCCGCTGGAGGTCCGGGGGTGCTCTCGACCGAGAACTTCGGCTTAAGCAGGGACTTCCTAAAGCGCGCCCGACAGGACTCGAACCTGTGACCTTCGGTTCCGTAGCGCAGCCGAGAGACGCTGTACAGGCTCACAACTAGACGATTAGCAGGGGTTTCGTGTCCGGCCCGCCCCCATGCGTACCGTTCGGGACCCTCTAGCCCGGTCCCCGGTGCGGTCTCCGGCGACACCGTCGGCCTGCCTCCCTAGTCTCGCCGCATGGCAGAGGCGGACCGCAAACGCCCAAGGTGGTTAGAGACCGTCGTCGGTGACGCGAGGCAGGCCGTTGTCGGAGCCGTAGTGCTCGCGATTCTGCTGGCGGTGGGCGGGAGGCTCCTCGGGGCGGCGAAAGCAGACGTTCCGCTGTGGCTCCTGGGAGTCGTGCTCGTGGTGGCATGCACAGGCGTCCTTGCTGTCGTCGTCATCTATGAGCGACGCAACGAGCACCTCAAGGGTGAGCTATCCGAAGTGAGGAGTGGCGCCGGCACCTTGGTGAACGCCGCCCGAGACGACGCCCGCGAGCGCATCGAAACCGCCGAAGCACAGGCCCGCGACCAAATCGCGAAAGCCGAAAAGGAAGCGGAGAGCAAGGTCAGCGCCACCGAGAGTTTCAGCCGCGTGAACGTCAGCGAAGCGGAGGAACGGACACGCGCCGTGTCAGCCGAGCTTCAAGAGGCCCGCCGTCAACTCGCAGAAGCGACCTCCGGCAAGATCCCGCTAACTCGCGAGGCGGAGGCCGTGGCGCGAAGCGTCCGCGCGCTAGTCAGCGATCTCGACACGTCGGTGCGCTCGGACATCTACAGCTCCAGCAATGCCCAGGAGCACGCCTTCCTCGCGATCGTCGAGCAGTTCCAAGAGACATTCGGCGACTCTTCTCTCTTGCAACGCGCGTACACGATCCCCACAGGCCGGGACGAGGCCGACCCTGGGGGCTGGGTCCGTAACGCGGACATCCGAGACATGCTCACGATGCTCGGACAGCTTGACGCCTACGCCCTGAACCACGGCCAAGCGTCCGCGCAGAGCTAGCCGCTCGCGCTATCAGCGTCGAACAGATCGCTGAGGCCATCCGCCAGGGCTTCGTCCACCGAGGGCAGCAAGTGCCGTGGAGGTTGATGGTGGTGCGGATGTCCTCGTGGCCCAACCGCTCCTTTACGATGTACAGCTTCGGCTCCGCCGCCAGGGACAACAACGCCGCCGTGTGCCGCAGGTCGTGCCAACGGAGCTTCTGCTTCGCGGCCGGCAACGCCGCCTTCACCGCCGGGCGAGACACACGGCGTAGAACAGGCTGTGCAAACATCGGCGTTCCGCTCGGCGTCGTGACAGCAATGCATCCGGGCCGTCTCCTCCGGGGAGGGGCTGGGCCATGTGCTCGGCCAGCATCTTCGCGATGGGCTGCGGCAGGGTCATGGTGCGCCGACCAGCCTCGGTCTTGGACGGGCCGAATGACAGGCTACGGTCTGCTTCTAGTACTACCCGAGAAGGGATGGTCCGATGAAGACGCAGCACTGAAAGAGCCGTCCCACGGGGCGGCTCTTTCTCGTTGTGGAGGTCCCCGGCCGGTCCTCTTCCATGCAGCCCCTCGGCAAGGCCCCTCGCCGCCTGCACCGACCTTCGGTTCGGGTAACCCGATGGTCAGCGGTCTATAAACGCGGCTGGCAACAGACTCGGCACCTGCTGGGGCTCCAGCCGGGGGACCCGCTCTCGACTCTTCCCGCGCCGCATCTCGGGCGGATGCTCCGGTAGCCGCAGCGCCCGCAGCGTGCGTTGGTGCAGGTCGCGCTCACAGACGACGAAGATCCGCTGTCGCCCACCATGAACCCAGCTTGCCTCCGGGCTCCCCCACGTCCCGACCCGACCGGTGACCAGCTTGTCAGCCGCTGTCAGGAACCCCCGTGCTTTCTCCTCGTCCTCGACGACAAACACCACCACGGGTGGCTCACCCAGCCGCTTGTATCGCGGTAGCTGCATCGCCCAGCCGGCCAGCAGCGCGTCGTAGCGGCGGAACTTCTCGAGGTTCGACGACGGCCGGCCGGTGCGATCCAGCTCGACGAGCAGATCGACCCGCCGTGCCGGGCTACCCTCGAAGGAGAGGTTGAGCTCGATGCGCAGGTCTGGCTTCACAGGTCTGAACTCATCGAGGGCGAGCCCCGAAAGGTGACGACCCGTTCCGAGCGGCACCGTCTCGGGAGTCATTGGCACCCACTGCCCGCGTACGCGTTCGCCGGGCGGGTCGAGCCTGGCGGTCCTTGGGCCGCGCCACCCGGTGATCACGCCGCCGCGCAGATGTGCCTCAAGCGCGAACAGCCATCCGGAGGCGTGCAGGTCGTGCAGGATCAGGCGTGGATCCCCGGCGTCTGGTGCCGTCCAGTCGCTAGCCGGATCGACCCCGCGGGTCAGCTCTGTGCGGCCGACGTTCTTGAGCAACAGTTCGTGGCCGGCTTCGGCCAGCGCGTAGACCCGCTGGGTGTGCCCGCGCTGACGGCGCGAGATCTCACAGCGCGCCACCCACCCCACCTTCCACATCTGGCTGAGCCGGTGCTGGACCGAGCGCAGCTTGCGGGCGGGCATGAACTGTCGGCCGATCTGAGAGGCGAGCAGGAAGCGCAGCTCGTGCAGGGCGGCCAACACCTCGAGGTCGTCGCGTCGGGGTAGTGGCGGCTTGTGCGGTCCGGGAGGCGGCGTCTGCCAACGCACGCCGGTGGGGTCGTCGATGACGAGCTCGGTGTAGGTCTCAGCCACCGCCACTCCCGTGGACGTCCCGAGCGCAGCGACCCCGATCCGGTCGGCCTGGTCGTCGAGCGAAGAGTCTTCAGGTCGAAACTCAGGGACGTCTCGGGATGCTTCGACGCTTTGCGCGGGCTCAGCGGGGACGGCATCGGTCCGTGACGGGGGTGGCTCGTCCGCAGGTGTCTGCGGGCGAGCCACCCGCTCTGGGAGCTTGTCAGTGGACGACTGCCCTTGACCGGCGGGGCGGGGCAGGAAGTCGCGTACCTTGGCCGTCTGCCCTGTGCGCTCGGGTTTGGGGATCGCGCCGGGGTAGTGGCCGCCGCGTTCGCGCTGGGCGGCGAGGTGGGCCTCGATCCGTTCGGTGTCGTCGGCCATCGGGATCGTCGTCGCCACAAACGACGGGACGCGGGCGCCGTCCACGATCCAGCTGCAGGCGCAGTGGAAGTTCGGCAGGTTCATCAGCGCGTCGGGGGTGATCCGCATCCGGGCGCGGGAGGGCTGGTCGTCTTTGACCATGTCGGCGTAGGCGGTCTGCAGCATCCCCGACATCTCGCGGGCGTCGTCGTCAGCGAGGGAGAAGATCAGCCGGTGGCGCAGCAGGTTGAGGATCACCGAGCGCAGGTCGCGGTCCTCGATCTGGCCGAGCGACTGCCACGCGGCGACGCACTCCAGGCCGGCGGAGCGGTCCATCGCGAGCATCCGCGCGAAGGTGCGTGAGAATAGGAGGTGGGCCTCGTCGACCTTCAGCGCCACCCGAGCGCGGTCGGATTCCGGGAGTTGCTGCTGGCGGGTCAGCGCCCTGTGGACCATGTGCAGGATGAACTGGAGCAACACCCGGGCCGATCCCTCGCCGAAGGTGCCGACAGCGCCAGAGACCACGAGCACGTCGCGGTTTTCGATCACCTCGTCGATCGACAGCGACACGGGGTGGCGCAGGATCGCGTCGAGCTTGGGCTGTCCTGCGAGCTTCTGGATCTTGTTGACGGGACTGTCCAGGCGCGGCGCGAACTGGCTGCGCGATGCGCGCAGCTGGTCGGGGAGCTGCTCGCCGAAGAACATCGCGGCCGCCGCCATCTCCGGTTCGCCGCTGATCGCGTCT
>JBBRYL010000104.1:0-9886 GCA_038237685.1 Solirubrobacterales bacterium | reverse complement strand
CACCAGGGTCCGGACTCGCGCACTTTGCTGCGCTAGTCAGCGCTCGAGGCCCGGCGACTCCTCGAGCGCGCCCGCGGCCGCCGCGAGCGTCACGTCGCGCCATTCGTAGAACGCGGCCTCCGAGATTTCCTGCTCGTCGCAGACCTCTTCGACCGACCGTCCCCCGACAGTGGCGCTGAGCACGATCTCGAGCTTTCGCTCGGCGCCCAGGATCTCGGGGTCGGCCGCCGGATTCGATTGCGGCTCCTCCCGCACGAGCTTGCCGCCACGGAAGGTGCCCGCCGCGATCACCAGGCCGGCAGCCACCAGGATGATGTCCTTGAGCACGTACTGCCCCTCGAGCGTCGGGGCGTGGTGGGGGCCCGAGAACAGGGTCCCAGGCTCGATCAGCAGCGGTGACAGGATGCCCACGAACTGCGCTGCCAGCACCCAGATGGCGACCCGCATCAGCGTGCCGCTGCCGATCAGGAAGCACAGGCCGATGAAGCACTCCATCGTCGCCACGACCACGATGGCCACGTCCGGCGGGATCAACCCGAGGAAAAGGACGTTGGTGGTGTCGGTAGCCAGCCTCTCGGCCGGGCTCACGCCCGGGAAGTACTTGAGAACCCCGAAGGCGAGAAAGATGGCTCCCACCGAGATCCGCAGCCAGGCGATGCTACGTCTAACGAGCACACGGTGGACGACGTTCTCGAGCGCGATGAAGCGGTGCAGGAGGGCGGTCATTCGGGTTGGTGCGGGAACGCGAGCCCGCCGGTTCACTATGTGAACCCGGATGGCACGTAGGAGCTAGGTGGCTTCGGCGGGTGCCGAGGGCCCAGGCGCCCCCCGTACGAGCAGATAGCTCAGCCACAGGCCGATGGCGAACAGCGGCAGCCCCATGGCCGTTCGCGCGACGCCAAGCGCCACGACCGCGCCGGCCAGATAGAGCGGCAGCTGGACCGCCAATCGGGCGACGAACAGGCCCGCCCACACCCCCGTCGCGCGGTTGAAGGCGCGCATGCGCAGCTTGTCCTGGCGCCAGCTCGTGCTCTGGGTGCCGTCGAGCTGGGTGGTCAGGTACCCGACGATCGGCCGCCGGATGGCGATCGAGACCAGGAACGCCGCCGCATAGCCGGCGTTGAAGATCAGGCCAGGCAGGAAGAAGTCCTCCGCACGGCCGCTGCGCGTGGACACGAACGCTGCAAGCGCCACGCCGAACAGACCCGACAGCGCGTGGCGGGGCGTCTCGCGCCGAGCCAGCCGAGCGGCGGCCAAGACCACGGCCAGGCCAACCGCGATGTAGGCGGAGAGGTTGACCTGGGAGCCCGAGGCCGTGTAGGCCACCACGAAAGCCAGGGCCGGCAGCGCGGTCTCGGCCATGCCGAGTGGGCCGCCGGTGGCCTCGAGCAGGCTCGGGGGCCGTGATCGGGAGTCTGGTCGCTCGGGCAAGGCGCCAATGATGGCGGATCGGACGGGATGGACCTGCGAGTGTCAGGCCGTTCTGCGATCGGGAGCGCGGAGTAGTTACCTCGTCGGCTTCTTGGGCCCGGCCCGGGGCGACGGTGTGGGGGCTCCGCGAGCACGCGTCCCGCCCTTGGTCGCCCGGCCGGAGTTCGCTCCGGGCTCGCCTTGGATCTGGCTTCCGACGTTGCCGTTGGCCTGTGCGTCTCCGTTGCTCCGGGCTGTCTGACGCCGTATCTGGCCAGGCGGGATCGCCGGTCGGCTCGATGTGGGTCGACCACCCCGCGAATGCGACTTGGCTCGTGCCACCTTGGGTGGGGTGCCCGGCGTGGCTCGGCGGGCCCCGGGCTGGCTCGCGGAGCGCGCCGTCAGAGGGCTACCCGAGGCGGCTCGGGTGGGGGCCGTTCTGAACACGGGTCGCGCCGCACTGGAGGGTGGGGAGCCCGTCGGGGTCGCCTCGCGCCGATCGAGCGCCTCGGTGCCCCCGATTCCCGCCCCCGCCACGAGCACGCCCGCGGCTGCCAGCTTGGCGAGGGTCGCGGTTGCCATCGAAGTGCCCATCAGGGTGAGCCCGCCTGCGCCCCCCGCGCCCCCGCCCGCGACAGTGGCCGCGAGCACGGCCCGTTTCAACCCCGCTCCGGGGATCACCGGAAGGATCAGCGCCATCATGCGTCGCTGATGTCGCACCTCCTCGCGGTAGGCCGAACAGCCTGGACACTGCTTGAGGTGGTGCTTGAGCCGCCCTTTGCGGAGCGTGCCCTTGCGCGCCGTGGCCAGCTCTTCCCGAATCTCCGCGCACGGCGTAGCGCGTGCGTCACGGCGCTCGATCAATCCAGCGCGGGCACGGAACACGAGGCCCTTCACCTGAGATGCCTCGCACTGAAGGACCGAGGCGGCATCGGCGTGGGAGAGATCGTCGAGCTCGGTGAGCAGCAGCGCGGCACGTTGCTGCTCGGGGAGGTCGGAGAGGTCGTCAAGGAGCTCGCGCAGGTCGGCACGGCCCTGGGTCGCCTCCTGGAGTCCGGCGCAGGCGGGCTCGATGTGGGCGTCGGGCACGTCGCGGCGCGCACGGATGATCGAGAGGCAGCGGTTGCGCGCGATTGCGTAGAGCCAAGGCTTGAGCGCCACGGTGCGGCCGGAGTCGAGCAGGCCGGCATGTGCGGACACGAAAACCTGCTGCACGGCGTCCTCGGCGTCATCGGAGCGGCCGAGCATGTGGCGGCAGAACGAGAGCAGCGGTGCAGCAAACCTGTCATAGACGACCTCGAAAGCCACCTGGTCGCCTGACCGGATACGCGCCACCAGGTACTCGTCGCCCCGGAGCGCGAGCAGGCGGCGCGAGCCCCGGGGAAGGGATCGATCGCCGGCCGGGGTGAGTACCTGTCCCATTTGCACATCATCCCTGCAACGCAAAACCGAAGCGCAAGTTCGCCGGTAACTCGCGAACTCGGCCGAGCCGGGTGCATTGGTGGCGGTACACGTCAAGCACCGTGCCGGCTCCGGCCCAGGTGGACTAGCCTTTGCAGATCGACCAAGCGTTACCAGAGCTGCCGCACGAGCCGCGCCAACCGCGCCGCACGCCGCCGCAGCTCGCGCGTGCCGTGCAGGACGGGCGCGGCGTGGCGGAGGCCCTTCGCCATCTGGACAGCCACGGCTCGGAGCCAGGAGCCGATGTCGTGGCAGATGCCCTTGCGCGGTTTCTCGTGGCCCGCTGCGAGTCCCACCACAAGGGCTGGCAGATGGTGCGCCAGGTGGTGGTCGACTCCGCCGCCGACGCCCCCTGGGAGAAGTGCGCCCGCCGCGCGGTGCCCGACACGGCCCAGGAGCTGCTGAACCTCTCTGCCACCCGTGGGCGCACTCCGCTTCACCGCGCCCAGCACATGGCGGCGCGCAACCGCGCCGAGCAGATCGCAAAGCACGTGGACCAGGAGGCCGTGCTCTCAGACCTCGGTCTGCGGCGCCGCGTGGTAAGCGATGCCCGCTGGCGCGAGGCGCTTGGCAGCGCGGTGGCCGCGAAGTCGCGCGAGCAGGTGGCGCGCGCCGTCGAGAAGTCGCTGGACGACTGACGCGCGCGGATCCTCGTGGCCGACCGTAACGTCCTGGGCGAGCCGCTCGAGTCCTGCGGGACCGACCCCCTCACAGGCTTCTACCGCGACGGCTGCTGCACGACCGGACCCCAGGATCTCGGCAGCCACACGATCTGCGCCGTGGTCACCGACGAGTTTCTCGAGCACCAGCGGGCGATCGGCAACGACCTGATCGCGCCGATGCCGCGCTACGGCTTCCCCGGCCTGAAGCCAGGTGATCGCTGGTGCGTGACGGCAGCCAACTGGCTGCGCGCGCACGAGGACGGTGCCGCGGCCTACGTGGTGCTGTCCAGCACCCACGAGCGGGCGCTTGAGATCGTGTCCCTGGAGGCCTTGCGCGCGCACGCCGTCGACGTGCCCGGCGACCTCGGCGTGCTCGACGGCTGACCGCGGCCCTGCGGGGTGCGTGACCGCACTCACACATCGCCCGGCGGCGCTGGGGTATGCCACGCAGTAGGAGACAACCAGGGAGAGGACCGACACGTGCGCGCTGACCTTCCACCAGGACCGGGTTACCCCAAGCTGATCCAGGGGGTGGGGTTCTGGTCGCGCCCCCTCCCGTACCTCGAGCGCTGCCGGGCCAGGTATGGCAAGCGCTTCACCCTGCGCCTCCCGGTGGCGCCACCGTTCGTGATGCTCTCCGATCCGGACGAGGCCAAGCAGGTGTTCACCGCACCGCCCGAGGTGCTGCACCCCGGCCAGGGCGCGAAGGTGCTCGAGCCGATCGTCGGTCGCAACTCCGTGCTCCTGCTCGACGAGGACGCGCACATGAGTCAGCGCAAGCTCATGCTCCCCGCGTTCCACGGGGAGAAGATGGCGGCGCTCTCGGGCCTGATGGCCGAGGTGGCGCAGCGCGAGGTGGGCTCGTGGCCGCGCGACGAGTCGCTGGCCCTGCACCCGCGGATGCAGCACCTGACGCTCGAGATCGTCCTGCGCGCGGCGTTCGGCCTCGATCCGGGGCCCCGCCTGGACGCGATCCGCGAGCGGCTGTCGGCGGTGCTCGCCTTTGGAGACAGCGCCATCAGCCTGATGCCGCCGCCATCGGGCAGCACCGCGGAATGGCTGTCCGAGCGGATAGGTCCGTTTGCCTCGTTCGCGCGCGTTCAGGCCGAGTCCGACGCGCTCATCTTCGAGCTGATCGAGGAGCGCCGTCAAGAGGGCGCAGAGCGCGACGACATCCTCTCGATGCTGCTCGACGCACGCCATGACGATGGATCGCCGATGTCCGATCAGGAGCTGCGCGACGAGCTGCTCACGCTGCTGGTGGCGGGTCACGAGACCACGGCGTCGTCGCTGGCGTGGGCATTCGTCGCGCTGCCTCGCAATCCCGAGGTGCTCCGCCGCCTGACGGAGGAGATCGACGCCGGCGACGACGAGGCCTACCTCGTCGCCACGATCCGCGAGGTGCTGCGCCGCCGTCCGGTGCTTCCCAACGTGGGGCCGCGGCTGACGATGGAGCCGATCGAGATCGGCGGGTGGCGCTATCCGGCCGGCGTGTGCGTGATCCCCAACGCCTACCTGCTCCACCACGACCCAGACATCTATCCGGACCCCTACGCGTTCCGGCCCGAGCGCTTCCTCGACGCAAAGCCCGGCACCTACACCTGGATTCCCTTCGGCGGTGGCCGCCGCCGATGCCTCGGGGCCAGCTTCGCGATGGAGGAGATGAAGCTGGTGCTGCGCTCCGTGGTCGGCGGGTGCGATCTGCGCGCGGCGGACTCGGGTACCGAGGTCGCACGCCGGCGCAACATCACCGTACGCCCGAGCGGCGGCGCGCGGACGGTGCTCGGTGTGAGGCGCGACGATGCGGTGGCCGTCACGTGAGCGCGCTTGTGTCGCCGCGGCCAAGCGGGCATATTTTCTCCATGGCGGCATCGGATGGTCCGCAGCAGCGGTCGGATCTGGTTCACGGCGCGGCCGCCCGCCTGTTGCGCGCGACCACGTTTGCAAACGCCGCGGGAGCAGCCGTGGTGTTCCTGACCATCGGATTTCTGATCCCGCTGTTCGCGGACCCGGGCGATCGCTCGAGCATCGCGCTGCTCAATGGCCCGCTCGTGCTCGCCTACTTTCTCGGGTCGGGCTATGCCGGTCACCGCTACATGGCGCGACATTTCCGCGAGACGGTGGCGTGGATCCGCGAGGGCCGTGTGCCAGACGAGCGCGGCCACCGGCTCACGCTTCGGCTGGCGGTCCGCGGGGTCAAGGTGTCGGCGCTCGGATGGGGTGGCGGTGTCCTGGCGTTCTTCCTGCTCAACGGCCTAGTCGAGTCGTGGGAGTTCGGGGTGGTCGTCGGCGCCACCATCTGGCTGGGGGCCGAGACCACCTGCGCGCTCTCGTACCTGGTCTCGGAGCGCACGCTTCGCCCGATCACGGCATTGGCGCTCGAGGTGCGCCCGGCGCACGGGATGGTCGCGCCCGGAGTGAGCGGACGGCTGGCGGGCGCCTGGCTGCTCGGCACCGGGGTGCCGCTCCTCGGCGTGGTCGTGGTCGGTGCGGTCGGCATCCTGCGGTCGGGGGCAAACCTCGAGTACGTGGCCGCCGCGGTGGTCTTCCTGGCCGTCGTGGCCATGATCACCGGAGTTCTGGCCACCATCTTCGTGTCGAAGGCGATCGCCCACCCCGTCACGGCGGTCAGGCGCGGGTTGGAGCAGATCGAGCGCGGGGATCTGTCGGTGGAGCTCGCCGTCGACGACGGCAGCGAGATCGGGCTGCTCCAGGCGGGCTTCAACCGAATGGCCGAGGGCCTGCGCGAGCGCGAGCAGATCCGCGATCTCTACGGCCGTCAGGTGGGCGAGGACGTCGCGCGGGCGGCGCTCGCGCAGGAGACCCGGCTGGGCGGTGAGGAGCGCGAGGTCGCTGCCCTGTTCGTGGACATCGTGGGCTCGACCTCGATGGCGATGACCATGGCGCCTACCGAGGTGGTGCGCCTGCTCAACGTGTTCTTCCACGTGGTGGTCGAGGTGGTGGAGGCCGGGGGCGGCCAGGTCAACAAGTTCGAGGGCGACGCCGCCCTGTGCGTGTTCGGCGCTCCCGTTGCCCGCGAGGACTGCGCGGGGGACGCGCTGGGCTCGGCGCGCGCGCTGGCCGATCGCCTGGCCCGGGACGTCCCGCAGATCTCGTTCGGCATCGGGGTGTCGGCGGGCACGGCCGTGGCGGGCAACATCGGCACCGAGCACCGGTTCGAGTACACAGTGATCGGCGATCCGGTGAATGAGGCGGCACGCCTATCGGACCTGGCCAAGCAGCGGCCGGGCCGGGTGCTCGCTTCGAAGGCGGCACTCGATCGGGCGGGCGAGCCCGAGACGGGCGCCTGGGACATCACTGAGTCCACGGTGCTGCGCGGGCGCGGGATCCCCACGGGCTTGGCCATACCGGCCTGAGGTCGGCTACGGCCGACAACGGCGAGGGTTGGGACCGCCAGCTGCTGGACTACCACCCCGTCGAGGGCGCACGGCCGGGCGCTTGACCTCAACCGCAGTTGAGGATGCATGCTGCGGTCATGAGTCCACAGACATCAACGTCAGCAGCCGATCGGATCACCGCCGAGGTCACTTCGTGGCCCGGCGTCTCGGTCGGCCCCGGCCGCTTCGACAGCGTGCGATTCTCCGTCGGCAAGCGTGAGCTCGGCCACCTGCACGGCGACGGGCTGGCCGACCTGCCGTTCACCCGAGCGCTACGCGACCAGCTGATCGCCGAGGGACGCGTGGTGCGCCACCGACCCCTGCCCGACTCCGGGTGGGCATCGCGCCACATCGTCTCCGACGAGGACGTCGAAGAGGTGATCGAGCTGCTGCGCATGCAGTACGAGCGCGCCACGGCCAAGGGCTAGGCTGGGACCGTGCCCAGCTGGGACGACGTGGTGAGCAGCGGCTCCGACCTCCCAGGCGTGGAGGTGAGCACCTCCTACGGCACGCCGGCGTTAAAGGTCAAGGGCAAGCTCATGTGCCGGATGCGCACCGATCCCGATGCCCTTGTCATGCGCGTGATCGACATGGGGGAGCGCGAGGCACTCCTGCAGGGCCAGCCCGGCGTCTTCTTCACCACGCCCCACTACGACGGCCATCCCTACGTGCTCGTGCGGCTGGAGGAGGTCGATCCCGTCGAGCTGGCCGAGCTGGTCGAGGACATCTGGCGAACGCGCGCGCCCAAGCGCCTGGTGGCCGAGCACGACCGCAGCTGATCAGTCAGTGCCCGGGGCGACCTCATCGATGAAGTCGGCGGTCGCGGCCAGCACCTCGTCGGAGTTGGTCTCGTTGAACACCTCGTGCCGGGCGCCTGGGTAGACGATCTCGCGCAGGTTGGCCAGGCCGAGTCGCCCGATGCCCTCGCGCGTCTGTGCGATCGGCACCAGCTGATCGGCGTCGCCGTGGATCCACAGGGTGGGCAGGTCGCCGATGTCTGACGCCTCGTTCACCGTCGCGAGTGCCAGGGCAAGCGACTCCAGGGTCGGTCGCTTGAACGGGCCGTGCCAGACCAGCTCGTCCGCGGTATAGGCCGCTCCGACCTCGGGGTCGCGCGAGAGGGTCTCGGGTGGCAGCGGATCGTCGGGAATTTCGTCGAGGGCCAGCAGATCGGTGGCCTGCACCCAGCTGCCCAGAACGGGCGCCGAGAGCACCAGGCCGGCGAGCTCGCTGCCATGGCGCTGCGCATAGCGGGCGGCGATCAGACCTCCCATCGAGTGGCCGACCAGCACCACCGGCAGCTCGGTGTGGTCGGTCCGCACGCGGGCGATCACTCCGTGGAGGTCGTCGATCACCGCTTCGTAGTCGAGCATGAGCACCCGTTCGCCGGCCGACTGTCCGTGCCCCACGTGGTCGGGGCCCGCCACAAGCGCGCCGCGATCGCCGAAGGTGGCGGCGACGTGCTCGTAGCGCCCGATGTGCTCGCCGTAGCCGTGGGCCAGGATCACCACTCGGGTGGCGTCCGGGTTGGGCCAGACGCGGTAGAGGATCTCGCCGGCGTGTCCCTCGGAGGTGTGTTCTTCGCTCATGGCTGCGAGATCATCGCAGTGCAGCCTCGGTTTGGGGGGCGAACTCCGGGTTTGCTGTCACTTCTACGGGGTGGTGACCCTGAAGATGCGACAACAAGCCGATGCGGCGGTGGTGTGGAAGCTCGCCGAGCTCCAGCACGGTGCCGTGAGCAGATCGCAGCTCCTGGCGCTCGGGTATACCCCCGCGGCGATCGAGCACCGGCTGGAGCGCGGCCGGCTGCACCGAAAGGCGTGGGGCGTCTACGCGGTCGGCCGACCCGACCTGAGTCGCTACGGGGAGTTCATGGTCGCGCTACTCGGCGCCGGCTCCGGTGCTGTCCTGAGCCACGAGAGCGCTGCTGAGCTGTGGGAGATCCGGCGCCGAGAGGCAGGCCCGATCGAGGTCTCGCTTCCCCGCACGCACCGGCGACCACGGGCGGGCGTCCTGCTGCATCGGCGGCGCGTGCTCGGCTCTGCGCACGTGATGCATGTCCACGGTGTGCCCGTCACGTCACCTGCGTTGACCTTGATCGATATCGCCAACGGCATCAGCACGAGACACCTCGAGGCGGCGGTGAATCAGACCGACGCCGTCGATCTCCTGGACCCGCCGGCTCTGCGCCGGCTGATCCGGGCCTTCCCGCACCAGCCGGGCGTGGTCAAGGTCCGTCGCTTGCTCGACGACCAGACGTTCCGCTTGACCGACTCCGAGCTCGAGCGCATGTTCCTCCGCCTGGTCCGGTGCGCCGGCCTTGCCACTCCCTCGACGCAGCGCTACGCCAACACGTGGGGGGTCGACTTCATCTGGCGCACGCCCGGCCAGCAGACGCGCGACTACGCGCGCGATCACGCCCACCGGCTCGCGGGTCTGACGCCACTTCGATTCACGCATTCGCAGATTGCGCGTCAGCCCGAGCACGTGCTCCAGCTCCTGAACGCCGAGGTGCGCCGCCTTGGCTCACGATCCTCCCGCGCGGGCCCCTCGGCTGGCGTCTAGCCTCGGACCATGACCAGTTCGCTTCCCACTCGCACGCTCGGCCCCGACGGTCCGCAGGTCGGCGCGATCGAGCTCGGCGTGACGCTGATCTACACCGCCGACATGTACGGCCCCTTCACCAACGAGGAGCTGGTGGGGCGGGCACTGAAAGGTCGCCGCGACGAGGTCACGCTGGCCACCAAGTGCGGCCTCGCGGTCGCTGAGAACAGGCTCGGGCCGATGGCGGCGCCGATGTCGCTAGATCAGAAAGTGTCGAATGCCCGCGCGCGTGCGCTCGGCTGGGAGCCGCGCCACGTCAACCTGCTGGCGAGCCTCGGGCGAACCGAGCGGTGATCGAGGCTCTGACCCTGCGCTACGCGCTGCAGGAGATCCCGCCCGGCCGCCTGCCGT
>JBBRYL010000103.1:0-10212 GCA_038237685.1 Solirubrobacterales bacterium | reverse complement strand
GGGAGGAACGGAGCCGGATCGGTGATCCGGCGAGTACCGCACCGATTCCGTCATCTAGCTGAACAGCAGCGTGTCGGGGCCGGTGCGCTCCCGGTCTTGCTCGTAGGCGGCGATCTTGTCCTCCTCGCCGAGCGTCAGGGCGATGTCGTCGAGGCCGTTGAGCAGCCGGTGCTTGATCTCGGGATCGAACTCGAACGCGAAGGTGCGCCCACCGGCGCGGACCTCCTGGCTCTCGAGGTCGACGACGGCATCGTCCTGCTGGGCCACGAAGTCGACGTCATCGGGCGCCAGCACCACTGGCAGCAGCCCGATCTTCGGCGAGTTGCCCCGGAAGATGTCGGCGAACGACTTGGCGATGACCACCCGGAAGCCGAAGTCCTCGAGTGCCCAGGGGGCGTGCTCGCGGCTCGATCCACAGCCGAAGTTGACCCCGGAAACGAGGATCGGGTTGGCGGGAACGTCGAACCCGGGCGTCTCCTTGATGTCGGCGAACAGGTACTCCCCGAACCCGGTGCGCTCGACCCGCTTCATGTAGCGCGCCGGGATGATCTGGTCGGTGTCGATGTCGTCTCGCATCAGCACCGACACGCCGCCTTCGACCTTTTTGAAGGGCTCCATTTCAGTGATTACCTCCTCTGGGGCTTCCAGCCCCGAGTGTTGAGACCCAAGGCGGCATCCGGCCGCCGTGAACGTTCGCGTTGCTCACTCCCAATCTCGGATGTCGACGAAGTGGCCCTCGATGGCGGCCGCGGCGGCCATCCGGGGGCTCATCAGGTGTGAGCGCGCGCCCTTGCCCTGGCGTCCCTCGAAGTTGCGGTTCGAGGTCGACGCCACGCGCTCGCCCGGGGCCGCGACGTCGGGGTTCATGCCAAGGCACATCGAGCAACCCGCGCCGCGCCAGTCGAAGCCGGCTTCGCGGAAGACCGCGTCGAGCCCTTCGGCCTCGGCCTGTTCCTTGACCTGGGCGCTGCCCGGAACCACCATGGCGATCACGCCGTCGGCCACCTTGCGGCCACCGATGGCGCCGGCGGCCTCGCGCAGGTCGCCGATCCGCGAGTTGGTGCACGAGCCGATGAACACGCGATCGGGCCTGATCTGCTCCATCGGGGTGCCGGGCTCGAGCGCCATGTAGGCCAGCGCGCGGCGCTCCTGGTCGGTGGTGGGCTCGGGTACCGCGCCCGTGACCCCCACGACCTGCCCGGGCGTCGTGCCCCAGGTGACCATCGGCGAGATTCCGCCGACGTCGACGGTGACCTCGGAGTCGAACCGCGCGCCGTCGTCTGACTTCAGCTCGCGCCAGCCCGCGACGGTCTCGTCCCACGCGTCGCCCTGGGGAGCCCCGGGACGGTCCTCGAGGTATTCGAAGGTGGTCTCGTCGGGCGCGATCATGCCGGCGCGGCCGCCGCCTTCGATGGTCATGTTGCAAATGGTCATCCGGCCCTCCATGGACAGCCCCTCGATCACGGGGCCGGCGTACTCGATCACGTGGCCGTTGCCGCCGGACACGCCGATCTGGCCGATGGTGGCCAGGATCAAGTCCTTCGCCGTGACGCCGGGTCCCATCTCGCCGGCGAAGTTGATGCGCATCGACTTGGGCTTGTTCTGGACGAGCGTCTGGGTGGCCATCACGTGCTCGACCTCGCTGGTGCCGATCCCGAAGGCCAGGGCGCCGAACGCGCCGTGGGTCGCGGTGTGCGAGTCGCCGCAGACGATGGTCATTCCCGGCTGGGTGATGCCGAGCTCGGGCCCGATCACGTGGACGATGCCCTGCAGCTTCGAGCCGATCGAGTGGACCGGGACGCCGAACTCCTCGCAGTTGTGCTCGAGCGCCTCGACCTGCTTGCGGCTGAGCACGTCGCGGATCTGCTCCGCCGTGGTGGCGCCGTCGGTCGGGACGTTGTGGTCGGCCGTGGCGATAGTGCGATCGGGCCGGCGTACGGGGCGGCCAGCCAGGCGGAGCGACTCGAACGCCTGCGGGCTGGTGACCTCGTGCACGAGGTGCAGGTCGATGTAGAGCAGGCCGTCGGAAACCGCGTGGGAGTCCCAGATCTTGTCAAACAGCGTCGTCGGCATGGTGCGTTCAGGACCTCCTGAGTCCGGCAGCGACGACCGCGAGGAAGCGGGCGTCGGCAGCGTGGGGATTCTCGAAGTGATGGGGAAGATCGGCGTCGAATGTCACGGCGTCGCCCTCGTCGAGCTCGTACTCCACCCCATCGCAGATCAACGTGAGCGAGCCGGACAGGACCACCGTGGTCTCGCGGCTTCCGGCCTCGTGTAGCGGCGGATCGCCCGCCCCTCCGGTGGACGCCGCAGGGATGAGTGTGTGGAAGGCCACCTCGGCGCGCTGGCCCGGGAGGGGTGGCGTGACCACCTCATAGGAGTGGCCGGTGCGCCCGACGCCGCCCGCCAATCGCTCGTCTGCGCGGACCACGGCGACCCCGCTGCCCTCGTCGAGGCGCAGCAGCTGAGAGAGCGTCAGCTCGAGCCCTGCGGCGATCCGGGCGGCGACGGCCAGCGTGGGGCTCGTCTCGCCGCGCTCGACCTGCGAGAGCATGGGCGCGGACACGCCGCAGCGATCGGCCAGGTCGCGCAGCGACAGGTCCATGGCATCGCGCAACGCCCGGACGCGCGGTCCGAGGTTCACGTCTGCGCTTGCCGTAATCGTTGCCATTACAAGCGTACGTTATCGCGTACACGTTCGGCGCGCAATGCAAGTGCGAGCTCGAGTCGCGCCGTGGGGTCCTCAAGCGCCTCCCCGAACAGCTCGCGCAGTCGGCCCATCCGATAGCGAACGGTTTGGGGGTGCACGTCGAGCGCCGTCGCCACGCGCTCGGTGCGGCCGTCGTGGTCGAGCCACGCCGCGAGCGTGCGGGCCAGCCGCCCGCGCGAAGCGCTGGTCTCCGAAGCCAAGGGGGCCAGCCGCGCCTCGGCGAGGTCGCGCGCAAGCGGACGGTCTGAGGCGAGCAGGAGCGCGAGCCTGTGGTCGTCGGCAATCACGAGCTCGCCCGCCGGCACTTCGAGGCCGCCCTCCTCTGCGAGAGCGAACGCCGATCGCGCACGCGCCGTGCTCAGCGGGGCGGCGTTCCATGGGCCGGTCGGGCCAAGCGCGGCGAGAACGTCGCGCAGCGCGCGCTCGATCTGGGCGCGCCGGCCGGGCGCGTCGGGATCGGGAACCAGCGCGCACGAGCCCGGCTCGAGCGCCGTGGCGATCGCATCCTGGCCGAGCCACCGCGCAAGCGTGTCGGGCTCGGCGGTCTCGACGTACACGGCGGCGACGGCCTCGGGGAGCTGCCAGCCCGCCTGGGCCGCGGCAGCCTCGATCGACGCGATGTCGGCGTGCGGATCCTGGACGAGCAGCCGCGCCAGCCGTCGCCGGCGGCGCTGGGCCTCACCCGCGGCGGCCGCCTGCTCCATCGCGAAGCCGTCTACCGACTCGGCGGAGATCTCGTCGATATAGGCGAAGATGGCCTCGGCAAGCAGGTACAAGACCTGTGGCTTCAGCCCCGCTTCCTCCCCCGCACGCGCGAGCCGCCGCCAGGCCACGCGTGCGCCCAGGCGGTAGGCGGCCAGCAGGGCCTCGAGCGGCCGACCGGCTCGCAGCTCCCCGCGGCCCAGCTGCACGTAGATCTCCCGCCGCGGATCGGGCCCGCCGGCGCCATCGGAGCCGAAGAGGTCGAGAAAGCGGCTGAGGGCCTCCTGCACGCCCGTCCGCAGCCCTCGCCCGAACGATCCTTCGAGCGGCAACGCGTACTCCGGTACGCCCTCGCTGATCGCGGCGATGATCTCATCGGCGACTCCGGGAAGCTGCGGCGCAAGCGCCGCGGCGGCCTCCGGCGGCAGTTCCCGCCACGGCTGCGCGGTGATCGGCGAAGAAGCCATGTGTTGGAAACCTACAAGAATCGGCGTCCAATGCGTGACCTTTACGCGTAGACGCGGTCCCCTTCTTGCTTTCACACTGCAGTGTATGACCCGCCTCCAGCGAAACGCCAACATCGGCGCCGTGCTCGTGCCCTTCCTTGCCGTGCTCGCGGCGATTCCCCTTCTGTGGAACAGCCTCGTTGGCACCACCGATCTGGCCATCGCCGTTGGGATCTATTTGGCTACGGCCTTCGGCGTCACCATCGGCTATCACCGGCTGCTTACACATCGGGCGTTCGAGACCCACCGCCCGCTCAAGTACCTGTTCGCCATCCTCGGCTCCATGGCCGTCCAGGGTCCCGTGATCGGTTGGGTGGCCGATCACCGCAAGCACCATGCTCACACCGACGAGGAGGGCGACCCGCACTCACCACACGTCGGTCACGGCACTGGCATACGCGGTCTCTGGCACGCTCACGTCGGCTGGCTATGGGAGCAGAACGGCATCGCCGACGGCAAGAAGTACGCCCCGGATCTGCTCGAGGACGACGGCATGCGCTTCATCAGCCGCCACTTCCTGGTGTGGGTAGCACTCAGTTTGTTGCTTCCATTCGCGTTGGGCTTCGCCATCTCGGGCACGCTCACCGGTGCGCTGCTCGCACTGTTCTGGGGGGGATTCGTTCGTATCTTCTTGCTGCACCACATCACTTGGTCGATCAACTCGGTGTGCCACTTCTTCGGCCAGCGGCGCTTTGCCACCGACGACAAGTCGACCAACGTGTTCTGGCTTGCTCTGCCCTCGCTCGGTGAGGCGTGGCATCACAATCACCACGCCTTCCCCCGCGCCGCCGTCCAGGGCCTCAAGTGGTGGGAGATCGACATCTCCGGCGTCGTGATCCGATCGATGAAGGCCGTCGGGCTGGCGTGGAACGTCGTGCAGATCACCCCCGAGCGCCAAGAGCAGAAGCTGGCCGCCAACTCACCGCGCGAGAAGGTCGCGGCCTAGCTGCAGGGAGGTGTGATGCTCCGATCCTTTACTGGTTCTGGCGCTCGAGCACCACGACCGGGATCGGCCGGTCGGTCTTCTGCTGGTACTCGTCGTACTGGGGCCAGGTAGCCGCCATCTTCTTCCACATCTCGGGCTTCTCGTCGTCGGTGGCCACGCGCGCCTTGGCGTCGAACTTGTCGGCCTTGACCTGAACGTAGGCAGTCGGGTCATCTTGGAGGTTTAGAAACCAGGCTGGGGGCTCGTCGGCGCCGCCCTTGGAAGCAACGATCAGGTAGTCGCCGTCGTGCTCCTGATAGATCAGGGGAGTCTTGCGCTGCTCTCCGGACTTACGGCCGGTGGTGCCGAGAATCAGCGTGGTTGTGCCCTGCCAGTCGTGGCCCTCCTCGCCATCGGTCTCCTCGTACTTCTCTACGTGCTCCTGGCCGAACAACATCTGGAGATCTCCTCGTTCGCTTGGCGTCGGATCCGAGGCTACCCGGTGTAGTGACCCGGCCACTCTCCGTAGCCGATCCGCGTGATCTCGCGCTTGGCAGGCGGCTCTCCCCACTCGTTGGCACCAAGGCGGGAAAGCGGCCGTAGGTGCTCGAGGTGTGCGCGGCCCTCGGCGAAGGCGGCCTCGTCAACGACTGCCCACACGACCCGGCCCATGACCACGGTCGAGGTGCCGAAGTTGGTCATGGAGTGAAGGGTGCACTCGAGCGCCACCGGTGACCGGGCCACCCGCGGCGGCGCGACCTTGGCGCTTGGCTCACGCTCGATGCCCACGGCGTCGAACTCGCTGACGTCGGCCGGAAAGTCCGTGGCGCTGGCGTTGACCTGCTCGAACAGCGGCTTGGGCGCCAGGCAGACCACGAACTCGCCCGTGGCCTCGACGTTTCGCTGCGAGTCCTTGCGCCCGACCGAGGTGAACTGCACCACGGGCGGGTCCACCGACGACACGGTGAAGAACGAGTGCGGCGCGAGGTTGTCCACGCCCTCCTCCGACCGCGACGACACCCAGGCGATCGGCCTTGGCACCACCACGGAATTCAGGAAGTAGTAGAAGGGACCCGGCCCGAGCTGGGCCGGGTCCATGTCGCGCCGCGCCATCAGGCCGTGGGTACGGTGTCCTCGGCCGGCTGGCGGTGGTCTGTCTTCTCCCCCGCGTCACGGAGCGCGACGGCGTTGCTGAGCGCCCGCAGGTAGGCGCGGCCAGAAGCCTCCATGGTGTCCGGGGACACAGCCTGCCCGGTCGCGGAGACGCCCTCGAGCTCCAGCACGACCGTGACCTCGGCGAGCGCGTCGCGGCCCGCGGTCACCGCGCTCACGTGATACTCCTTGAGCCGTCCTTCGCTCTGACACGCGACGTTCAGCGCGCTGAAGAACGCCTCGACGGGGCCGTCGCCGGTGAAGCTGCCCTCCCTCTCCTGGCCGCCGGGCAACGTCACGGTGACCTTGGCAAATGGGGTCCTGGCCGAACCGGCCTCGATGTCGAAGCCGACCAGCGCGAAGGCCTCCTCTACCTGGCGCATCTCGTCGGAGACCAGCGCTTCGAGGTCGAGCGCGGTCACGTTCTTCTTGCGGTCGGCCACCTCCTTGAATCGCTTGAACGCGGTGTTCAGCGCGGCACCGTCGACCTCGAAGCCCAGCTCCTCGAGCGCCTTGCGCAGCGCGTGGCGGCCCGAATGCTTGCCGAGAACGATCGAGTTGCTGTCCAGGCCGATCGTCGAGGCGTCCATGATCTCGAACGTGGTGCGCTCCTTGAGCACGCCGTCCTGGTGGATGCCCGACTCGTGGGCAAACGCGTTGCGCCCGACGATCGCCTTGTTGGGCTGCACCTGGTAGCCGGTCATGCGCGTGATCAGCCGGCTGGTGCGCGCGATCTCGGTGGTCTCGATCCCGGTCCAGTAGCCGTGAGCGGCCTCGCGGACCTTGAACAGCATCACGATCTCCTCGAGCGACGCGTTGCCCGCACGCTCCCCGATGCCGTTGATCGCGCACTCGACCTGACGGCAGCCGGCCTGGACGCCCGCCAGCGAGTTGGCCACCGCCACGCCGAGGTCGTCGTGGCAGTGGGTCGAGGTGACCACGCGCGCCAGGCCGGGGACCATCCGGTAGAGCTCGGCCCACATGGCTGCGTACTCCTGGGGCAGCGAGTAGCCGACGGTGTCTGGCACGTTGATGGTGGTCGCACCTTCGTCGAGCGCGATCTGGAGCACCTCGGCCGTGAACTCGAGGTCGCTGCGCGAGGCGTCCATCGGGGAGAACTCGACGTCGTCGCAGTAGCCCTTGGCGTGGGCGACCGAGGCGCGCGCCTGGCCGAGCACGTCGGCGCGCGTGTTCTGCATCTGGTGCTCGATGTGGATGTCGCTGGTGGAGATGAACGTGTGGATGCGCGGCCGGTCGGAATCCTTGACGGTGTTCCAAACGGCGTCGATGTCGCCCGCGCTGGCCCGTGCCAGGCCGCAGATGACCGGCCCGTGGACCTCGCGGGCGATGGCCTCGACGGCCTCGAAGTCACCGGGCGAGGCGATCGGGAACCCCGCCTCGATCACGTCGACGCCCAAGCGGGAGAGCTGGTGGGCGATCTCGAGCTTCTCGGCCTTGTTCAGCGAGATGCCGGGTGACTGCTCGCCGTCGCGCAGCGTCGTATCGAAGATCCGTACGCGGTCGGCGTCGCTCCGTGTGCTCTCGGGTGATGACATGTCGTTCGCTTCCTCTTCTAGCTCGGTCCTGCGTTCTCCTGGGCTGTGCGGCTAGGCGGCCGCCACGCGTTATTCCCCCCGAGGGGGGAGAAGGAGAAGTCGCAGGGAGAGCGTGAACGACATGTGTGGTTGAGGCTAACACGGCCGAGGGCCGTTTCCGGATTGGGCACGATGCCCGATCCGGCCGAGGTATCACAGAGTGATCGTCCGCCCAGCCGTGAAGCCGTCCTCGGAAGCGATCTCGTCGACCACGTCACGAGACACCGGGGCGTCGGTTGTGACGATCATGACCGCTTCCTCGGGCTCCTCGGCTTCGCCGTGGTGGCCCACCGCCGCGGAGTTGATGTTTACGCCCGCCTGCCCGAGCAGAGTGCCCACGCGGCCGATCCGCCCCGGCTTGTCGCGGTAGCGGAAGATGGCGAGGCTCTCCTCTAGCTGGACATTGAAACGTGCCCCCCACGCCTCCAGCAGGTGCGGCCGCGCACGGCGACCGAACACCGTGCCGACCACGCGCGTCTCCGAGTCGCCGCTGCGTACGGTCACGCGGACGAGGTCGTTGAAATCGCGGACCGTCGCACTGCGCGTCTCGCGCACGTCGATGCCACGCTCCTCTGCCAGCGACGGCGCGTTGACGTCGTTGACGGGCTCCTCGGTGCGGCCTGCCAGCGCGCCCTTGATCACCTGGACTGTGAGCAGGCGCGTGTCGCGATCGGCGATCCGGCCGAGGTACTCGACCTCGATCGCGTCGATCGAGGTGCCTTCGGCGAGCGCCGTGCCTATGCGTCCCAGATCGCCCGCCAGCGGCAGGTAGGGCCCGAGCGCCTCGAGGTCCTCCCCACCGACGGCGGGCACGTTGACCGCGGTGGTCACGACCCCGCCCGTGAGTGCTGCGACGACCTGCTCGGCGGCTTGGTAGCCGGCACGGTCGGTGGCCTCGGCCGTGGAGGCGCCGAGATGCGGCGTGACGATCACCTGTGGGTACTGAAACAGCGGGTGGTCGGTGATCGGCTCTGACCGGAACACGTCAAGCGCGGCCCCGGCGACCTTGCCGGAGTCGAGCGCGGCCTGGAGGTCCTCGTCGACCACCAGCGGCCCGCGGGCCACGTTCAGGATCCGCACGCCGTCCTTCATCTTCGCGAAAGCGGCGGCGTCGAGCCAGTTCTCGGTTTCGGGCGTCTTGGGCAGATGGACCGTGATGAAGTCGGCCTCGGCGTACACCTGATCGGAGGAATCTGCGCGTTCGACGCCGAGGTCTGAGAAACGCTCCTCGGCCACGTAGGCATCGAAGGCCAGGACGCGCATGCCGAAAGCACGGGCGCGTTCAGCCACGAGCTGGCCGATACGGCCGAAGCCCATGATGCCGAGCGTCTTGTCGTAGAGCTCGACGCCTGAGTACTTGGAGCGGTCCCAGCGACCAGCGACCAGCGACGCGTGGGCCTGTGGCACGTTGCGCGCCAGCGCGGTGAGCAGCGCCATCGTGTGCTCGGCGGCAGTGACCACGTTGGACTGGGGCGCGTTTGCCACGACGATGCCCCGGCGGGTGGCGGCGTCGACATCGACATTGTCGACCCCGACCCCGGCGCGGCCGACCGCCTTCAGCTTGTCCGCCTTGTCGATGAGCTCGGCCGTGAGCTTGGTGGCCGAACGGATCAGCATGCCGTCGAACTCGCCGATCCGGCTCTCCAGCTCGCCGTCCTCCCAGTCGGCCCCGAGCTCCACCTCGAAGCCCGCGTCGCGCAGCAGCTGCACGCCGCTGTCGCCGATCTTCTCCTTCACGAGGACCTTGGTCATGACTGTGCCTCCACGATGTAGTCGATGCAGGCCGTGAGCGCCTGCACGTCGGCGGGCTCGATGGCCGGAAACATGCCGACGCGCAGCTGATTGCGTCCCAGCTTGCGGTAGGGCTCGGTGTCGACGATGCCGTTGGCGCGCAGGGTTGCCGCGACCGCCGCGGCATCGACCGCATCGTCGAAGTCGACCGTGCCGACCACCGGGGAGCGCGATGCGGCGTCGCGCACGAAGGGGGTCGCGAACTCCGACCGGTCGGCCCAGCCATACAGGTGCTCGGACGACTCGGTCGTGCGGGCCACGCAGAAGTCGTGCAGCCCGCCGCCGGCGTTCATCCAGTCGATCTGCTCGGCCAGCAACCACAGCGTGGCCACCGCGGGCGTGTTGTATGTCTGGTCCTTGCGTGAGTTCTCGACCGCGGTGGCGATCGAGAGGAAGTCGGGAATCCAGCGACCGCTGGCGGCCAGCTCGTCGACCCGCTCGAGCGCCGCAGGGCTCATGGCGGCGAGCCACAGCCCCCCGTCGGCTGCGAAGCACTTCTGGGGCGCGAAGTAGTAGACGTCGGCGTCGGCGGACCTGAGCGGCAGGCCGCCGGCGCCCGAGGTGGCGTCGATCAGCACCAGGGCGTCGCCGTCGGGGCGCTGGACCGGCACCATGACACCGGTGGAGGTCTCGTTGTGGGCCCAGCTGACCACGTCACAGCTCGGATCGGACGTCGGAGTCGGTGCCGCTCCGGGATCGGCGTCGACGATCACCGGATCGGCGAGGAACGGTGCCGCGCCGGTGACCTTTGCGAACTTCGAGGAGAACTCGCCGAAGGTCAGGTGCAGGGCGCGATCGCGCACCATCCCGAAGGCCAGCGCGTCCCAGAAG
>JBBRYL010000102.1:0-10361 GCA_038237685.1 Solirubrobacterales bacterium | reverse complement strand
TGTTGCTCGGCGGCAACGGGCGCACCGTCGGCGACCGCGTGCTCGCCTTTGCCGACGAGTGGATGCCAAACCGCATCGGCGACGACGAGAAGATCGCCGCGCGGATCGAGAAGCTCATCCGGCGTGGCCGCGACGAGGCCGCGCGCGACATCGCAGTGACGCTGTCGGTGGCTCCCACCGAGCCGGAGCTGATCGAACGCTACGCGCAGGCCGGCGTGCACCGCTGCGTCTGGTATCTGCCGCCGCGCGATCGCGATGCCGTAGAGCGGGCGCTGGACCGCTACGCCGCGGCCGTGCAGGCCTACCGCGCCTAGCCCGAGTCTCGGAGGTCGGTCAAGCGGCCGCGGCCCCACTAACGTGGGCTCCATGATCGCCCAACGCCCTCTCGGTAGCCAAGGACTCGTCACCTCCGCCCAGGGCCTGGGCTGTATGGGCATGTCGGAGTTCTACGGCGAAGGCGACGACGAGGAGTCGGTCGCCACCATCCACCGGGCCATCGAGCTCGGCGTCACCTTCCTCGACACCGCCGCCATGTACGGCCAGGGCGCGAACGAGCAGCTCGTGGGACGCGCGATCGCCGATCGCCGCGACGAGGTCGTGCTTGCCACGAAGTTCGGCATCGTGCGCGGCGGCGATCCGGCCGACCGCAGCATCAACGGCCGCCCCGAGTACGTGAAGCAGTCGTGCGAGGAGTCGCTGCGCCGCCTGGACCTCGACCATATCGATCTCTTCTACCAGCACCGGGTGGACTCAGAGACGCCGATCGAGGAGACCGTTGGCGCCATGGGCGAGCTTGTTGCGGCCGGCAAGGTCCGCTACCTGGGCCTGTCGGAAGCGGCGCCCGACACAATCAGGCGCGCACATGCCGTGCACCCGATCTCGGCCCTGCAGACCGAGTACTCGCTCTGGACCCGCCACGTCGAGGACGAGCTGCTCGACACCGTGCGCGATCTCGGCATCGGCTTCGTGGCCTACAGCCCGCTGGGCCGAGGCTTTCTCACCGGTCGGTTCAAGTCCGCCGACGCCTTCGGCGAGGGCGACTTCCGTGGCCAGAGCGCGCGCTTCTCCGGCGACAACCTCGACCGCAACCTCGAGCTGGTGGCAAAGGTCGAGCAGATCGCGGCCGACAAGGACGTCAAGCCGGGCCAGCTCGCGCTCGCGTGGGTGCACGCCCAGGGCGAGGACCTCTTCCCGATCCCCGGCACCAAGCGCCGCACCTATCTCGAAGAGAACGCCGCTGCATTCGAGATCGAGCTGACCGCCGAGGATCTCGCCGCGCTTGACGAGGCCGTGCCGGCCGGAGCCGCGGCCGGCGAGCGCTATCCGTCGGACCCGGAGGCCTGAGCCGCTCGCTCGCTGCGCGGGCGGGCGAGGCGGGTCGTCTCCCGGTCAGCCGGGCGGCCTGGTTGACCGGGTCACCGATCACGGTGTACTCGAACCGCTGCTCGGCGCCGACGACGATGCCGGGCAGGGTGGTGCGGGCGGGCGCGCGCCGTCGGCCAGCGCACGCGCGACGGCCGGTCGCATCAACCGTTCGGTCAGCAGGTAACAGACCGCGCAGGTGGTCAGCCCACCCAGCGCCACGATGATTGCAACCACGATCTGGTTCTCGATCTGGGCTGGGGCACCACGAACAGGGACAGGATCAGGACCACCAGCCCGCGGTCAGGTTGGCGATCGAGATCGCGGGCACCATCAGGGCGGTCGCGCGCCTTGCGATGGTCGTACCGGAGTCCTCCGGGCTGCCGTCGACCAGGCGGCGTATCGGTCGGAGGCGCCCTCACGACACCCACCCTCTCACGATTAAGAAGGGCTTAGGTACGCCCGCGAGAGTCACCGCCATGAAAGAGATACTCGCCATAACCGAAGCCCCCGAACGCGACCAAGTGCTCCTGGCCGAGCTGGCGTTGCGCGATGCCGACAAGGTCACGATCCTGATGCCGGGCTGCCGGCCCGAGGCAGACACCGAATCCTCGAACCGCCTGGCCGAGCTGGTGGCCCGCGCCGAGTTCGTCACCGACGCCACCGTCGTCGGCATGGGGGCAACCGAGGTCGCCAACGAGCGCTCCGACTTCGACTACGTGATCCACGCCGGCGCCCCGTCGCAGCCGTCGCTGCTCGAGCGCCTCGGCATAACCCTGACGCGGCGCGGCGCCTCGCGCAGTCCCCTGCGGCCGGCACTTCACTAGACAAACGGCGTTCAGTCGGCCAGCTGGCCGCGCAGCCGCTCGCGCAGCTCGGCGAACTGCACGCGCTCGTACGCGATGAGGGCAGCCAGCACGGCCGCGAGGCCCGCGAGCGACACCAGCGCCGCAACGTGCTCGGCTACCGGCACAAGCGCCACGAGCACCACGGCGGCAACGATGCGCTGAGTGCTCAACCGGTGCACGTTGCGGTAGCGAAACGCCACGTGGGCCAGCAGGTAGATGGCCGTGCCGCCCAGTGTCGCGACCGCGGGCACGAGCTTCAGCGGCTCGTCCACGTGGCCGAGCGTCTTCTTCCGACCGAGCGCCAGCAGCACGATGCCCGCCACCATCGGGAAGTGCAGGTAGGAGAACGAGTCGCGCGCGATCGCGTTCTGCTCGGCCCCTATCTCGGCGTTGGACAGCCGGCGGGCTGCCACGAGCGCAACGACGTCGAAGTAGAGCCACCAGAGCGCGCCCGCAACTGCCACCCCGAGCACGGCGGCCACGACCACGCCCGCGCCCACGCCGGCCTCGGCGCCGGCACCGATGGCCACGATCGACTCGCCGAGGGCGATGATCACGATCAGTCCGTGACGCTCGGCGAAGTGGGCGGGAACGAGCTTCCATCCCTCGACGCCGAAGAAGAACGGCCCGCCGGAGTCGATGAGCAGTGCCACCAGCCAGAACAGTCCCTGCACATAGCCGTCGGTGAAGGCCGCAGCCGTGAGCAGCATCACGCCGATAGCGGTGCTCACGGCGAGCCCTTGCACGGAGCTGCGCAGGCTCGGCTCGTCCCGGCTGGCGGCCACGAACAATGCGATCTGCGCCACGCGCACCACGGCATAGGCGCCCGCGAAGAGGAATCCGAGGTTGTCGAAGGCGTCCGGTATGGCCAGCGACGCCACGAGGAACGCCGCCATGGCGGCGAACATCGCGATCCGCACCGTGCCTTCCTCCGGGTCGACCACGCTCGTAAGCCAGGCATAGCCCACCCACGCCCACCAGAGTACGCCGAGGATCAGCATCGCGCGCCCGACCCCACTCCACGTGGGGTCCTCGGCCATCAGCGCCGTGCACTGGGTCAGCGCCAGCACGAACACCAGGTCGAAGAACAGCTCCAGCGGCGTGACCGACTCGTCCGTCTTCGCGACGGCGGTCACATGCGGCGCGTGGGGGTGGGAGACGGTCGGCACCGTCGCCATCATCCCAAGTCGAGCAGAGCCAGCTTCTTTGCTCGCGGCAGGCGTTTGATCCGCGCCTCCTCGCGCATCGCCGCCGAACGCGACTCGACCGCGCACGACCAGGCCAGGGTCACCGGCAGACGCGACCGGGTGTAGCGGCTGGCGGTGCCGGCAGCGTGGGCGGCGATGCGGCGATCGAGGTCGGTGGTCCAGCCGCAGTAGAGGCTGCCGTCGGCGCAGCGCAGCAGGTAGACCAATGCTTCAGGCTCGGCCATCGGCTCAGCTGGGCGGCGGCCCGTCCGCGGCCAGGTGCTCGCCGATCCAGTCGTCCAGGATCTGCCAGCGCGCATACAGCCACGTCACGCGCTCCTGCTCCGACCCCGGCACCTCGGCGCCGGGGTAGCGCCAGAACTTCACCCGGATGGTGGTGCCGGCCAGGCTGCCTCGCCAGATGTCAGAGATCCCACGCAGGCCGTCGAAGCCCACGTGCCCGCAGAACACGACATCGGTGCCGGCGGCCTCGTCGAGAAGCGCGAGTGGTCCGCTCAGCCGCGGCGGCAGCACGTGCTGGAGGCGGTTTGCCATCGGCGAGATCTCGGGCTGGCGTTCGGCGATAGCCGCCTTGGCCTTTGCCAGCTTCTTTGCGGTGCAGCGCGTGCCCTCGGGATACATGAGCACCCCCTCACGGCTGTCGGGCCCGAGATCGCGCGCGAGTCCCCGCAGCGCCGCGGCCTCGGCTTCGGGATCGTCGGAGGCGCGCCGGACGAAGTAGCTGGGCACCCAGCGCCCGCCGATGTCGATGATCGGCAGGCTCTCGAGCTCCTTCTTGATCACGAAGCGCAGGCCCATCCGGTGGGCGCGGCCCGCGGTGTAGTCGGGCAGCGCGTTGTCGATCAGGCTGGCGTGGCGCATGAACATGATCAGCGGTCCGGGGCCGGCCAGCTCGATGTCATCGACCTCGAACCCCACTCCGAACACCACGCGCACTCCGCCGATGTGGCTGCGCATCCAGTGGGCCCGCAACCCGTAGAGCAACCGGCGGCGGCGGGTCGAGCCGTACGAGCTCGACAGCTTGATGGCCAGCAATCCGAGGAGCACGCGCATCTCGGACAACAGGAACCACCAGCCGATGGCCACCAGTCGCGCCGCCATCCACGGCTTGCGGCTCTTCAGCCACAGCACGAGATCGACGGCCGCGGCCAGCACGATCAGCACCGGGAACAGGACCGTTAGGAGCAAAAAGGACACGAACTCGATCGCGATCCCGCGCGTGCGCCGCAAGATGCGTGCGCCCCGCGGGCCCTCGTCGGGGAACAAGGGGCCCTGCGTGGTGCCGTACACGCTCAAGCGACGACGCGCAGGTGCCGGTAGGGCTTGTTGCGCAGCTCGCGGGCGACGGCTTCCAGCATTCGCTCCTCATCGCGCACCTGGCCGTCGGTGATCGCGTCGATCAGCCCACGTTTGCGCTGGAGCAGCTCGGCCATCGTCTCATCGATGGTGTTGGGCGCGAGCAGGTACCAGGCTGTGACGGCGCTCTCCTGGCCGATCCGGTGCAGCCGGTCCTCGGCCTGGTCGTGGCGCGCGGGTGTCCAGTCCAGCTCGAGGAAGGCGACGTTGGAGGCACGCGTGAGCGTGAGGCCCTGCGAGGCCGCCTTGAGCGAGCAGACGATCAGCCTTGGCCCGTCCTCCTCCTGGAACGCGTCGACGGCCTGCTGGCGGCGCTCGGTGGAGTCGGCGCCCAGGATGTGCAGTGCGTCGGGGAAGTGGGCGATCACGGCCTTCTGGATCGCGATGTGCTCGGCGAACACCACCAGCGGCTCGTCGGAGGCCATGAAGTCCTCGATCCACGCGAGCGCGCTTGGCAGCTTGCCGTCGGCGGCCAGTTGGCGCAGGCTGTTCAGACGCACGAGCTGCTCGGCGCGTGCGGCGGCGGCGATCTTCGCGTCCATCGTCTTCAAGTCGATCGGGAGGCTCTGGAGCCAGGCGATCACGTCGGACTCCGCCAGCCGGTAGTCCTCCTCGTTAGAGAGCAGCACCGGCACGGTCTCCTGCCGCTTGGAGGGAAGCTGGGGCAACACCTGCTTCTTGGTGCGGCGCACGTAGCAGTGGGCGCGCAGGTTCCAGTGCAGCCGGTCGTCGCTGCCCGCCGCCTTGAACCGGCGCGCCAGGCGGGCGCCACTGCCGAACTCCTTGAGCCGCCCCAGCACCCGCAGTTGCGCGATCAGCTCCTCCGGGCGGTTGAGGATGGGGGTGCCGGTCAGCGCCAGTCGCAGCGAGTTCTCGGGCATTCGACCGGCCAGCTCGATGGCCACCTTCGTGCGGCGCGCCTGCGGATTCTTGACGTAGTGGGACTCGTCGAGCACGAGGGCGCGCGGCTCGCGTGCGGCCAGCCGATCGAAGTGCGCCTCGAGGATGTCGTAGTTGACCACCAGGATCTCGGCCGTGTCGGCGTCCTCGCCCCAGCCGACATCGGTGCGGCCGCTGAGCACCGCGACCGACCGGCCGGGCAGCCAGCGCGAGCTCTCGCGCTCCCACATCAACTTCATGCTCGCCGGGCAGACGACGATCGCGGGGAACGCGTCGTCGATCTCCAGCGCGGCAAGCGTCTGCACGGTCTTGCCGAGGCCCTGCTCGTCGGCGATGAAGGTACGACGACGCTCGAGCGCGTACCGCACGCCCGCCCGCTGGAACGGATGAAGCTCGCCGCCGAGCTCGACTTCCTCGAGCTCGGCATCCTCGGCGTAGGAGAGCGCGACGGTGGCAGAGGCGCGCTCGTGCTCCTCGCTCAGCTCGTCGAGCACGTTGCGGGCGCGCTCGTCCAGGCGCACCTTGGGATGTGCCCACACGAACTCGCCGAGCTGTGGTGCCAGTGCGGCGTCGGCGGGCACCGCGGTCGCCCACGATGCCTCGCGGTTGAAATACCGGCCCGGCAGCGCGACCGGATGGGCCTCGGGCAGCGTCTTGATGTCCCGGGCCGGAGCGTGGTCCCAGATCGTGGCCAGGCGCAACTCGGGCTCTCCGTCGTCGCCGACCTCGAGGGTCAGCTCCGCCCCTGCCGGTTCGAGGCCCTCCTGTATCTCTCGCACGCAGCCGCGCGCGGGGGTGTCGAGGTCGGCGCCTTCGAGCCGGTCGAGCAGGCGCGCGTTCTCGCGGGTGAAGGTCAGCGCGAGCCGGTCGGGCGCAATCTCGATGGCGTCGTCCAGCTCATCCTGCGGCGGGTCGCCCGCCACCGTACGCAGCACGAACGCGCCTTCGCCCTCGTGCACGAGCACCGAGACCAGCGCGCGCCAGTTGTGCGCGTTGCTCAGCCACGACCGCACCTCGGGCGCGGCCTCGAGGTCGGGGAACTGCTCGAGCAGCTCCTCGACCTGCTTGACGATCCGGGGATCGGCCGGCACGCGCCAGTGCTTGGCGCGCCAGTTGAACCACCGTCGCGGCAGCTCCTTGACCGCCTCGTTCAGATCCTCGTTGAACGGGAAGTCGAACACCAGATCCTGGTCGCGGCGGCTCTCGGCCCGGAGCCAGACCTGGCCACGCGCGGGCGTTGATCGGGGGTCGTCGCGCTCAGACATCCAACGGACGAGCCTAGCCGGGTCGCGGGATGTGCGCCTCCCTACCCGGTCAGTGGCGTTCGCCAGCGCCTGGGCGCGCTGCTCCGCCGCCTCCGCACGCCATTCGGCCGATCATGCGGGCACACGCATCCGGTCGTGCTGACCGGGGCGAACCCGATACTCCGCAGGCATGGTGGTGGCCAGCGTCAAGCAAGCGGGGCGCGAGATCGTGGATGTCGCGCGCGGCGCGAGCGCCACACACGCCCATCTGCGCGAACGGCTGGTGGCGATCATGGTCGTCGGGCTCGCGCTCGACCTGCTCGGGTCGGTCGCCATGTTCTACCTGGAGCGCCACGCCAGCCGGACCGAGATCCACAATCTCGGCGATGCCGCGTTCTTCACCACGGCGCAGCTGCTGACCGTGTCCTCGGCCATTCCGAACCCGTTCACCACCGGCGGGCGCCTGCTCGACCTGGTCTTCGAGTTCTACGGGATCACCGTGGTGGCCACCGCCGCCGGCTCATTCGGCGCGTTCTTTCTCCGCCGCGGGCACGAGCGCGAGGCCGAGGGCGGTGCCGGGAGCGTGCCATGAGCTTCAAGGACCTCGTTGAGGTAGTGGGAAAGACCGTCGACGCCGTCGGCGTGGCTGTAGTTGTGATCGGCATCGTCGTTGCCACCGCGGTCTTCGTCGCGCACCTGCGCGGGGACTGGAGCGCCGCCGACCCTTACCGCGGCTACCGCCAGGGCATCGGCAAGGCGATCCTGCTCGGCCTCGAGCTGCTGGTGGCGGCCGACATCATCCGCACCGTGGCCGTCTCGCCCAGCTTCAAGAGCGCGGGAGTGCTGGCCATCATCGTCCTGATCCGGACGTTCTTGAGCCTGTCGCTCGAGATCGAGCTCGAGGGGCGGCTGCCGTGGCAGCAGCGCACGCGGGCCCCTGACTGACGCGCGCGGAGCGGTTATGTTGGTGACCATGCCGTTGCCTCCCTCAGGCGAGCAGCACGTGATCACCCACGGCGACCAGCGAGCCATCGTCGTCGAGGTCGGAGGCGGGGTGCGCGAGTACGTGGCCGGGGACCGCCCGGTGCTCGAGCCTTATCCGCTGGAGGCCATGTGCGACGGCGCGCACGGAACACCGCTGATTCCCTGGCCCAACCGGCTTGCTGACGGCCGCTATCGCTTCGATGGCGTCGATTATCAAATTCCGCTCTCAGAGCCCGGGAAGCACAACGCCATCCACGGCTTTCTGAGGTGGCGCAGCTGGCGTGAGCTCGAGCGCCACCCCGACCGTGTGGTCATGGCCACGCGGCTACAGCCGATGCCCGGCTATCCGTTCACCCTCGATGTCAAGGTCAGCTACGCGCTGGGTGACGACGGGCTGAGCGTGGCCACGACCGCAACCAACATCGGCGACTCAGCCTGCCCATTCGCATCGGGCCAGCACCCCTATCTCTCTCCCGGCACGGGCGTGGTCGACGCCTGCACCTTGCAGCTGGATGCCACGACCCGGATCCTCACCGACGAGGAGCGACAATTGCCGACGGGCCGCGAAGCGGTGGAGGGCACGCCGTTTGACTTCCGGACTCCCCGGCGTCTCGGCGAGCTGGAGGTCGACTGCGCGTTCACCGACCTGGCCCGCGACGGTGACGGCCGCGCGTGGGTGGCGCTGACCGGGTCCGACGGCAGCCGTGCCGAGCTCTGGGTGGACGAGCACTATCCGAATCGTCCAGCTCTACACCGGCGACACGCTGGCCGAGTCACGCCGCAGGCGCGGCCTGGGCGCCGAGCCGATGACGTCACCCCCCAACGCGTTGCAGAGTGGTGACGGGCTGCTGCGGCTGGCGCCGGGCGAGTCGCTGACCACGCGCTGGGGTGCACGCATGGCCTGATTCAGCCCGTCGGCATGCAGAGCCGACGCAGGCTTTGCGCCCGGCGAAGTCGGTAGGGGCGCGAATGGGGTCCCCTGAATTGCGCGGTCACCCGGTCTGCGGGACCGAGGCCGTGCGGCGCTGCAGGAGCTCGGCGAACACCACCTGGACGGAGGCTGCCACCGGGACCGCGGCGAGGGCACCGAGGATGCCTCCGACCTCGACACCCAGCAGGATCGCCATCAGCACGGCCAAGGGCGAGAGCTTGAGGGCGCGCCCGTAGATGAGCGGGCGCAGCGTGTGCCCTTCGACGGCGTGGTAGACGACGACCAGCGCGAGCACCACCAGCCCCGGTGCGACCCCCTTCGTGAGCGCTACGCCGCCCACGATCACGGTGGCCACCAGCGGTCCCACGTAGGGCACCACCTCGATCAGGGCCACGAACAGCCCGACGGGCAGGGCGTAGGGAACGCCGACGATGAGGAAGATCACCGTCACGAAGGCTCCCGCTAGGAAGCTCGCGAGCAGGTTGCCGATCACGAAGCCGCTGACGCCCTTATAGACCCCGGCCCCGATCCGTTCGACGGGCGCCCTGTTCTCCTCGGGTACGAGCCCTTCGACCCGCCTGCGCCATTCGGGTCCCTCGAGCAGCATGAACAGCGTGAGAAACGCGATCACCACCACGCCGATCAGCGTGGCGGCTACGCCTTTCGCCACGCTGACGACGGGGGCCGCGGCGCCCTCGAACGAAACCCCGTTGCCCGACGTGGCGTCGCGCACCCGCTTCACGACGTGGTAGTCGCGCTCGAGGAAGCCGAGCTTGCCGTTGCCCTTCGTAAGGTCGGCCACGAGGCCGGGGAGCGCGTCTATGAATTTGGTGACCTGCTCGACCAAGGGGGGAACCAGGACGAGACCGAGCAGCGCCAGCACAAGCAGCGCAAGCACGTAGACGGCGCCGACCGCGGCGCCGCGCGTCAGGCCTTTGGATTGGAAGTAGGCCACGCCCGGGTTGAGGGCAAGAGCGAGGAACAGCGCGATCGCGATCAGGGTGAGTGCGGCCTGCGCCAGGAACACGAACTCCACGGCAGCCAGAACTCCGAGGAGCAGCCCGAGCACGGCGATGACCGAGCGCATGCGGAACAGGACCATCCGTTCGGGGACCGCGTTCTTCGCTCTCGGCTCCGGGCTCACGAACGCCATCGCAGCAGCCAGGCCGGATGCCACGATCTAGGCTGCGTCGATGGGCGGCGCATGGGCGGTCACGAAGCGGACGCTCAGGTCGTTCTATGACGACCAGATGACACACCATGCGGCGGCGCTCACGTACTACGGTCTGATGTCGCTGTTTCCGACCCTGCTCCTGGCGCTCTCGCTCCTCGGCCTCCTCGGCCAATACCCCCAGACCTACGACGCGATCATCGGCTACTTACGGGAGGTGGCGCCCAAGTCGGTCGTGGCCCCGCTCGACAGCTCGCTGCGCGGGGCGTTGCAGGACAAGGGCACTGCCGCGACGACCTTCGCGATCGGGGCGGTGCTCGCGCTGTACGGAGCCACCGGTGTGCTCGAGGCCGCTCG
>JBBRYL010000101.1:0-10541 GCA_038237685.1 Solirubrobacterales bacterium | reverse complement strand
GGAGGCGAAGTGCTGCTCATTCGTCGCCTGGGCGGTAACCCAAGACGGCGATCATCCGGTTCTCCACGTCACCGCCGACCCGCAGACACCTGACGACGTTGCGCCGATCGCCACCCTATTCGGCGTTACTTGATGTAGCCCCAGTCCCGTAAGCGGATCATCGTGGGCCAGTAGAACTCTCACAAGGGTCGGACCGAACTCAGGGGTCGGGTCACGACCGCTGCGACGGTCCGTCTGAGCAGGGTCGCTGTCGAGCCCGTTGCAGGCAAGCGCTGAGTGGGGGGAGGCTAGGCGCGGGGCGGTAGCGAAGCCGTCGCCTAACCGGTTCAGATTCGCGAGAGGAGGGGGACTCGCTGAGAACCGCGGACCGAGCCGTACTCGCGTCGGCCCGGCGACGTCCTCGGACCGTAGACCGCGTCCGCTTCCCGGCGGATACTGGAGACATGAAGGTTGTCGAGTCATTCGCGCAGTTCTGGCGCTGCGATCTGCATTGGCTCGGCAGGCCGCGGCCTGATGGGGTTATGAACGGACTACCTCATAATTCTCCAGCCAATCGGCCAAGCGGAGGATCGACTTGTGGTCCCACGCCAGGAAAATCAAGGCGCCAAGCAGCAGCGCGTAGACCGGTCCTGCCCAAATCGGGCCGCTCTCCACGATGATGAACGGCATCAAAGCCAACACCCAATAGGCGAAGAACGCGTAGACGGCCGTCTGCACTAGCTCAGCGTCGTCGCGTCGGCCGCCGATGGTCACTTCGCCTCCGCGGAGCCGGACCTTCTGCAGCCAGGCGGCACCGATGAACGCGGCAACCAAACAAGCGAGATGCCACCACCAGGTGCTATACCAGGCATCGGACGATCCCGGAGCGCGGATCACAATCAGCGCGAGGAGGGCGAAAGGGAGAAGACCCTCCCGCAGGGTTGGAATCCACTTCTCGGACGTGAGCCGGTTGTCGCGCCACCAGATCAGCCGTATCGGGCCGTAGGAAAGCGCGAACAGCAGCATGTAGAGGGCCTCCGGCGGTAGTTCCCACAGGGGCAGCCCGTCGAATGCTATGAGATTCATCACTCCTTCTTTCTGTCGATGCAGACCCACTCACCATTCGAGCGCGAGTTCTCGTGACCGGACCCCGTTCATGGGTCCACCTGTTGTGAGAGTCGGTGATTGTGTTGGGCTTGCATCGTAGGTAGTGGGGCGCTGTCGCGCGGAGCGAGCCCGGAGGGCGAGCGCAGCGTGGCGGCCGACGCGGCTCGATCGATCTCGGTGGCGCGATCGGGCCGGTTTTCGATCTCGGCGGCCGGGATCGGCGCGGTGTGCGGCGTTCTGCGGGTCTGCGCGGGGTCGCCGGGGGTTATCGGTCGCCCGGTTTGGGGGCTGTCGTGCCGCAGCCAGTGGTGCGGAAGCTCGGCGGGTGGCCGAGCAGGCGATGGAGCTCCTCGGCGGTTCTCGGCCGCGCGACCTCACCGGCCCGGTGCAGGAGCTCGAGGTAGCGCCGGCCCCGGCGCGTCTGGGCGACGAGGCCCGCAAGGTGCAGCTCTCCGTCTGGCGCCAGCTGCACGCGCAACGCGTTTACGAGCGCGGGTAGGTTCTCGAACAGGTGGGTGAGTCCCAGCCCGAGGATGGTGCTGAACCCGTGCGCTGGGAACGGCAGCGTGAACAGGTCGGCCTGCACGAGGCGGATGTGCGCGGGGAATTCGAGCTCGCCGTCATCGCGCGCGGCGGCGATGCGGTGCGCCGCCCGCTCGAGCATCGCCTGGGATAGGTCCACCAGCACCGTCGGACGGGGCGAGCGGGCGTGCAATTCTGCGGTCGCTGCCGCCGATCCGGCTGCCGCCTCCAGCAGCGGCCCGTCGGCCGAGGCGATCGCCTCGGCCGCGAACTGGGCGTATTCGTAGGGTGTCGTGCTCCACGCCAGCCGGTTATACGTCCGCGAGCGGACCAGACGGTCATAGACGGCGGCTCGCCGGTCATACGGCGCGCCAGCGTCCTCCAGCTCACTCTTGATTCTCCATATGGAGAAAGAATCTCGGAAGCGTTTGCTGGACGCGGCGCTGGAGCTGCTCGGCCGATCCGGGGCCGGCAGCCTGACGGTGCGCGCGACCGAGGACGGGGCCGGCTTGCCCCACGGCTCGGTGCGCCACCACTTCGGGGATCGAGCGGGAATGGTCACCTCGCTGTTTGACCATCTCGCCGAGCGCGAGGGCGAACAGGTTGGGGGCGCCACCCTGACCGCATTGGAGCATTGGCTGGGACCAGGGCGGGCTCTGACCCTCGCGCGCTACGAGCTGTTCCTAATGGCCGCGCGCGACCCCACGCTTCGCCCGCCGCTGATCCGCGCCCGAGAGCGATTTGTCACCGCTGCCGCAGAACGCGTCGGCGCGACAGCAGCGCCCGCGCTCGTCGCCGCGCTAGACGGACTCCTGCTCGACGAGCTGGTGCGAGGCGGACATGACCCCAACCGGCTACGCGCAGCGGTAGCGCAGATAAGCGGCGAGCCGCAGCATTAGTTCCTGACGCAAGCGGATCGGTTGTGGGACGCGAGTCGCGCCCCGGCGGGACAATGGGGCGGTGCTGCCGTCAACACGGCTCGCGCTGCTCCGAGGTGGTGCTCAGCTGGCGAGCTCTCTGAGCGGCCCCGTCAAGCGATCGGCCAGCCCGGGATCGGTTCGATCGATCTCCACCAGCAGGGCTTGGGTGATCGCAGCGAAGGCGCGCTTGAGCTCTGGGATGTCCAACGCGCGGACGATCGCCGGCGCCACCGCAACGGTCGCCTCTGGCGGAAGGCTGTCGATGCCCCGGCCTTGGACGGCGGGCACCCCGTGGCGTAGGCACGCCAGGGCGAGGACTTGATCTCGCACAGCGCTGATCATGTACTCCGCCTGCCACACCCGGCGGCGCGCGATGCTCGAGCGGGCGTGCAGCGCATAGAGCCAGCCCATGCCGACCAGCTCGAGGGCAGTGGGTGCAGCCGCGGTGAGTGGGTTGGTGGCGGTTCCGAACAGCAAGCGGAAGTCTGGCCCGACCGCGCCGAACTCCGCCTGTTGCCAGAATGAGACATCGACTTGCAGCGTGCTGGCGAGCAGAAAGACTCGATAGACGGTCTGGCCACGGGTCACATCTAGGTGATGCACGGCGGCATGCTCGCTGTACATCCTTTCGGTCCAGTCAGCGATGGTCTGCCCACGGTCTGCATCGGTCGTGAGACGCAAGCCGAGGTCGATGTCCGACCAACGATCCTCGCTACCGCGCGCGGAGGACCCGAACAGCGCCGCGGCGCTGATTCGAGTATCCAGTCGGGCGGCCGAAACGAGCTCGTCTCGTAGCCGTTCGCGTTCCTCTGCAGTGAACACGGTGTGGACACTACGGACGCGGCCGGCAGCGACGGCGTGCTCAGATGGTCAGCACGACCGGCGCGATGTCGCGCACAACCACGGTGTGCTCGACGTGCGCCGACCGCGCTCTGCTCGCCACCTCAGTCCCGACCAGGGTGGGGTCCTAGGGCCCGACAGCGCGGTCGCGCACTACGTAGTTGCCGGATGTCAGCGTGTCGTAGGTCGCTGAGTTTGGGTCGTCGCACTGGGCGGCGTTGGTCTCGAACGCGCCTGCGGGCTCGGGAGGCCGGCTCGCGTTCGCGTCGACCGGCTGGCCACGGCGCGGCTCCCCGTTGTCCTCGACGAATATCTCGACGCCGCCGCCCTGGAAGGGCGCCGACGAGCCGCTCGCCTTTTCAAAGCGGTACTTGATCGCCGCCCTGTTTCCGTCGACTCGTAGGCAGGTCACTTGACCGTGGACCTCGAAGTCGCCCATCGGCCCACCGATGGTTCCGCTCGCGTGTACGTTTCCGCGCGGGTCTAGTCCGGATGCGTCGCTGTGCGCCGCGACGCTCAGGTGGGAGAAGCCCGGTCCGGCCGGGGTGGGGAACTGGTTGAAGGCCGACCCGGTTACGAGGTCACCCGGTCCGTCGCCCGCCGCAGCGGCTGCCCCGAGTCCGCCGGCGAGCCCCGGCCGTCACCGCGATCGCCGTCAGTGTGACCATCCGCTACTCCCTCGTCGTTGGCGACGCGGAGGTTGGGAGGAGCAGGCGGCATCAACCGTGGGACCGCCTGGGCGGGAACGGCGGCCGGTTCTCCGGCAGCCCGTAGCTAATGCGGCGGGCGATCAGGGGGCCCTCGGACCAAAGCGCCTGGCGGCCGCTCGCACCGGCCTGACACGTGCTCAGGCCGAGGCGTGACTAAGGACGCCGGATGGGGCCTCACCCCTGCCCGCGGTAGGTCCCGAACGACCAGGCGTGTCCGTCGGATCACGCAGCGAGCAGTGGCGTCCGCCGTAGTCGGCGTCGTGCGGCGCGAACACGGACTCAGCGCCCGCCGCCACGGCGCGGGCGTGGATTACGTCGATCTCGGCCTCGTCGTCGAGCACCCAGTACATCGAGGTGCCGCCGATCGCCTGATCGAGCCCCTCCTCGCGCGGCGTGCCTGCCATCACACGGCTGTCGCCGAGTCGCAACTCGGCGTGGTCGACCACGTCGGTCGCGTCCTCGGGGTAGATCGCGAGCAGCTCCATGCCGAACGCCTCGATCCAGAAATCGATTGTCTTGCGCGACGACACGCGCGTGGTCGGGATCACGAATGCGGTCATGCGGCCAATCGTATGCCGCGCAGCCAAGAGAGTCTTGTAAGAATGTGACCTATGGCGCCTGCTCCGCGAGCGCGACGCTTGGCGGCACGCCGACCATCCCCAGGAACTCGCGGTTGAAGTGTGGCTGGTCGGCATACCCGCACGCGAACGCGACATCAGCCGGCGCATCGCCGGCGGCCAGCCGTCCCATTGCCTGCTCGAAGCGCAGCACCCGCGCGTAGGCCTTCGGCGCCATGCCGATCTCCTCGCTGAAGCGGCGAGACAGGTGTCGCCGGGAGCACCCGAGCTCGGTCACGAGCGTGCCGATGCGCACGTCGCCGCCGGCATCGACAAGCCGCCGCCACGCCCACTCGATGTCGGCGGCAACCGGCGCCGCCTGCGACAAGCGCTCCAGCAGGAACGCGTCGAGTGCGCGAAAGCGCGCCGGCCAGGAAGCGAGCTCGCGCAGCCGCTCCACAAGAACGCGCCCGGCGTCGCCGAGCACATCGGCAACGCAGACCACCTGTGCTGCGAGCTCAACACCGGGCACCCCGAGCAGCTGCCGCGCGCCAAGCGGCGTGAGATCGAACTGCAACGTCAGCGCCCAGCTTGTGTGCTCGACGAGCACGGGTGCGCCAACGAGCCCGCCCACGAACGATCGCCGCGTACACCACGCCCCGTCGCGGGCCGGGTCGGTCAACTCCCACGTCCCCTCCAGCGCGAGGATCACCGCGACGCCCGAGAACGCGACCTCGCGCCGGCGAATCGCCACCGGCGCATGCTCCGAGAAGCCGCCGTAGCGCAAGACGCGCGTCCGCAACAGCGGATGCGGTCGTGCCTCGACGACCTCCCGTAGTAAAAGCGAGTTCTCCGTCAGCTCGTCGCCCCCGGTTGCATCACCGAGAACGAGGCTCCCTGCGCATCGATCATGTTCGCGAACCGTCCGATCGGCATGTCCATCGGCTCCGTGGTGATCGCGGCCACGAGCTCGCGGTAGAACGTCGCCGATGTCTCGGGGTCGGGTGAGGACAACTCGACCCAGGACAGGTTTCCAGGCGCGTACTCAGGCGTGGCTCCTCTCATGGACGCGGGTGCGTCACAATCCTCGCACGTCGCGTCAGGCTGCGTGAGAGCGAGTTGCCGCGCCGACGAGTCCGGCTCACCACCCGTAGTCCCGGTCATCGCGGCCCGGACGCGACGCTTCGGACTCGGCATCCGCTCGCAACCGAAGCCCGATCACAGTGGTGAGCGTCCGCCGTGTTGGTCCGCATCACGACCCCGAATGCTGACCAACCCCCGCGCTCCGGGCTACATCTCGAGCGCGGGGACGACTTTCACACCCACCGCCTGGAGTGCAGCGGCTGCCCCGGTTCGCCTGCCTGAGCCCTCCTCGCGCGTCACAAGATCGTGTCGCGCTTACTCATCAAGTTCCGATAAAGGACACTCCGCTTGCGCCACGACGTCTCGAGCTCGACGTAGGGGGCAAGTTGGGGCATGGAGTCGGCATGTTGTCGGTGGATGGACCGCCACAGCGGCGCCAGTCGCGGAACGTCGGCTGGCGAACCTCGCTCGATGCTCACAGCGAGCGTCATCGCGGCTCGACTGGCTCAAGGACGCCGGTCTTCTGTGGTCGACGCGAGCCGGTTACCGACTGCTCGGGGTCGCGGCGGTGGGGGCTCACTTTCGGCAACCGTCCTCACCCCGCGGCGTGGCGTAACGCCCCGGTCTGGTCTCGGCGGGTGAGAGGCGAAGGGCCGAACGTCCGCCGGTCGAACCGGAACGCATCGGCGCGCTGGTAGGTCTGGCCGATGGACGTCCTGGTGTCGTCGTCGGCCTTCCCCATCGCCCACCCACCGCGCTCGAACCCGCTCCTGCGGCCCGCTTCGACGGCCCCGCCGTTTCCCTGCATCCCCCGCCGACGGCAACCTGGGTCTTGGTCGTCAGCGTCATGCTCACGACTCCCTTGAGGCTGAGCGCCGTGCGTCGGCGGCCAAGAGCGCGGCCATCGCGCTGCTGCCGCGCTCGATCAGGTCTCGCGTGTCTGGACGTTCGTGTGCTGTGAGGGTGTCGTAGTCGCTGGGCAGCGTGTCGCGGAGCAGGCGGTCCAGCGCCGCGAGGCGGGGGTAGTAGCCACCGCCCATGCAGAAGATCGCGTCGAAGACCTGCCCGTCGATCTCGTGAGAGCCGAGGGTGGTCGCGTGTTCGAGCTCGAGCGATGTACCCCCGTCGTCCGCCGGCGCCAAGTGCAGTTCGATCTCGTCGACGCCGCCGCCCAGGGCCACGTGCAGGAGGCGCGGCGGGTCGCAGCGCATCACCAGCCCGGACCCCATCATCGCCTGCTCGAAGGTTCCGCCGAGCCGGAGGTCGCCGGTGACGGGGACATACCAGCGGCGTAGCCTCTCGGGGTTCGTGCAGGCATCCCAGACATCCTCTACGGGAGCGCTGTAGGTCCGCCGGAAGACGGCCACGCGCGCGGGTCCGGCCGCGATGTCGCGCTGGTGCAACTCTGGCGCGGGTTCAGATGAACTGCCAGTCACGCTCATCGTGTGGAGAGTCCCCTTTTTCTCGGCACCAAGATCACTCGTCGGTCGGGGTAGGTGCGTAACGGTGATGCAGGACCAGAGGGTTTCCGTCTGGGTCGGCGAAGATGGCCTGGTGGCAGACGCCGCTGTCCATCATGTCGACCATGAACTCCACGCCCCGTTCCTGCAGCGCGTCGCGGGCGGCGGCTACGTCGTCGGTCTGGAAGGCGATCGGCGCGCTGTTGGGGCGGGCGGCGGCTTGTCCGAAGCCGGTCGGGTCGAACACCGCGAAGGTCAAATTTCCGGCTTGGAACTCCGTGGCCGGACGGTCGCCCCAGCGCTGCTTCTGCTGGAGTCCCAGCGTCTCGCCGTAGAACGCGCAGGCGCGATCGTGGTCGGTGGTCGGGATGCACACGTAGTCCACCCCCGTGATCAGCGGTTTGGTGTCGGTGGTCACTGCCTGCTCCTTTGGTTGTTATCGGTGGGGTTGGCTCGCTCCCGTCGGCCCCGTGCGAGCTCGGTGGCGAGCGCGTCGAGTCTTGGCGCCCAGAACCTGCGGTAGGGCGCAAGCCACTCGTCCAATTCCTGCAGCGGACGAGGGTCAACGGCGTAGAGACGACGGGACCCCTCGGGGCGGACCGTCGCGAAACCGTTGAGTCGAAGGACGCGCAGATGCTGGGAGACCGCGGGCTGGCTGATCCCGAACTCCTCATGGATCACGTCACCCACCACGCCCGCCGACCGCTCGCCATCGGTCAGCAGCTCGAGGATGCGACGGCGGACGGGGTCTCCCAAAACGTCAAGCGCGAGCACCGTGCCATCGTATCAGCCAAAACTTATATAAGCCGTGGCGCACATATTTTCGTTCGCGCCCGGGGCAGCGGTCCCTAACCCAACCCGAACCCGCCGGAGGTACGCGTATCCGCAGCCGCTGACAACGGTCACGATCGTCATCCGACAAGAACCGATTCGATCCGTGCCAAGCCAGCCAACCCTGCGAAGGTGACCGCTCACAACACGATCATTTTCGGAGCCGGAACGTTCATGCTCAAGACGCACCCACTTGGCTCATCTGCCCCCGTAACGGGGCTGGCGCTCGCGCTGCTACTCGCCGTTCCAGGACCTGCGAACGCAAGCGTCACCCCCAGGCCGCCGGTCACAATCGTTGCAGGCAAGAGTGTCGGCCCCGTTCGCCTTGGAGAGCCGCTGGCTCTAGTCACTCACGATCTGGGGCGGGGCCGCACGGTGTCGCCTCGTTTTCGCCGATACCAATCGGCAGGCCTCACGATCAATGTCGGCTTTAGCCGCTCATATCGGGTGGACTCACTCGAAACCACCTCGCCGCGGGCACGCCTCTACCGACATCCACTCACCGAGGGCTACCGCAGATCCTCCAGTCGACTGCTCCGCCACGGATGGAAAACATTTCGATGCGAGGGCATTCAGGTGGCGACACGCCGCGGGCGAGGCGGTGCGACTGTCGGCGCCGGGTGAAAACTGGACCACCTGCGCCGGTTGAAAAGTGGACCACGTCGATCGTTGTTGGGGTGGCCACAGAATCTCGGGCTCGTGTGCGCAGAGCGAGCTCGGGAGGACCAGGGTGGTTGGTGTGGAGCAGTGGGCTGAGATCAGGCGATTGCATTTCGTCAGGGGGCTGGGGATCCGGGAGATCCATCGCCAGACCGGGCTGCATCGGGCGACGATCCGAAGGGCGATCGAGAGCGATCGGCCGCCGAGCTATCGGCGGCCGGGGCGCGGGTCGAAGCTGGATCCGTTCAAGGACGAGGTCCACCGGCTGCTTCGCGAGGAGCCGACGTTGCCGGGGCAGCGGGTCCGGGAGCTGCTCGAGCCGCTCGGCTTTGTCGGTTCCAAGACGATCGTCGACGACTACTTGCGGGAGGTCCGGCCGTTGTTCGCGCCCAGGCCGCGGACGTTCCAGCGGACCGTCTACCGGCCCGGAGAGCTCTGCCAGTTCGACGTCTGGCAGCCCCGGGAGGAGGTCCCGGTCGGGCACGGGCAGACCCGGACGGGCTGGGTCGTGGTCGCGTGCTTGGGCTACTCGCGGGCGGGCGCGGGGGTCTTGGTCTTTAGCAAGGAGACCCCGGACCTGCTGGCCGGGATCGCCGGCTGCATCGAGCGGCTCGGGGCGCTGCCGGGCACCCTGGTCTGGGATCGGCAGGCCGGAATTCACGGCCACGCCGGCCGCCCGTCGGACGCGTTCGCCGCTTTCTGCGGGCAGCTCAGAGTCGGCTGGCACTTCTGCGAGCCGGCCGATCCGCAGGCCAAGGGCGCGGTCGAGCGGCTGCAGGGCTACGCCGAGACCAACTTCGAGCCGGGCCGCCGATTCGCCAACGAGCAGGACTTCCAGGATCAGCTCGACGGCTGGTTCACCAAGGTCAACGCCCGGACCCACAAGTCGCTGCGGGCGCGGCCGGTCGACCGGCTCCTCGAGGAGCACGAGGTGATGGCCGCGTTGCCGGCGGCGGGGATGCCGCAGACGGCGCGGCGTTGGGTGATGCGGGTCCCGCCGGACCCGCATCTGCGCCTGGACACCAACGACTACTCGCTCGACCCGGACCTGGTCGGCCGACGCGTCGAGGTCATCGTCGACCAACGGACGGTCACTGCGGTCGCGCTGGACACCGGGGAGATCGCCTGCCGGCACGCCCGCTCGTTCGCGCGGCATCGGACGATCACCGCTCTGGAGCACGCGCGTTCGTTACGCGAGGGCCGAAAGCCGGCGGAGACCCAGGTCGAGGTCCGTCCGTTGGCCCGCTACGACGCGCTGATCGCATGAGCCGCGCAACGACCGATCTCGCGCACCTGTTCCGCGCGCTGAAGGCGCCCGCCGCGGCCCTGGCGTTGCCGAAGCTCGCCGACCGGGCCCGCTCGGAGGAGTGGTCCTACGAGCAGTTCGCCGCCGCGCTGTTGAAGACCGAGACCGACAGCCGCGAGAGCCACGGCGGCCAGGCCCGCATCAAGGCCGCCCGATTCCCCGCGCGCAAGAGCCTGGAGGAGTTCGACTTCATGTTCCAGACCTCGCTCAAGCGCGACGTCGTCCTGCACCTCGGCCAGCTCGACTTCCTCGCGGGCAAGGAGAACGTCGTCCTGCTCGGCCCGCCCGATCTTGGTTCATAGTGCACCTCCTGACTCATTCGTTGATCAATCGGTCCAGCGAGGCGGCGGGAACCTCGATCCGGAGCCCTTTGCGGCGTCCGGTGGTGACCTGGATGGCGTGAAGGTCGCCGCGTTGGACCTTCTGCAACACGGTCTGGCGAGCACAGCCGAGCAGGCTGGCGGCTTCCGCGAGCGCCACGAAGCCGTCGGGGACCTCGGGCACGAAGCGGCGGCGGACCTCGTCGGTGAGCCGGATCCGCCATGGAGCACCGGGCGTGGTCTGCT
>JBBRYL010000100.1:0-10576 GCA_038237685.1 Solirubrobacterales bacterium | reverse complement strand
CGCCCGCTACCCCTACGTGTACGGGGGCGGCCACCGTTCGTTCGTCGATTCCGCCTACGACTGCTCGGGCTCCGTGAGCTACGCGCTCGCCGCCGGCGGGTTCCTGAACCACCCGCTGGACTCTGGACAGCTCGCGCACGCCGGGGCGCCCGGGCCGGGCCGCTACATCACGATTTACGCCAACCCCGGCCACGTCTTCATGTACGTGGCCGGCCTGCGCTTCGACACCTCCGGGCGTGACGGGCCGAAGGGCTCGCGCTGGCAGAGGGCGCCCCGCTCCCTGGCGGGCTTCCACGTCCGCCACCCGCCGGGCTATTAGTCCGAGGTTCTGGGGTAAGGTGCGGCCGTATGAGCGGCGTGCCCGCCACCGCGGTCTCCAGCTTCTCCAAAGCCCTGCTGCTGGGGGAGATCCACGAGGAGATGGTCTTCCCGTATCCGATCCCGCGCGACCAGGAGGCCGAGAAGGTCCGCGGCCTCGTCCAGGCGTTCCGCGCCTACGCCGCCGACAACATCGACTCGCGCAAGATCGACGATGAGCGCTGGATCGACGATCAGGTCTACCGCGACCTCGGCGAGCTCGGGCTCATGGGCCTCTACGTCCCCGAGGAGTACGGCGGCCAGGGTCTGAGCCAGACCGGCTACTCGCGCGTGTTCGAGGCCTTCGGCCAGGTCGACGGGTCGCTGACCGTCGGCCTCGGGGTGCACATGTCGATCGGGATGAAGGGCATCGTCCTCTTCGGCACCGACGAGCAGAAGGAGCGCTTTCTGCCGGACCTCGTCGCCGGGCGCAAGCTCGCCGGCTTCGCCCTCACCGAGCCCAACGCGGGCTCCGATGCCTACAACCTGGAGTCACGAGCCACGCTGAACTCCGACGGTTCGTGGACGCTCAACGGCGAGAAGCGCTGGATCGGAAACGGCGGCCGCGGCTCGACGTTCGTCGCGTTCGCGCGCTGCGACGAGCCCGAGGGCCACATCGCGCTGATCCTCGAGAAGGGGATGAAGGGCTTCAGCGCCGGCGAGCCATACGACACGATGGGGCTACGCGGCAACAACCTCTGCCCGCTGTATTTCAAGGACGTCCGCGTGCCGGCGGAGAACGTGCTCGGCGAGCCCGGCGAGGGCTTCAGGCTCGCCATGCAGATCCTCAACAACGGGCGCATGTCGCTCGGCACCGGTGCGGTCGGCCTGGCCAAGTATCTGCTCGACCTGACGATCGACCATGTCAAGGAGCGCAAGCAGTTCGGCAAGCCGATCGGTGACTTCGACATGGTCGAGGACAAGATCGGCTGGATGGTGTCCTACCTCTTCGGCATGGAGTCGATGGCGTACTTGACGACGGGGCTCGTCGATGCGGGAGTGGACGACTACTCCGTCGAGTCCGCGATGGCGAAGGTCACCGGCACCGAGTTCGTCTGGTACCTCGCCAATCGCGCTCTGCAGCTCAAGGGCGGCGAGGGCTACATGCGCACCGAGCCCTACGAGCAGATTCTGCGCGACATCCGGATCTTCCCGATCTTCGAGGGCGCGAACGACGTGATGCGCACGTTCGTCGCCCTGTCCGTGCTCAAGCCGCTCGGCGAGGAGCTCTCGGGGATGGGTGAGCTGGATCTCCGCGATCCGATCCGCTCGCTCGGCACTGTGGCCGACTACGTCGTCGGTCGAGTCGGCCGGTCGGTGCGACCGGACCAGCTCTCGATGGTGCATCCCGAGCTCGAGAGCCTGGCCAGGCCCGTCGGCGATCAGGTGGCGCGGCTGCGCTCCGTCGGAGAGACGGTGCTGCGCAAGCACGGCAAGAAGATCGTCGACCAGGGGATGACCCACAAGCGTCTCTCCGACGCGCTATCGGACGTCTACGCGCAGATCGCGGTGCTCTCGCGCGTGACGGCGATCCTCGAGGAGCACGGCGTGCAGCCCTCGGGTCAGGAGCTCTTCATCGCCGAGACGTTCTGCCGCAGGGCCGAGCAGCGCGTCGCAGGCGCGCTGGACCAGATCGAGTCAAACGACGACACGCGCATGCACTCGATCGCCCGCCTGGCCTACAAGCGCGGCGACTACGGCTACGCGCTGTACGAGGACTGACTGGGGCGGCTAAGTGCTGCCCGCCGTAAGTTCCCTCTGGTTGGGTGAAGGAGTCATAACGCTGGCGGCGAATCTTGGTGGCGATGGCGTCGGCGGTCGAGATCAGAGTCAGCGAAGAGGAACGGGTTGAGCTCGAGCGGCGGGCCGCCAAGCTGACGCTTTGCTATCGCGACGTGCAGCGCGCGAAGCTCGTGCTCTACGCGGCCGAGGGTCTGTCTAACGTGGAGATCGCCGGGTGGTTGGAGATGTGCTCGAAGGTCGTCGGGCAGTGGCGGCGACGATTTCGCGAACAGCGCCTCGCCGGTCTGCAGGATCAACCGCGGTCGGGTCGCCCGCGGCGCTTTCCCCCCGCAAGAGGTCGCGCAGGTCAAGGCGATCGCGTGCGAGCTGCCCAAGACGCACGGCGTTCCGCTGTCGCGCTTCAGCCGGTCTGAGCTTCATCGTTTCGTCGTCGAGCAGGCCGTCAGCCAGGCGTCGGCGTCGACGATCGGGTGCTGGCTGGCCCAAGACGCGATCAAGCCGTGGCAGCAGCGCTCGTGGATCTTTCCGCGCGACCCCAGGTTCCTCGAGAAGGCGGCCCCGATCCTCGACCTCTATGAGGGCCGCTGGGAAGGCAAGCTGCTGGAGCCCGGCGACTGCGTGATCAGCGCCGACGCCAAGCCCTCCATCCAAGCCCGCAAGCGGATCCACCCGACCGCGCCGCCGGCGCCGGGACGCGGGCAACTGGTCGAGCACGATACGAGCGCAAAGGCGCTGTGACGTACTTCGACGCGTGGGACGTGCGGCGCGGCAGGATCATGGGCCGCAGCGAGCCCAAGGGCGGGATCGCCGCGTTTGACCGTCTCGTCTGGCAGGTCATGACCAAGGAGCCCTATGCCGTCGTGAGGCCCGAGGGCCGAGCGGCGGGAGTCCGTCCGCGGCGCGCTCGCCGGCCCGGGGTGTCAGGCCGCCGGCGCGGTCCAGGTCGCGGCGAAGTGGGAGGGCGACTTCATGCCCAGCGCGGAGTGCGGATGCTCGGCGTCGTAGTCGCGTTGCCAGTCGGCGGTGAGGACTTGAGCCTCGGCCAGGCAGGAGAACTCCTCGACGTTGAGCAGCTCGTCGCGCACCCTGGCGTTGAAGGACTCCACGAACGGGTTCTGCCACGGCGAGCCGGGCTCGATGTAGTTGGTGGCGACCGTGGCGAAGCGACACCAGTCTCTGAGGGCGTGGGCGGTCAACTCGGGCCCGTTGTCACAGCGGATGTGCGCGGGGGCGCCGCGCCGGCTGGCCAGCTCTTGCAGCGCGGCGACGGTCTGATCGGCGGTGATGCTTCTGGCGACGTGCATCGTCAGTGCTTCGCGGGTGAACTCGTCGACGATGTTCAACAGCCGCAGCATCCGGCCGTCGGCGGTCTGGTCGGCCATGTAGTCCAGTGCCCACACCTCGTTGGGGCGCTGGGCGCGCAGCCGGGTGTTCTCGCCGGCTCCCTCGCCGACACGGCGGCGCTTGCGCGCCCGCGCGGGGACGCGCAGGCCTTCCTCACGCCACAATCGCTGCACGCGCTTGCGGTTGACCTGCCAGCCCTGCTCGCCCAGCCGGGCGTGCGCGCGCCGGTAGCCCCAGCGCGGCTTGCGCTCAGAGATCTGGCGCAGCTCAGCGCGCAACGCCTGATCGTCGCCCGCAACGGCCGTGGGCTCATGGCGCTGGGTGGAGCGGTGCTGCCCCACGTACCGGCATGCCCGACGCTCGCTGACACCGAGGCGGTCGCGAAGCATCGCGACCGCCTGGCGCCTGCCGGGCCGGGCCTACCAGTTTCCCCGGGAGATCTCCTTCAGCGCGTCGATGTTCAGCGCCTGGTCGGCGACGATCCGCTTCAGCCGCTGGTTCTCGCGCTCAAGCTCCTTCAGGCGCTTGACGTCGTCGGCCTTCATCCCGCCGTACTGGTTGCGCCAGCGGTGATACGTGTTCTCGCTGATCTCCAGCGCCTTGGCGACCTCAACGGTCGTCTTGCCCTCGCCGAGCATCCTGTCGGCCTCGCGCAACTTGCGGATGACCTGCTCCGGGGTGTGCCTGCTTCACTTCATGCCTGTCGAGCCTTCCTCGCCCATGATCGTGGGCGGGTAGAACTCTCACAAGCACCGGACCGAACCTACGGGGTCACGCCACGTACGCCGAGTGGAACCTGTGGAGCTCGATCAGGCTCGAATAGACAGGCTGCGCCGGCTCTCGTCGGCGGCCGGTGGCGGCGCCGTGCTCATCGGTGTCATGGCCATGATCGGTTGGATACTTGGCGTCGACGCGTTGAAGAGCGTCGTTCCCGGCCTCGTGACGATGAAGGCCAATACCGCCCTCGCGTTCATCCTGCTCGGGACCGCGCTGCACATCGGCGCAAAGGACGACGGCAGGCACCGTGTCGTGGGTCGCGGCGCGACGGTTGCGGTACTGGCCCTGGCAGCCACGGTGTTCAGCCAGTTCGTCCACGGCCGTGACCTCGGCGTCGACCTGTTCCTCTTCGACGAGCCGAAGGGAACGGCCGGAACGGTGCACCCCGGTCGGATGGCCCTCAACACGAGCCTCTGCTTCATTCTCGCCAGCGTGGCCGTGCTCGCGCTCGACATGCGGGGCAGATGGGCGGCCCTCGCCCCGATGCTTGGCCTGTTCGTCGGTGCTGCTGCGTTGTTCGCGCTCGTTGGCTACCTCGCAGGTCTCACCAATCTCTACGGCATACCCACGCAGACCCAGATGGCCGTGCCCACGGCCGTCGGCATGCTTCTTCTTGGAGGCGGGCGGTGCTGGAGCGCCATGGGCGCGGCTTCGCGGTGCTGATGCTGGACCTCGACGGCTTCAAGCAGGTCAACGACACCTCCGGCCATGCCGCCGGCGACGCGCTGCTGGTCGAGGTGGCACACGCGCTGAAGCGGCGCGTGCGGACCGCCGACTACGTGGCCCGATTCGGCGGCGAGTTCGTGATCCTGCTCACCGAGGTAGGCGAAGGGGCTGCGGAGGCCGTGGCCGAGAAGCTCCTCGACGCCGTACGCGGGATCCGCATCCCAATGGGGAACAAGACACTGACGGTCTGTGCCAGCGTCGGCGGACTGACGTGCATGCCCGATCCGGATCGCACCTGGACCCCGGAAGCCGTAATGAGCGCCGCGGATGCCGAGTTCTACGTGGCCAAATGCGCGGGCCGCGACGGAGCGAGCCACCACGTCTCGGTTGGCAGGCCGGGCTAGAGCTTGGCGTCGACGACCATCGCGGCGAACAGCAGCGCGAGGTAGGCCAGCGAGTACAGGTAGAGCCACAGGGCCGCGCGGCGGTCGGCGCGGTTGTAGAGGCGAACGGCGCCGCCGATGAACACGGCGCCGAGCGACATCGAGGCCACCAGGTACTCCACGCCGAAGCCGCCGGCGCAGAAGGGCAGCTGGGTGACCGCGTAGAGCAGCACCGAGTAGATGAGGATCTGGCGGCGGGTCTCCTTCTCGCCGCGGACCACCGGCAGCATCGGCACGCCGACCTTGGCGTACTCGTCCTTCATCAGCAGCGACAGCGCCCAGAAGTGCGGGGGGGTCCAGTAGAAGACGATGGCGAAGAGGTAGACGGCGGTCCAGCTGAGCGAGCCGGTGGCGGCGGCCCAGCCCACCAGAGGGGGCACCGCGCCGGCGGCGCCGCCGATCACGATGTTCTGCGGCGTCGAGCGCTTCAGCCACATCGTGTAGACCAGCGTGTAGCCGAGGAAGCCCGAGAAGGAGAGCGCCGCGGCCAGCGGATTGACCGCCAGCGCCAGCAGCACGACGGCCGACGCGGCCAGCACGAGCCCGTACACGAGCGCAGCGTTGGGAGCGACGCGACCCGACGCCACCGGGCGGTCGGCCGTGCGTGCCATCGCCAGGTCGATGTCGCGGTCATACCAGTGGTTGACGGCGCCGGCGCCGCCTGCCGACAGGTACCCGCCCAGGCAGGTCACGGCGATCAGCCCGATCGAAGGGTCACCGGCGATCAGCATCGTGGTGACCGTGGTGAACAGCAGCAGCGACTGCACCTTCGGCTTGGTCATCTCGACGTAGTCGGAGACGACCTGTCTGAGAGCTGAGCTCGGTGTGGCGCCGACCGAGTCGGCAGCAGTCGGAGGTCCGCTCACGTGCCGGAGGCTACCGGCTGCGCGACGGTGCCGGCCGGCTCACTCGCCTGCTGGACCTCGCGCCTGATGTCCTTCATCGGCTCCAGCGAGCGCACGCGGGGGACGACGTCGAAGTTGTTCTCCGGCGGGGGCGACTGGGTGAACCACTCGAGCGAGTTGGCCTTCCACGGATCGTTGCCGGCCCGCCTGCCCTTCTTGATCGAGATCAGCACGTTGACCACCGTGACCATCACGCCGATGCCCAGCAGGTAGGAGCCGATGGTCGAGACCTCGTTGAACACGGTCCAGCCGGCGTCGCTGGGGTAGTCATAGATGCGGCGCGGCATGCCAGACAGGCCGGCGGAGTGCTGGATCAGGAACGTGAGGTTGAAGCCGACGAACATCAGCCAGAACGAGGTCTTGCCGAGCGCCTCGGACATCATCCGTCCGCTCATCTTGGGGAACCAGTAGTAGATGCCCGAGAAGATCCCGAACACCGAGCCGCCGAACAGCACGTAGTGCAGGTGGGCAACCACGAAGTAGGTGTCCTGCAGCTGCCAGTCGACGGGGAACACGGCGAGCATCACGCCGGTGATGCCGCCTATCAGGAAGGTGGACAAAAAGCCCACCGCGAAGAACAGCGGCGTCTTGAACACGATCGAGCCCTTCCACAGGGTCGCGACCCAATTGAAGATCTTGATGCCGGTCGGCACCGCGATCAAAAAGGAGCTGAGCATGAAGAACACCAGCACCACCGTCGGGGTGGGGGTGGTGAACATGTGGTGGGCCCACACCAGCAGGCTCAGGAAGGCGATGGACATCGTCGACGCCGCGATCGCCTTGTAGCCGAAGATCGGCTTGCGCGAGAACACCGGCAGGACCTCCGAGATGATCCCGAAGGCGGGGAGCACCATGACGTAGACCTCGGGGTGCCCGAAGAACCAGAACAGGTGTTGCCACAGGATCGGGTCGCCCCCGCCCGTGGGGTCGAAGAAGTCGGTGCCGAAGTGGCGGTCGGTGAGCAGCATCGTGACCGCCGCCGCGATCGCCGGCAGCGCAGCGATCAGCAGGTAGCTGTAGGCGAGTATCGACCACACGAACAGCGGCAGGCGACCCCAGCTCATGCCCGGAGCGCGCATGTTCTGGATCGTCGCGACGAAGTTGATCGCGCCGATAATCGAGGAGAGGCCGGTGAGGTGGATCAAAAAGATCCAGGCGTCGATGCCACCGCTTGGCAGGTAGGCGTCGTCGGACAGCGGCGCGTAGGACGTCCAGCCCGCCTCGGGCGGCGTGAAGAACACGCTGACGTAGAACGCGATGCCGCCGAACACCAGCAGCCACAGCGAGAGCGCATTCAGCCTCGGGAACGCCATGTCGCGCGCGCCGATCATCAGCGGCACGAAGTAGTTGCCGAACGCGGCCATGACGGGCACGATGAAGAGGAAGATCATCGTGGTGCCGTGCATCGACACGAGGCCGTTGTAGACCTCCGGCGTGACGACGGTGCCGTTGGGCTGCGCGAGCTGGGTGCGCATGATCAGCGCTTCGACGCCACCGACGATGAAGAAGACGAAGGTGACGAAGAAGTACATGATCCCGATCTTCTTGTGATCGGTGGTGGTCAGCCAGTCGAGCCAGCCGCCCGGCTTCTCGCGCAGTCCGTGCAGCACGACCTCTGGGCGCACGAGCGCGCTGACGGTCGGGCGCTGCGCCGCGTATTCGGTGGTGGCCATCGCTAGGGGGTGTCCTCTCCGCTTTTCTCACGTGCGGCACGCTGAGCCGAGAGGGCCTTCTGCGATGCCTTCAGCTGCGTTTGCTGGTTGGCCACGAACGCCTGGTACTTGGCCGGGCTTACCGCCTGCACGATGCTGCGCATGTCGGCGTGGTTCTCGCCGCAGAGCTCGGCGCACTGGCCCTTGTAGATGCCTTCCTTTGAGATCTTGAACCACGTCTGGTTGGTGTGGCCCGGGATCGCGTCGGCCTTGCCGCCGAGCTTGGGGATCCACCAGGAGTGCGCGACATCGGACGAGGTGATCTTCAAGACCACGGTGGTGTTCGTGGGCACGACCATCTTGTAGTAGCTGTAGGCGTTTGCCTCCGGATAGGTGAAGCGCCACAGGTACTGCTGGCCGTTCACGGCGATGGTGAGCGGCTTGCTCTTGCCGGGGGGCGGCGAGGGCTGACCGATCGATGCGACCTGCACGCCCTGGGCGAGCCCGTCGGGGCCGCTGGCCGGCGGGTTCTTGATGTCGGGCAAAAAGATGAAGGTGACCACGGCCAGGACGATCAGGATGACCGCCGCGCCGACGGTCCAGCCGAGCTCCAGCGGCGAGTTGCCGCGGATCTGGACGGGCTCGGGTCCCCCGCGGCGCTCGCGGTACTTCACGAGCGACCAGATCAGGACGCCTTCGACCGTAAGGAAGATCGGGATCGAGACATACAGGACGATCTTGTAGAGCGTGTCGATGTCGTCGGCGTTGGGCGAGCCGCCCGACTCCGGGGTGAAGACATCGGCCATCGCTCCCGGCGCCAGCGCCAGCATGGCGAGGAGCGCTGCCGCGAGGGCGGCCGGGGCGAGCAGCCGGCGGTTCATGGGGCCACGAGAACGCAAGGCCGCGGCATCATATCTCTCGCTCGCGGCCGTATTCCACTTCGTGGCAGCTGTCACCGCCCCTTAAACTCCGGATCGCGCTTCTGCAGGAAGGCTCCGACGCCCTCCACGAAGTCGTCTGTGCGCGCCAGAGCGTGCTGGAGATCGGCCTCGAGGTCGAACTGGGACTCCATGTGGCCGTACACGCTGGCGTTGAGCGCCCGCTTGGATCCCGCATAGGAGCGGGTGGGTCCGGCCGCCAGCCGGACGACGAGCGCGTCCGCCTCGCCGAACAGCTCCTCATCGGGGTGCACGGCGTTCACGAGGCCCCAGTCGAGCGCCTTGGGGGCGGGAACCCGCTCGCCGAGCAGCGCCATCTCGAACGCGCGGGTCTTGCCGACGGCGGCGGGCACGAACAGGGTCGACCCGCCGTCGGGCATCAGTCCGATGCCGGCGAAGGCCAGGCTGAAGAAGGAGGACTCCGCCGCCAGGATGAGGTCGCACGACAGAGCCAGCGACAGGCCGATGCCGACGGCCGCGCCGTGCACGGCGGCCACGACCGGCTTCTCGAGCTGTCGCACGCCGCGGATGATCGGGTGGTAGACGTCGTGGAGCTCGTGAAGGATGTCGGGCCGGTCGTCCTTGGGGTCGACCGACAGTCCGCCGCCGCTGAGGTCTGCGCCAGAGGAGAAGCCGCGACCGGCGCCCGTGATCAGCACCGCGCGTACCGCCGGGTCGGCGGCCCGGACGTTGACCACCTCGCCCAGCTCCTCGCCGAACTGGCCGTTCCAGGCGTTGATGGTCTTGGGGCGGTTCAGGGTGATGCTCCCGACCCCATCGGTCAGGTCCCACTCGACGGTCTCGTAGCTCACGTGCGTCCTCTCGTTCGGTGCCGGCCGGGAAACTATCCTCGATCGCATGCTGATCGACTCGCTCGAGTGGCTCGGGCACTCGGGCTTTCGCATCGACGTGCGCGGGGCCACGATCTACATCGACCCCTACCGCGTGCCGCCCGGGCCGCCGGCGAACCTCGTGCTCGTGACCCACGGCCACTACGACCACTTCTCCCCGCGCGACATCGAGCGCATCTCCACGGAGGAGACCGTGCTGGTGGCTCCGGCGGCGGTCGCCGAGCGGGCCACCGGGCGCGTCAGCTCGATCGCCCCCGGCGAGGTGCTCGAGCTCGAGGGCATCGTGGGGGTCGAGGTGGCCGCTGTGGCGGCCTACAACACCTCGAAGCGCGACCGCGAGGGTCGGCTGTTCCATCCGCGATCGGCGGGGTGTGTCGGCTTCGACTTGAACGTGCGCGGTGAACGCATCTACCACTCGGGCGACACCGATGTGATCCCCGAGATGGACTCGGTGGTCGGTGTTGACGTGGCGCTGCTGCCGGTGAGCGGCACCTACGTGATGTCGGCGACCGAAGCCGCCGAGGCGGCCCGGCGGATCCAGCCGCGCCTAGCCGTGCCGATGCACTGGGGCGAGGAGGTCGGCTCGCGCGCCGACGCAGACCTGTTCGCCGAGAAGGCGCCGGTCGAGGTGCGGGTGATGGAGCCGGTGAGCGGCTAGGCGTCGCGGTCGGCGACCGCGGACTCGTACAGGTCCGTGAATCGTGAGGTGAGGCTGGTCCAGGAGTACTTCTCACGGATCTGGTGGTAGGCGTTGCCGGCGCGCGTGGCGCGCTCGTCACCGTCGTTCACGGCCTCCACGAGCGCGTCGGCCAGCTGGTCCTCGGCGTCGGGATCGACCATCCAGCCGTTGGGTTCGTCTTCCTCGGTGTTCACGAATGAGAGCGGCCCGCCGCTGCGGGT
>JBBRYL010000099.1:0-10684 GCA_038237685.1 Solirubrobacterales bacterium | reverse complement strand
GGCCTCCCAGGCGAGCTGTTCTGAGTCCTTCACCGCGACGATGCTTACAGGCCCGGCGTTTGCGCGTCGGCCTCGGGCCGTCGGGGTGGCGGCTCGGTGCCTGTGGGATTGCGCGGCGGGTAGTACTCGTGGTCCTCGGGCTCGGCGATCTTTGAGATCCGCTCGCCGACGGCCAACACCAGGTTGAGGGCGGGCGCGGCGATCCGGATCACCGTCTCGATGCGCTCGCGGGTTCGCCGCTGGTCTGGGGTCAGGGGTGCCACGGCAGACGATCGTATCTAGGTGACGCGCGGTCCCTATCATCGAGCCATGTCTTCAGAAGATCCATTCGGTGGCCTGTTCGGCGATCCCGAGGAGCTGCGCAAGCGGATGGCCGAGCTGGCCGACCAGATGCAGGGTGCCCAGAAGGTCGCCTGGGCCGACAACGCGATCAAGCTGGCGGCCGACATGACGGTGGCCGGCATCTCGCGCCTGAACCTCCAGGGCAATGCCGATCAGCAGGCCGAGGAGCTGCGCGCGGCCATGACCCGGCTGTTCCCCGAAGCCGTGGCCCTCGTCCGCGAGGCCCGCGAGGGCTTCGGCGCCTAGCCCGGTGGCCGCGCCCGAGCGCACCGACTCGGACTTCGTCTCGGGCGATGGTCGCTGCGCGGCGTGGCTGTACCGCCCCGAGGGTGACGGGCCCCACCCGTGCGTGGTGATGGCTCACGGCTTCAGCGCGACCCGCGAGCAGCGCCTAGACGCGTACGCGGAGCGGTTCGCCGCCGCCGGCATGGCGGTGCTGCTGTTCGACTATCGCCACTTCGGGGCAAGTCCTGGCGAGCCGCGGGAGCTGCTGTCGATCGGCAAGCAGCTTGCCGACTGGCGCGCCGCCGTTGCCCACGCGCGCAACCTCGACGGGGTCGACCCACGCCGGGTGGCCATCTGGGGCTCGTCGTTCAGCGGCGGCCACGTGGTGGCGGTAGCCGCTGCCGATCCCGGGATCGCCGCGGTGGTGTCCCAAGCGCCGTTCACCGACGGCCTCTCGACCATCCGGGCGGGCGGCGCCGCCCAGGCGCTCAAGCTCACGGCCGCGGGCCTGAAGGACGGTGTCGCGATGCTCACTGGCCGCGACCCGGTCTACCTGCCGGCCGTCGGCCCGCCCGGCACCTCCGCGGTCATGACCGCGCCCGACGCGGAGCCCGGGTTCAACGGAATCGATCCGCCGGTGAGCAACTGGGTGAACCGCGTGGCCGGCCGGATCGCGCTCACGGTCGGTGCCTACCGCCCCTACGCGAAGTTCTCGAGGCTGCGCCAGCCTGTGCTGGTGCAGGTCTGCGACCGCGACACCACCACCCCCGCCGGCCCGGCGGTGAAGGCCGCCGAGGCGTCGCCGAACGCCGAGCTCAACCGCTACCCGATCGGCCACTTCGAGATCTACGTCGATCCCCAGTTCGAGCAGACCGTCGCCGACCAGCTCGACTTCCTGGTGCGCAATCTGGTCGGCGGCGACGTGCCTGCCCCGGCCGCCGTCGCCTAGACGGGGTTCGCCGCCTCCGCGGGGCGATCGCGCGCCCGCTTCTCGGCCGCCCTGTCGGCCTTGCCGCGAGCGATGATCTCCTTGAAGCTGCGCACGCGGAAGATGAAGAGCAGCGCGGCGAACCCGATCGCGAACGTGAGTGCTCCGAGCGCGATCTGCTGCCCAACCGAGTAGGCCGCAACGGTGGCCCCGGCCGCGGTGCCCGCAAACACCTTGGCCAGCAGCGCCTGTGCGACCCCGGCTCCCTGGGGGGTGAACGGCACCGCGGCGCACACCGCGTTCACGCCCAGCACCAGCAGCACGTTCTTGACCGACCCGCCGATGTTGAAGGCCTCGAGCAGCATCCAGAAGGCGGTGAACCGAAACAGCCAGCCCACGAACTGCACGGCGAAGACCTCGCGCATGTAGCGACGCCGGTCATAGGCGATCGTGAAGCCCTGACGCACCCGCGCCCAGAACGCCCTCACGCGCACCGACAACAGGGCGAACGCCACGAGCGCGCCGACCCCGAGGGCCGTGAGCAGGAACAGGGTGAACTTGGGGTGCGAGGCTAGATAGGACAGGTCGAACGCGTTCAGCTTCGCGAAGTCCGGCGGCTTGGGGAAGACCCCCTGGGTGAAGGCGAACCCGAGGATGAAGACCCCCACAACCAGGTCGAAGCCCGCCTCGACGACGAACGTCGCACCCACCGCCGGATAGCTGGCGCGGGGAACTGATGTCTTCGTCAAGAACAGCCGCACGACATCCCCGCCGCGGGCCGGGATCACCGAGTTGAAGCCGTATCCGGCGAAGTACGCGCCCCAGATGTCGCGGAAGCGGAAGGCCTCGGTTGGATAGGCGGCGCGCAAGATGTGAAAGGACGCCCGCGCCCTGAAGGAGAGGTAGATCACGAAGGCGGCGAGGCCGAGGAGCAGCGAGCCCCAGTGCACGTGGGCGAGGTTGGAAAAGAACTGGTCGACCGCGTGGAAGAACGAGCGGAACGATTTGCCGATGGAGGCCATGGGCAGCACCGTTCCTAGAGTACGAAGGAGCGATGCGGCTCGCCGCGCCTACACCCGCGCGAGCGCCGCCAGCACCTCGTCGTCATGGGTCTTGGGCGACACCTTCGGATCACATGGGCCACATTGCCGTCGCCGTCGATGATGAAGGTGGCCCGCTGGATGCCCATGTAGGTCTTGCCGTAGTTCTTCTTCTCCATCCACACGCCGTAGGCCTCGAGCACCTCGTGGCCCGGGTCGCCGACCAGCGTGAAGTCCAGGTCGTGCTTGTCGGCGAACTTGCGGAGCTTCGTCGGGGCGTCGGCCGAGACGCCGATCACCGTGGCGCCTGCGTCGTCGTACTCGCCGCTGCGATCGCGGATGCCGCACGCCTGGGTCGTGCACCCCGGCGTGTCGGCCTTGGGGTAGAAGTAGAGAACCACCTTCCTCCCGGCGTAGTCGGCCAGCGAGACGGTTTCGTCGTCCTGGTTATGGAGCGAGAAAATGGGGGCCTTCTGGCCGGCTTCGATCATTTGAGCAACCTTGACAGGCGCCGGTCCTTGAGCACTCGGCCGCCGGTCTGCTCGGTTGGGCAGTAACACATCACATAGTCCTTGAAGTGGATCGCCTCGATGGTGGTGCCACAGCGCGGACAGGGCTCGCCCGCGCGCCGGTGCACCTGCAGCGGCATCGGCAGCTTGTCCGGAACGGTCAGACCGATCACCTTCTCGTAGTGGTCCAGGGCGCCGCCAAGCCGGTCGGCTGCGGCCACCCGCAGGCGCTCCACCTCGTCATCCTCTAGGTCAGAGCCCTTCTTGAACGGCGAGAGGCGAGCAGTCCACAGCACCTCGTCGACCCAGGAGCGCCCGATTCCCGCGATCGTGCGCTGATCACGCAGGAGCGGGTGCAGGTGGTGGGGCTGGTCGATCAGCGCGGAAAAGTCCTCGGCCGACAGCTCCGGCCAGGCGTCGGGGCCCAGCTTGGCGATGTCGGGGTCGGCCTCCACGGCGTCGCCGGCCAGCAACTTGGCCCAGGCGCGCTGCTGGGTGCCGAACTCGCGCAGGCGCAGCTCGCGCCCATCCTCCAAGCGCAACAGCAGGCGCGAGGCGCGGTCGCGCAGCGACGCCCGCTTGTCCCATACCTGCAGGCGCCCGGCTGACATCAGGTGGATGAGCAGCGACCACTCGCCGAGCTCCACCACGAACATCTTTCCGCGCCGGCCCAGACCGGTGACCTCGCAACCGGCGAGCGAATCGAGCGGCGGATCGAACGTCTTCATGGTGACCATGCCGGGAGCAAGCGCCGACTCGACGCGCGCGCCAGCACACGCCACTCCGACGCGGCGAGCGACGATCTCTACCTCGGGTAGCTCGGGCACGCTCCCAAAGCTACGCGTCGAGCTCTCGCGCGACGGTATTGTCGTCGCATGCGCGTGCGCCGCTTCAAGATCCTCTCCGCTCTGGCTTTGATCGCGCTCGGCGTCTGCGCCCCGTCGTCCTGGGCGCGAGATGCGACCGTGGTCTCCTTCGACGGAACCAAGATCAACACGCATTTCTTCCCCGCCGCAGGTCTCGAGGCAGGCAACAAGGCGCCCACGGTGTTCGTGGGCCACGGCTACGGCATGACCGGGGACACCGACGAGAACAGCTCTTCGGAGAACCTCTTCGGCTCAGTGGGCCTGGGCCCCCTGCGGCGCGCCGGCTACAACGTCCTTACCTGGGATGCGCGCGGCTTTGGCCAGTCAGGTGGCCAGGTGGAGGTCGACACTCCCCAATTCGAAGGACGCGACGTGCAGGCGCTGATCGACTTCGCGTCAAAGCAGCCCGAGGCTCAGCTGGACGGCCCTGGAGATCCACGCATGGGCATGAACGGCGCCAGCTACGGCGGCGCCATCCAGCTCGTGACAGCCGCGATCGACCGGCGCGTGGATGTGATCACGCCGACTATCGCCTACAACGACCTGCTCACCAGCCTCTACAAGGAGCAGGTGGTCAAGACGGGCTGGGGATCGATCCTGCTGGCCGGGGGACAGACCGCCGTCACCGGTGGCCTGATCAAGGTGAGCGGTCCAGAGACCGGCAGCCAGGACCCCCGGATCACCCAGGCCGGGGTCGAGGGCGTGTCGACCGGCAAGTTCTCGGACCAGAGCGTGGAGTTCTTTCGCAGCCGCGGGTTCCCTGGCGTGGTCGACCGCGTCCGCGTGCCCACGTTGTTGATCCAGGGCACGGCCGACACGCTGTTCACCCTGGACGAGGCCAGGCGCAACCACGCGATTCTGCGAAGCCACGGCGTGCCCGTGCGGATGGTGTGGTTCTGCGGCGGCCATGGCGTGTGCCTGACCGACAAGGGCCCGGACGACCAAGTAGAGAAGTCTGTGCTGGCCTGGTTCGCGCGCTACCTCAAGCGTGACTCCAAGGTCGCGACCGGAGCGCCCTTCTCCTACGTGGCCCAGGACGGCAAGGAGCGAAACGCGGCCACCTACCCGCCGGTGGAGAACGGCGCGCTCGAAGCCACCGGATCGGGCGACCTTCCCCTGGCCGCGGGCGCCGGCAACGGCGCGCTGATCGCAGCGAGCCCCGCGCTCGATGCCTTCAACCTCGACCTGCCCCCGGCGCGGGGCAGCTTGGATGTCGCCGGGGCGCCGAAGCTGTCGCTGACCTACTCGGGGACCGGCGCGCCGGTGCAGACCCACGTCTACGGCCAGATCGTGGACAGCGCCCGCGGCCTGGTGCTGGGCAACGTGGCGCGGCCCATCCCGGTGACCCTGGACGGCAACCCCCACACGCTCTCGCTGCCGCTGGAGATGATCGCCTACCACGGCGAGGTGGGCGCGCGGTTGCGGTTGCAGATCGCTCCGGCCTCCAGCCTGTACGCGCCCCAACGCACCAATGGCCTGGTGCGGCTGTCCCGGGTGTCGATCGGCATCCCCACGGCGGATCTCAGCGCCGGAGGCCCGGGGCGGGAGAGCGTGGGAGCCCCCAAGCGCTGCATTCCCAGGAAGGCCGGAGTGAGCGCCACGCGCATCGGACCGGCCCACCTCGGCGGCAGCCTCCGGGCGCTTCAGCGCCGCTACCGAGTCGCGCACCGCGGCCGAGACGCAGTCCGTTTATGCGTGCAGGGCGGAGGGCGCTTCCTGGTATCGGCCCGGCGTGGGCGGATCGTGCTGGTGGCCTCCACGGGGCGAGGCCACTTCACCCGTCAGACAGCTCCGGGACGGAGGCTGCGCCGAAACCGGGTGGTCGGAGCCCGCAGGGTGGCCAAGGACTTGTTGGTCGGCCACCGCAGCGGGCGCTACCGCGTGGTCTACGGGACCCGTCGCGGCCGGGTCGCCTTCGTGGCCCCGATGTTGCGCAGCGAAACCGTTCGCACGCGCCGGCTGGTCAGGCGACTGCACAGCCTCGGCCTGCGCTGACCCGGCCGGCCAGCGTCTTGCTCGCAAGCGTTCTGGGAGGATGCGCCCGGGATGGAGATCGTCGACACACCGGCGCAAGCCGCCGAGCTCGAGCACCCGCCCCTGCTGGTTCGCGAGCCGCTCACGGCCTTCCTCGACTCGCAGGGACTCGGCTCCGGCGAGTTGCGTGCCGAGCGGGTCGGTGAAGGCCACTCCAATGTGACCTACCTGGTTCGCCGAGGCGAGGACCGGATGGTGCTGCGCCGCCCGCCCCGGCCCCCGCTGCCGCCGTCGGCCCACGACGTGCTGCGCGAGGCGCGCCTGCTCTCCGCCCTGCAAGGAACCGCGGCTCGGACGCCCGCGGTCCTCGCCACCTGCGACGACGAGTCGATCCTGGGGGTGCCCTTCTACGTGATGGAGGAGATTCACGGCTCGGTGATCACCGGCGAGGTTCCCGACGCCCTTGATACGCCCGAGCGCCGCGCGGGCATCGGTGAGCAGCTCGTCGACGCGCTCGCCGAGATCCACGCCGTCGACTGGCGTGCGGCCGGGCTCGAGGGCTTCGGCAAGCCAACCGGGTACCTCGAGCGCCAGCTGCGGCGCTTCAACGGCCTGTGGGAACACAACAAGACTCGTGAGCTCGAGGCGGTGAGCGAGGTTGCCGCCTGGCTGGCCGAGAACATGCCCGAATCTCCGGAGTCGACGATCGTGCACGGCGACTACCGCCTCGGCAATGTGATGGTGGGAGACGACCTCCCGCCGCGGGTCGTCTCGGTGTTCGACTGGGAGCTGTCGACGATCGGTGATCCGCTCGCCGACGTCGGCTACCTGACCGTGACCTGGGCCCAGGCCGACGACCCCGAGGACCTGGCATTCGGCGCGCTATCGGCCGCCACGCGCAAGGAGGGCTTTCCAACGCGCGAGCAGCTGATCGAGCGCTACGAGTCGCAGACGGGGCGCTCGGTCGGTGCACTGGACTGGTATCAGGCGCTTGCCATCTGGAAGGCGGCCGTGTTCATGGAGGGCAACTACAAGGCCTACGTCGAGGGCCGCTCGGGCGACGAGTACCTCGCGATGTTCGACGAGGGTGTGCCGGCGCTCGCAGAGCAGGCCCGCTCGATCACCCAGACCGGCCGGCGCTAGTGTCTCTCAAGGGCCTGCTCGTCGACTTCGGCGGGGTGCTGACCACCAACGTGTTCGACTCGTTCCGGCAGTTCTGCGAGACCGAGGGCCTCGACCCGAAGGCCTTCACCGACCTGATGACCGCCGATCCCGACGCCCGCGCCCAGCTGCGCCGTGTCGAGACCGGTGAGATCGACGAGCCGGCGTTCAGCGAGATCCTGGGTGAGAAGCTGGGCATTGCCGACCGGGAGAACCTGATCGACCGGCTGTTCGCCGGCATGCGCGCCGACCACGCCATGATCGCGGCCGTGAAGGCCGCCAAGGCGGCCGGGATCCGCACAGGCCTCGTGTCCAACTCGATCGGCGCCGGACGCTACGACCGCTCCACCTTTGCCGAGATGTACGACGGCGTGGTGATCTCGGCGGAGGTTGGGCTGCACAAGCCCCAACCCGAGATCTTCCGGCTGGGCGCCCAGCGCGCGGGCGTGGCGCCCGCGGAGTGCGTGTTCGTCGATGACCTGCGCGAGAACTGCGAGGGGGCGGAGGCGGTCGGCATGGCCGCCGTTCTGCATCGTGGTGTAGAAGGCACCGTGCCCGAGCTCGAGCGGCTGCTGGGCGTGCCGCTGGCGTCCGGCTAGGTGTCGGCGTCCTGCGTGGTCACCCGCTCTTGAGCGAGCGCGCGGCCGATCACTATCTCGGCGGCCTCGCCCGTGGACCGCGCGAGGCGGCGGCACAACACGGTGAAGCCGCGCGGAGTGGTGTCGGCGTGCACGAGAACCATCGCGGCCGGCAGTCCCTCGCCGACCTTGTACGCGTGCAGTGACGTCGCGCCTCCGGCGGCGAAGGCGCGCGCAAGGCCGGAGGCGCCCGCGGCGTCCTGCGCCAGATACGGCAGCTCGGCGTCCTCGTCGAGTAGCGGCCCAAGCTGGTCAAGCAGCGCGATGTCGGGCGGCGGAGACCAGCCGCGGTCCGCGGTGCCTATGCGCAGCTCGCCGGAGCCATCGCGCACAACGACCACCCCGAACTCGCAGGAAAGCGACGCCGCGGTGACCTCGGCGATCCGGGCCAAGGTGTCCTCGAGCGTGGTCGCCGACACCGCGGTGATGGCACGCACGGCCTCCAGCACCTCGAGCTCGTCAGCCAGACGCTTGGCGGGCGGCACACTCTCGATCGCCTCGGCGGCACGGGCGGCCGGGATCGCCAGTTCCCTGGCGTGCGCGCCGGCGAGCGAGTCGGTCGGGGACCCGAAGACCACCACGCTGTCGACCGAGCACGGGACGATGGCTGCCGACCGCGCGTAGTAGGGCCCAACGATGCGCTCGCGCCCGGGGAAGTCCAGGCACAAGGTGGTGCCGGCGACCACCGTGCGCGCGAATTCGTGCTCTGCCGAGGCCGACAGCTCGACGTTGCCGGCCCAGCCCTCGCCTCGGCCAACGCCGCCCAAGTGCGAGTAGTGGCCTGGCGATACGAGCCTGAACACGAAGACATCCTCGGCGCCGACCTCGGCCGCCACGCCGCGCAGCACCCGCGATCGCTCGTCCTCCGCGGCATCGGCCTCGTGCGGCGGCGGGGCGCCGGAAGGCATAGCTGGCATCTCGACGTGGTCAACCAGGTCGAGCACGGCATCGACAGCGCGCGGATCGAACTGCGTACCGGCGTTTTCGCGCATCTCCGCCCGTGCCACGTCCACGGGCAGCGCCTTGCGGTAGGGGCGATCGGAGGTCATCGCGTGCCAGGCATCGCAGACGAAGACCAACCGGGCGGCCACCGGGATCTGCTCGCCCGCGATGCCGTCGGGATAGCCCGAGCCGTCCCACCGCTCGTGCTCGTGGCGGACCGCCCTGGCCACCTCGCCCAAGAAGGGAATGCTGCGCAGGATGCGCTCCCCGATCACGGGATGCTGCTCCATGGTCAGACGCTCCTCGTCGCTCAGCGCGCGCGGAGCGTGCAGGATCTCGGTGGGGATCCCCAGCTTGCCGATGTCGTGCAGGAGCGCCGCGTGCTCCACATGGCGCAGCTCGACTCCCGAGATGCCGAGCCTGCGGCCGACCTCCACGGCCATCGACGCGGTCTCGGTCGAGTGGGCGCCGGTGTACTCGTCACGCACGTCCAGCGCGGAGGAGAGCGCGACGACCACGGACTGGTAACTCTCCAACAGGCGCTCCTGGCCGCGCATGCGGTCGAGCCCGAGCGCCACCAGCGACGCGTGCGCTTCGGCCAGCTCGACCTCCGCGGCCTGCGGCGAGGCCGGAACGGCAGCGTAGGTGGCGAAGGTGCCGAGCACCGCCCCGTCATGTAGGCGCAGCGGTACCGACCAGCAGGCACGCAGTCCCGCGGCGGCGGCCAGCTCGCGAAAGTCGCTCCACTTCGGATCGGTGTGGATGTCGTGGGTCACCACCGGCTGGCCGCGCCAGGCGGCGGACCCGCAGGTACCGACGTGGGGGCCGATCTTCACACCCTCTAGGGCGTCCACGAAGCTCTGGGGCAGGCCCACCGAGCCACCCTGATAGAGCCTGCCGTCGCGCAGCGTCAGGAGCGAGCAGCGCTCGGCGCCAAGCAGCCTGCCGAGCTGCTCAACGGCGCGCTGGGCGTAGTCGACGACGTCGGTAGCCCCGCCCGCGTCGCGGGCCGCGGCCTTGAGCTCCTCGAGGTGGGCCTCGGCGTTGTGTGGTGACGCGATCGTGGACGGCATGCACTCTTTCTACGGACGGCTGTCCGCTACCGGTCCTTATCGCCACACGAGGCCAGATCTTTAGTGGTCCGGACCGGCCCGCGCCGCGGTCTGTATACAGGGCGGGTGCGCTTGATCCTCTGGGACATCGACGGGACCCTGGTGGACACGGCGGGGCACGGGCGCGACGCTTTCGTATCCGCCTTCGAGAGCGTCTTTCACCGGCCGGGCGAGCTCGGGGACCTCTCCATGTCGGGGCGCACCGACCACTCGATCGCGCTCGAGCTGCTGGAGCGCAACGGAGTGGCCGAGCCCGAGCGGCACCTGCCGTCCATGTTCGCGGCGCTGGACCGGGCTTTGGCCGCCCGCGCCGACGCGATCGGGACTGACGGCCGGGTCATGCCCGGGGTGCGCGCGGTCATCGGCGCGCTGGCTGCCCGGGAGAACGTGGCTCAATCGCTGCTAACCGGCAACATCGAACGCAACGCCCACGTGAAGCTCGCGGCGCTGGGCCTGGATGGCCTGTTGGACATGGAGATCGGAGGCTACGGCTCCGACAGCGGCATCAGGCCCGAGCTCGTGGACATCGCGCGGCGCAAGGTGGCCGGGCTTCACGGCCTTCACGTGGAAGCCGCCCAGATCGTGCTCATCGGAGACACCCCACTCGACGTCGATGCAGCCCACCGAAACGGGGCGCGCGCGGTAGCGGTCGCCACAGGGCGCTTCGACACCGATGCCCTCCGCGCGACGGGTGCCGACGCCGTGCTCGACGACCTCTCCGACCCCGACGTCGCGGTGGCGGCGATCCTGGGCGAGCGGTAGGAGCGCAGCCGGACCGACGGTCCGGCCAGCCCCGGACCGACGAACTAGGTGTAGTTCCTAAGCACGTTGTTCATCCGGCCCTCCTTGGAGGCTGGGGGTGTCTAACGCCACCCAGATCCAAGGAGTCACCGGATGAAGCTGCACGCTAATGCCCCGCTCGGCCCGAAGGGCAGGGCGATCATGGT
>JBBRYL010000098.1:0-10835 GCA_038237685.1 Solirubrobacterales bacterium | reverse complement strand
GTGGAGGCGGATGTAGGCCAGATCGTCGTTGGTCACGGCGTCGACCGACGGCATGATCGAGGTGGCATCGCCCGGCGGGGCGTCCACGCACACGAACGCCACGTCGTTGTCTGAGAACCACGCCATCGTCTCGGCGATCCGCTCGTCGTCGACCCAGCGGCGGTTGCGCAGCTCGACGGCCAGCCGGCGCGGCGCGAGCTGCGCGATCAGCGCCTCGAGCTCGGCCAGCTCGTTGCGCTTCGGCGAGAACCCCGGAGTGAGCTGCAACAGCAACCCCCCCAGGCGCCCGGCGCTCTCCAGAGGCTCGATCGCATGGAGCACCTCGTCGACCAGTGCCGTCTGGAGGTCCGGGGTGAGCTCGACCCTGCCGCGCGCGGTAGTGCGCGCCCAATCGCGCAGCAACGGCGGCAGTGAGTCCAGCCCTGCCGAGTGCCGGGAGAGCAGCCGGTGCAGCTTGACATCGAAGGTGAACCCGTCCGGCGTCACGTCGACCCACCTGCTGACTGTCGTCTTCTCGGGGACCGCGTAGAAGCTCGAGTTCAGCTCCACACACTCGAATCGCTGCGAGTACCAGGGCAGCCGGTCTCCGGCCTTCATGCCCTTGGGGTACCAGTCCTTGATGAACCCCGGGTCGGCCCAGCTCGAGGTGCCGACGATGATCCGCCCACTCATGGCGCCGACGCTAGCGCCACGCTGGCTAGGCTCACTCGATGGCGGTTCCGGAGAAGGCGTGGAAGCTCGACGGCATCTCGCCACGGGCCTACCAGCATCCGGCCGACAGGGCCACCACGGCGGCGCTCGGCAACGTGCCCTACCTCGACCAGGTGGTGCGCAAGCTCGTGGCGCTCGGCTACGAGCGGGCGTTGCGATCGGCTTCGCTGGGGGCGTCGGTCAGGCTGGGCGAGCAGCAGCTTCCGCGTGTGTGGAAGCTCCAGCGCGAGGTCTACAACGTGCTCGACATGAAGCAGGTGCCCGACCTCTACCTCACGCAGTTCCCGCTTGCCAACGCGTTCGCCAGCGGCAGCGAGCGACCGGTAGTGGTACTCAACTCCGAGCTGATCAGGCTGCTCGACGAAGACGGCCAACGAGCCGTGCTCGCCCATGAGGCCGCGCACATCCAGTCAGACCACGTGCTGTATTCGACCGCGTTGGCGATCCTCATCCGGATCGGCGCCAGCGCGCGGATCCCGTTGCTGGCCGGACTGCCGTTGATGGCGATCACCTACGCGCTGATGGAGTGGTCGCGAGCGGCGGAGCTGTCATGTGACCGCGCCGCGGCGCTGGTAACCCGCGACCCGCAAGCCGTGTGTCGCACCCTGATGGTGATCGCGGCCGGCGAGGCATCCGACGAGCTCAACCTCGATGCGTTCCTGGCCCAGGGCATCGACTACCGCGAAGGCGCCGGCGGCAGCGAGCGGCTGTCGCGGATTTTCCAGGACTTGAAGCTGACCCATCCCCTGCCCGTGCGGCGGACCCACCTCCTGCTCGACTGGGTCCGCGAGGGTGAGTACGACCGGATCGTCGGTGGCGACTATCTCCGCCGCGGTGAGGAGGCGGGCGCCCGCGAGGAGGCCGTGTCGGCGCGCGACCACTACGCCGGCCGGATCTCGGCCGCGGTGCAGGAGGCCGGCAGCACCGTGGGCGACATGAGCGAGCAGCTTGGCGACTGGCTGCGCAAGCAGCGCGACGGCTAGCGCCGCCCGCGCCCGAACGAGTTGGCCGCCGGCACCACCTCGCGCAGGTCGCTGGTCCTTGCTCCGGGCGTGCCGGGTACGACCTCGCCCGATTCGCTGCTCCACATCCGGCGCGGCTCGATGTGGCGGATCTCCGCGTGCGGGAGGTCACTACGGTCCAGGCGCTGGACGTCGTGCACCACCACGTTGGTCACGCCCTCGCGGTGCTCGAGCTTGCCCGAGGCGATGATCAGCGGCTCACCGCGTACCGCCAGCCGGCAGCGATCGTGCACAGGCGGCGGCACGATCAGGTTGAGCGTGCCGAACTCGTCCTCGAGCAGCATGAAAGTGACGCCTTTGGCGGTGGCCGGGCGCTGACGGGCCACCACGAGGCCCGCCGCCCGCACCGGTGTGCCGTCGCGGGCGCGGGCGAGGTCGGCGCTCGAGTAGCAGCCGCCCGGCAGCGTCGGGCGCATCAGCTCCATCGGGTGCTCGTGCAGCGTCACGCCGATCGAGCCGTAGTCGGCCAGCAGCCGGTCCCATACCGACAGACCTCTGAGCTCCGGCGCGGCGTGCAGGTCGAGCGGCAGCGCCAGCTGGGTGCCGTGCTTGCCGCGCCTTCCCACCGGCACGCCGGGGGCGGCCACCCCGAGCAACCACAGCGCCTGGCGCCGACGTGAGCCCGTCATCCCCGGCGCCGCCGTCTCAGGATTCGGCATGGATGCCGAATCCTGCTCGGGTATCAGCTCGTCAGTGGCCCCCGCCCACGCCAGCTTGCCCAGCGAGTCCGCCCCCATGCCCGACCGCGCCGCCAGGTCGGGCACCGTCCGGTAGGGACCGCCGCGGTCGCGCTCGGCCACCAGTGCCTTCACCTCCTCGGCCTTGACGCCGCTCACGTAGCCCAAGCCGATGCGCACGGCACCCTCCTCGGTCCGGCACTCCACGATGCTGCGCGCCACGCACGGTGCCAGCACCTCGATCCCGCGCCGCTGCGCCTCGTGGGCGAGCGTGTCGGGCGGGTAGAAGCCCATCGGCTGCTCGTTCATCAGCGCACACAGGAACTCCGGGCCGTAGTGCACGCGCAGCCAGGTCGACTGGTAGGCCAGCAGCCCGAACGCGGCCGAGTGCGACTTCGGGAAGCCAAAGCCCGAGAAGCCGACGATCTGGTCGTACACCCGCTGGGCCACCTCGGCGTCCACCCCGCGCTCCTGCGCGCCCGCCACGAATTGCGCCTCATACGCGCGCATTGCTGCCTCGGAGCGCTTGCGGCTCATGGCGCGGCGCAGCCCCTCGGCATCGCCGGCGGTGAAGCCGGCGAACTCCATCGCGACCTCGATCACCTGGTCCTGGAAGACGATCGCGCCGAGCGTGTCCTTGAGCACCGGCTCGAGTGACGGGTGCTCATACGGCACCTGGAAGCTCGAGTCCTCGCGCAGCGCCTTCTTCCGCTCGATGTAGGGGTGCACCGCGCCACCGAGGATCGGGCCGGGGCGCACAAGCGCCACCTGCACGGTCAGATCGTCGAGGTTCTCGGGCAGCGTGCGCTTGAGCATCTGCATCTGGGCGCGGCTCTCGATCTGGAAGACCCCCATCGTCTCGGCCTCCTGGATCTCGGCATAGACGCGCTTATCGGTGAAGTCGATGCGCGACAGGTCGATGGTCTCGTGCCGCGCGCGGGCGATCTCCTCCACGCACCGCTCGACGGCGGAGAGCATGCCAAGGCCCAGCAGGTCGATCTTCAGCAGGCCGGCGTCTCCACACGAGTCCTTGTCCCACTGCACCATCTGGCGCCCCTCCATCGCGGCGGGCTGGATCGGGCACACGTCGATCAGCGGCAGGGTGGAGATGACCATCCCTCCCGGGTGCTGGGACTGGTGGCGGGGAAGGCCGGCGGCATCGCGTGCCAGGTCCACGAGCGCCTGCCATCGGGGCGATCCACCGCGGGAGGCCTGCGAGTCGGCGACGTCGGCCGCGATGTCGTTTCCCGGGACCCAGGGATCGACCGTGCGCGCCAGCCGCTCGATCTCGCCGGAGGGCAGGCCGAGCGTCTTTGCGAAGTCGCGAACCGCCGACTTCACCTGGTAGGTGGCAAACGACGCCACAAGCGCCGAGCGATCGTGGCCGTAGCGCTCGTGGACGCGCGGGATGAGCACCTCGCGGATGTCGCGCGGGAAGTCGAGGTCGATGTCGGGCAGCGCCGTGAGGTCCTCGTTGAGGAAGCGCCCGAGATGCAGCTCGTTGTGCAGCGGGTCCACGTGCGAGAGCCCAGTGAGGTAACACACGATCGAGGCCACGCTCGAACCCCTCCCCCGCCCCGGCGGCAGCACCGACCGCGCGATGCTGGGCCCACGCACCTCCACCGCCACCTCGCGCGCGAGCTCGAGCAGGTCGCGGTGCAGCAGGAAGAAGCCCGACAGGTCGAGATGGCGGATCACGCGCAACTCCTCGTCCACTCGTGCCGCCGCTCGCTCGCGCGCGAGGCCGAGCGGGTAGCGCTCGTCCAGCCTGGCAGCACACGCCTCGGCCAGCTTGCGGTTGGCGTCGGGATCTTCGGAGCCCGGGTAGGCATAGCCGAGGTCGCTGGTCAGGTCGAACGCGAGCCGCTCGGCAATCCGGCCCGACTCGTGCACCGCCTCGGGATGATCGGCGAAGCGCTGCGCCATCGCCTCCGGCGATGCAAGCGCGTGTGAGGAGTTGCCGCGCCGCAGCGGCTCGCTCTCGTCAAGCGTGCGGCCCAGGCCAACGGCCACCAGCGCGTCCTGCAGGTGCACCCGCTCGCGCGAGTGGGCGTGCACGTTGCCCGTGGCAACCGCCGGCACGCCGATGCGCTCGGCCAGCTGGCAGAGCAGCCGGTTGCGCCGCCGGTCGTGGCGGGCGAAGGGACGCTGGATCTCCATCCGCAGGTGGTCGCGCCCGAAGACGCGCAGCAGCCGCTGTGCGGCGCGCGCCGCCTCGACGTGGTCGCCGGCCTCAACCGCTCGCGCCACGGCCCCGTGGCGCGAGCACCCCGACAGGCAGACGATGCCCACGGCGTGGCGCTCCAGCGACTCGTACGTGGTCACTGGCGCAAGTGCGTCTTTTCCAAATGGCCGGGTGCCAGCGTGCGCGGCGGTGATCAGCCGGCAAAGGCTGCGATAGCCCTCAGCCGTCTCGCACAACAGCGTGAGGTGCGAGCCGTCTTCCATCGACAGCTCCGCGCCGGTGATGTGGCGGATCTTCAGCGGCTGAAGCGCCTGGGCGAGCTCCATGGCGCCGTGGATGCCGTCGTGATCGGTGAGCGCCATCGCGGCATGACCCTGTTCGGCCGCGGCGCCGGCCAGCTCCTGCGGATGCGACGCACCATCGAGGAACGAGAAGGCCGAGTGACAGTGCAGCTCTACATAGGGCACGAACACATGTTCGCATACGGCCCACCCGGACCTCGACAACGGTCACACCATCGTCAGCGCCGCCGGCGGCTGTGCTGTTACTCGTACACCACGAAACGCGGCGCCGGCGCCAACCGTCTGACCTGTCCCGGCGCGAACAATCCCGTGTCCTCCTTGTAGAACAGCTTGAAGCCGTTGGGCAGCCTACGCTGGGCCAGCTCTCGGTACTTCGCGCGCTTGTCGGCCTGGCTGCCGAAGCCGTCGACGTTGAGCACGGGCATCACCCCCGCCGGGCGCTGCAGCGTCTGGCGTTCCTTGATCATGTTGGGCGTGAACTGGTGCACCACCATCAGCTTCTGGGGCAGGCGGCCGCGCCGGACGATCCCCGAGAGCCAAGTCGAGACCGAGTTGACCTCGGCGGCCGTCACCGACCCGATCGCCTGACCTGGCACCTGGCCGGGCGCCATGTGCCACTCGGGATCGAGCGCCAGGCTCACGTCGGGCTCGCGCAGCCACTTCTCGAGCACCTTCGCCTCGGTCAGGAAGTCCGCACGGCCGGGCTGGATGTCGAGGATGAGAATCGCCTTGACCTTGCGGGCGGCCTTCAGGTAGCGCCGGATCACGGCATCGGTCTGGCGGGTGCGGTACTGGCCGTCGTCGCCGGGGTCGCGGTTGACCACCGTCGCGATCAGCTGCATGGCGGGCAGCACCTTGATCCGGCGCGTGCGGTAGGCCGCGGCCTGGCGCAGCAGCTTGCGCCCCGCCTGGTCGGGCGAGCCGATGCCCAGCGCGCCGAGCCCGTCGTCCTGGGGCGCACCGTACAGCGCCACCACCATCCGCCCGGGAAGGATCGAACGCCCGCCCCCCGGCAGCGTGGGCGCGGGCGGCGCCTGGGCGGTAGCCGAGTCACCATCCGAAGACGAGCCACCACCGGCGCCCGTCACCAGGCCGACCAGCAGCGCCAGGCCGGCCACGATTGCCAGCGCCGAGCGGCGCCGGCGCTGTACATCCCTGCTGTGGGTGTCCCGGTCGATGTTGCATGCCTCCCCGCCTGCGGTGCGGACGAAACGGCGCCGGGCACTCACGATCGTTGCGTGAACCAGCGGCCACCCCCGATGTCGCAGAACACGGTGAGGTCGCGGCCATCGGCCAGCACCACCTCGAAATAGCGGCGGCGCACAGGCTGGGCAGTCCACCAGCGGTCCTCGACCACCCAGTCCTCGCGTACGGCCGCGACGGCCACGCCGTCCACACCGGCCGGCAGCCCACCGGGGGCGCCGCGCACCGGGACCTCCCTGGGGGCCCCGAGCCGTTTGGCGGCCGGCGAGCTCAGGATCCCGACTCGTTGTAGGGGGCGAGCACCGCGCGGCGCTCGGGGATCCGTGAGTCGGGATCCACGTCGAGCACGCGCATGGCCGCCGCCGGTCCGGCGGCGTGGCGGGCCTGGCGCACCGCCTCCCCAAGCCGGCCGCGGCGCTCGGCCTCGCCGTCGTCGAACATGCGTCCCTGGTCCTGGGCAGGCGGACCGAAGGCCTCGACCTCGAGCGCGAGCGACTCCGCCGGCGCCGGCAGATCACCGAGGCGCTGGCTCATGGCAAGCGTGATCCGGCGCGGGTCGGCGCTTGCCTGGCGCAGCGTCACGGCTTGGCGCCAGGTGCCCCCGGCAACGAACCGTGCCGACACCGCCAGCGCCCGGATCGAGCGTCCGCGCCGCTCGCGCCGCGCCAGCACACGGCCGATCAGCAGCTCGAGCGCTCGCTCGAGCTGCTGCCCCGAGGCGGCGTCGGGCAGATCGATGCGCTCGGACACCGGCTCGGGCGGTCGTCGTGGCGAGAGTGGCGTGTCCCGGCCGCTTGCCAGGTCGAGCGCGAGTAGCCCGGGATGGCCGAACCGCTCGGCCACGGCCCGCGACGGCAGCGCCGCGAGCTCCCCGAGGGTGCGAATGCCAAGCCGGTCGAGCACGTCTGGCAGAGCTGCCAGCTCGGGCCGCGAGCGCAGCAGCGCCACGGGCAGCGGGGCAAGGAAGCCGGCGGTCTGCTCAGCGTCGACCACCACCGGCGACCGACTTGGACGTGACTGTTGCGAGGCCGCGTGGGCGGCGAAGCGGCTCTGGGCCACGCCGAGACGCGAGCCGCGCCCGAGCGCTCTGCGGGTGGCGGTGAGCACGCCACCGAGATCTCCCCCGTGGATGCCCGCCAGGCCGTCGGCGGCGAAGAAGGCGGCGCCGGCGCGCTCGGACTCGGGGGCGGCTCCTATGGTCTCGATCCGGTCGAGCGCCACGTGCCAGAGCTCGCGCACCCCCTCGGGGTCGGGCGGCTCGAGCCGCAGCTCGGGGCAGCGCGAGAGGGCCTCGCCCACCCGCATGCCGGGCACTATCCCGAAGGCCTCGGCCGGCGCCGAGACCTCCCCGACGAACTGCTCGCGCCCCGCCTCCGGCGCCAGCGCCACGGGATCGGCCAGCAACGCGCGCCGGTCCCCCAGGGCCGCCAGCAGGGCGAATCGGGGGATGAGCACACAGACGATCACGATACGAACAGATGTTCGCACTCTCGCGGATCGAATGCGAGCGATCTTGCGCCTGGAAGAACCCGGGGGCTGGATTCGAAGTACTTACGGACCCCCTATGCGGCCTTGGCGTGGACGGAACTATCCCGCGAATCGCGGCCATTTGGAGGCGATGCCGCGCAGTACCATCGGCAGATGGCCGACACGGGTCTCCCAGGCACCGACGCGAGCTTCGACTTCTCGCGCGAGCGCCGCCGCCGGGTGCTGTCGCGGCTGTCCTCGCGCATGCGCCTGGCCCCCGGCGACGTGAACGTGATCCTCCCGTTCGACGAGGTGGTCGCGGCGCTGGGCCGCCGCGGTGAGCGCCGCCTTGGTCTGCAGTCGATCGAGCTCGACTCGATCGTCGGCACAGTCGACCGCGGCAGGGAGTTCGACCGCGACTTCCGGCCGACCACCAATCGAGTGCGCACTCGCTGGGAGCGGATCGCCACGGCCCAACGCAAGGGGCGCGAGATGCCCCCGATCGACGTGTACCGGATCGAGGATCTGCACTTCGTCAAGGACGGACACCACCGCGTGTCGGTTGCCCGCGCGATGGGCTTCGGCTCGATCGACGCCTACGTGACCGAGGTGCTCACGGCGGTGAGCCCGGGCGCCGAGGTTCGCGAGCGCGACCTGCCGCTGAAGAGCCATGAGCGACTGTTCCGCGAGCGCGTACCCCTTCCCCCGAAACAGCAGGCGCGTATCCAGCTCACAGACGAATGGCGCTACGCCGGCCTGGCCGAGGGCGTCGAGGCGTGGGGGTTCAGGGTCATGCAGGAGCGAGGCGAGCTGATGGGGCGCGAGCTAGTGGCCGGCGCGTGGTTCACCGAGGAGTACGAGCCGGTGATCGAGATGCTCAAGGAGACCGACCTCATCGGAGCAGGGTCAGAGACCGAGGCCTACATCCGTGTCGCCACGCTGCGCTTTCTTACGCTGCACACCCACGAGTGGACCGAAGAGGTGCTCGAGCGCCTGCGCGACGAGATCCGGCGGCCGTCAAGGGACGACGACACGATGGTCCGCCGGCTGCGCAACGAGCTGCGCTGACCTACGCGGTCCAGGCGGAGGCGGTCTGTTCGGCCGGCTCCGCGGGCTGCTGCTGCTGCAGCGCGAGGCTGAAGTCGTGTGCCTCGCTTGCGTAGCTGAGCGCGTCGGTCTCTGACACCGAGCCGTCACGCACCTTGGCCAGCAGGCTCTGGTCGAAGGTCTGCATGCCGTAGTAGTCGCCCTCGCCGATCGCCTTGGTGATGTCGGAGAGCGCTCCGCCCTCGATGATCAGCTTCTGGACCCGCGAGGTGTTCAACATGACCTCGGCGTTGAGCGCCATCCCGCCATTGGCGGCGGGCACCAGCCGCTGGGCACAGACGCCGACGAGCGTCGCACCAAGCATCTGGCGTGCCAGGTCGCCGCGCTGCTCGCCGAAGAAGTCCACGAAGCGCTGCACCGTCTCGGCCGCGTCGATGGTGTGCATCGTGCACAGCACGAGGTGACCGGTCTCGGCCGCGCGCAGCGCCGTCATGGCCGTCTCCTCGTCGCGCACCTCGCCGACCATGATCACGTCGGGGTCCTGGCGCATCGCGGCGCGAAGGGCCACGTGGTAGGTGGGAGCGTCGAGTCCGATCTCGCGCTGGCTCACCATCGCGCGCGCGTCCGCGTGGAGGAACTCGATCGGGTCCTCGATCGTGAGGATGTGGCAGTCCCGGCGGCGATTGATCAGATTGATGACCGCGGCACAGGTGGTGCTCTTGCCCGACCCGGTAGGGCCGGTGACCACCACCAGTCCGCGCAACGCGTCTGACCAGTTGCCCACGGCCTCGGGCAAGCCGAGCTTGTCGGCCGCCGGAGCTTCGGGCACCACGCGGAAGACAAAGGCGGGGGTACCACGCTGCGTGAACACCGAAGCACGGAAGCGGCCCTCGCCGTTGTAGTAGGACGCGTCGGTCGACCCGTTGCGTGACAGCTCGGAACGCTTGACGTCGGCGGTGATCACCTGACGCTGAATGGTCTGCGCCTCCTCCATCGTGATCGGGGCGGCGCCGGGAAGATCCATGAGCCTGCCGGCCACTCGGACCTTGGGCACCGAAGGCACCTTGACGTGAAGGTCCGACGCGCCGATGCGCATCGTGTTGCCGAGGGCAGCGTCGAGGTCGAAGGCCATGCCCTTCGGATCGTCCCGCGCGCGAAGAACCTTTAGGGGCAAGGAGCGGTTTGCACGGGCTTGCCGCGTACACCCGTGCGGGGCTCAAGCTGGATCGGCTCTGGCCGATAGCACTAGGGGTACGTCCCGCCCCCTTATGAAGCGAGCCATCCACATCCTCTGCGTCGTCGCCGTACTGGCCGCCGCGCTGCTCACCGCCTTGACGCTTCCGGCCTCCGCCGAGAAGCGCAACGTCGCGGTGCGCATGGCCGACGGCACGGTCCAGTACTTCGTCGTCGACGCGCCGCCCACCGCGACGCTTCAGGACCTGAGCTCGCTGGTGCCGGGACAGCCACTGAGCTTCACCACCATCCCGGATCCCGCCCCGGCGCCCACGCCGGTCGCAACGGCCCCCACCCCACCTGCTCCAACCCCGCTGAAGCCCGCGAAACCAGTCCAGGGCCAGGACGACTTCGGATCGGTCCAGGATGAGTCACAGCCGCATCCCAAGGCGAAACACTCACCTGCATCTAACCCTCAAGTACAGCCTGAGCTTAAGATTAAGGCTCGAGTACAGCCTAAGCGTGAGCGGACATCGAGAAAGGTCGCTGCAATCAAGCGTCCTTCTCCCACCGGCGGAGCAGTGCGGGCACCCGACGGCGCCCCCACGGCCAATGCCCCGGGCTTCGTGGATGCGCTGCCGGGGCCTTCGACGGCTTCGGGTGTCCCGAACTTCGTGATCAACAAGTTCCGGGTGCCGGTGTTCCTGTTGCCGATCTACCAGGCGGCAGGGATCCAGTACGGCGTGCGTTGGGAGGTGCTGGCCGCGATCAACGAGATCGAGACCGACTACGGGCGCAACCTCAACGTGTCCTCCGCCGGCGCGCTCGGCTGGATGCAGTTCATGCCGTCCACGTGGAAGCAGTACGGCGTGGATGCGAACAAGGACGGCAAGAAGGACCCGTTCAATCCGGTGGACGCGATCTTCGCCGCCGCGCGTTACCTCAAGGCCGCCGGGTATGAGAAGGATGCGCGCGGCGCGGTGTTCGCCTACAACCACGCGGGTTGGTACGTCGACTCGGTGATGTTGCGCGCCAAGCTGATCGCCGG
>JBBRYL010000097.1:0-10884 GCA_038237685.1 Solirubrobacterales bacterium | reverse complement strand
TTCGTGTTCGTGGTCAAGAGCTCAGCTGCTGGCGGCGACCAGATCCTCAAGAACTTCTCGTTCGGCTCGGTGTTCGTGGTGGTCACGACCCTGACCGCCGGCTGCGTGCTGATCATGTGGCTTGGCGAGCTGATCACCCAACGCGGCATCGGCAACGGCATCTCGCTGATGATCTTCGCCAGCATCGCGTCGCGGCTCCCAAGCGGCATCCAATCCTGGTGGGAGTCTGGCGACCAGGTGTTCAAGGTGATGATGCCGTTCATCTGCATCGGCGTGATCACGGCGGTGGTCTACATCCAGGAGGGTCAGCGGCGCATCCCCGTCCAGTACGCAAAGCGCGTGGTCGGACGCCGGATGACCGGCGGCGGGTCGACCTATCTTCCCCTCAGGGTGAACATGGCCGGTGTGATCCCGGTGATCTTCGCCGCCTCGATCATGGCGTTCCCACCGACGCTGGGGCAGATATCGAGTTCGGGCTGGGCGCGTGACGTCGGCGCCTTCTTCCAGCAGCAGGGCGCCCCCTACATCATCGGTGAGACCGTCTTCATCATTCTCTTCACCTACTTCTACACCGCGGTCACGTTCAACCCGGTCGAGCAGGCGGACAACCTCAAGAAGTACGGCGGCTTCATACCCGGCGTGCGCCCCGGACGACCCACCGCCGAGTACCTCGACCGCATCCTCGCCCGGCTCACGCTGCCGGGCGCGTTCTACCTCGCCGCGGTGGCCGCGCTGCCTACTCTGATCCTCGCCCAGACATCCACGCGCCTGGCCTTCGGTGGCACCTCGTTGCTGATCGTGGTCGGCGTGGCGCTGGACACGATGAAGCAGCTTGAAGCCCAGATGATGATGAGAAATTACGAGGGCTTCCTCAAGTAGCTTCTCGGCCCGCGACCGGTACGCTTACCGACCCGTGAGCCAGCTCAACCTCATACTTCTCGGCCCTCCCGGCGCAGGCAAGGGCACCCAGGCGGAGCGGCTCGTCGAGGACTTCGACCTTCCGTACTACGCCACCGGGGACATCCTGCGCGCCGCGGTCAAGGACGAGACGGAGCTGGGCAGGACCGCCAAGGAGTACATGGACAAGGGCGACCTGGTGCCCGACGAGGTGATCTGCGGCGTGATCGTCGAGGAGATCGACAGTCCCGCGGCTCGCGACGGGTTCCTCCTGGACGGCTTTCCGCGCACCAAGGGCCAGGCAGATGAGCTTCAGAAGGCGCTCGAGGGGCTGGGCAGGCGCCTGACCGCGGTGCTCTCGATCGAGCTTCCCGACGAGGACGTGATCCGTCGGCTGTCGGGGCGGCGTGTGAACCCCAAGACCGGTCGCAACTACCACGTCGAGTTCGACCCGCCCAAGAACGAGGGCTTCGACGATGTGGACGGCACAAAGCTGGTCCAGCGCGACGACGACAAGGAAGAGACGATCAAGCACCGGCTCGAGGTCTTTCACGAGCAGACGAAACCGCTGGGCGACTACTACGAGGATCGCGGTCTGCTGCGCCGCTTCGACGGCTCGCGCTCGCCCGACGAGGTGAACGACCACATCCGTGCCACGCTGGCCACGCTCCGCCTCGAAGAGGAGATGTAGATGGCCATCATCCGCAAGAGCGATGCCGAGATCGCGGCCATCGCGGCTTCGGGCAAGATCCTCTCACGGTGCCACCGCCTCCTGCTGGGCAAGGCGCGGCCGGGGGTCACCACAAAGGAGCTCGACGACGCGGCTGAGCGATTCATCCGCTCCCAGGGCGCCACCCCGGCCTTCAAGGGCTATCGCGGGTTCCCCGGCTCGATCTGCGCGTCGCCGAACTCGATGGTGGTGCACGGCATCCCGGGTGACTACACGCTCGAACGCGGTGACGTGCTCTGCATCGACATCGGCGTGGTACTCGACGGGTGGGTCTCCGATGCCGCCGTCACCTTGCCAATCGGGCCCGTCAGCCCGATCGCTGCCAATCTGCTCAAGAGCACGCGGGCATCGCTGTTCGAGGGCCTCGACAAGGCCCGCCCGGGCAATCGGCTCGGGGACGTCTCGGCCGCCGTCCAGGCCCGGGTCGAGGCCGACGGCTTCTCGGTCATCCGGTCCCTCGTTGGGCATGGCGTTGGCCGTGACATGCACGAGGACCCCCAGATCCCCAACTTCGGCAGGCCCGGCACGGGCCCGGAGCTCGAGGAGGGGATGGTGCTGGCGATCGAGCCCATGGTCACCGCCGGCAAGCACGAGGTCTACATGGCCAACGACAATTGGTCGGTGTACACCGAGGACGGCTCGCTGGCGGCGCACTTCGAGCACACCGTGGCCGTGACCGCCGATGGGCCCCGTATTCTGACCCCCTGGCACGAGGAGGACGGGTTCGCAGAGGACGCCTCGGCCACGGCAGCCGTCCAAGTCTGAGGCTGCACAGCCCCTCCAGGGGCAGGTTGCTATCTTTTCCGGTTGGCGTTTGGCCGTCTCCTGGGCCCTACGCCGTTTCTCTCTATACGGAAGGTAGTTCAGCGGCCATGAAAGTCCGAGCGTCGGTCAAGCCCATGTGCGAGAAGTGCAAGGTAATCCGCCGAAACGGTGCGGTCCTGGTGATCTGCCCGAACCCCCGTCACAAGCAAAAGCAAGGCTAAATGGCACGAATCTCCGGCATCAATATCCCCCTCAACAAGAGGGTCGAGATAGGACTCACCTACATCTTCGGCATCGGTCGCTCGCAGTCCCGCAAGGTGCTCGCGAAGGCCGGCGTCGACCCCGACACCTACGTCAAGAACCTGACCGACGACGAGGTTCTCAAGCTGCGCGACGCGATCGACACAGACCTCACGGTCGAGGGTGATCTGCGGCGCGAGCGTTCGACTAACACCAAGCGGCTGATGGAGATCGGCTCCTACCGCGGCCTGCGCCACCGGCGTGGCCTGCCGGTGAACGGTCAGCGCACAAAGACCAACGGCCGTACCCGCAAGGGTCCGAAGCGCATGTCGGTTGCCGGGAAGAAGAAGGTCTCGAAATGATCGACCCCGTCCGCTCGCTTCGCCTCGCGAAGAGGTGTAACTAGATGGCAGCCCAACGCCCATCGCGCCCCCGCGGCGGCCGCCGCAAGCCGCGCAAGAACGTCCCGTACGGCCAGGCGCACATCAAGACCAGCTTCAACAACACGATCGTGTCGCTTACGGACCGTGAAGGCAACGTGATCGCCTGGGAGTCCGCCGGAGGCGCAGGCTTCAAGGGCTCGCGCAAGTCCACGCCGTTCGCCGCCCAGGTGACCGCCGACGCCGCCGCCAAGAAGGGCATCGAGCAGGGCCTCGAGAAGGTGGAGGTCTTCGTGAAGGGCCCCGGCTCCGGACGCGACACGGCAATTCGCTCGCTCCAGGCCGCCGGCCTCGAGGTCACCCAGATCCGCGACGTCACGCCCCAGGCCCACAACGGCTGCCGTGAGCGCAAGAGGAGGCGCGTCTAGATGGCTCGCGACACCGGTTCACAGTGCAAGCAGTGTCGTCGCGAGGGCGAGAAGCTCTTCCTCAAGGGCGAGCGCTGCCTGACGGACAAGTGCGGCATCGAGCGGCGCAACTACCCCCCGGGCGACCACGGCCGTGGCCGCTCGCGCCAATCGGAGTACCGCGTGCAGCTGCGCGAGAAGCAGAAGGCGCGGCGCTACTACGGGGTGCTCGAGAAGCAGTTCGCCACCTACTACGAGCGTGCGTCGAGCCAGCCGGGAGTCACCGGCGAGAACTTGCTGCGTCTGCTCGAGACGCGACTGGACAACGTGCTGGTGCGGCTCGGCTTCGCCGCGTCGCGCCGTCAGGCACGTCAGATGGTCCGTCACGGTCACTGGCGCATCAACGGGCGCCGGGTGGACATTCCGTCCTACCACGTGCGTTCCGACGACGTGATCACGCTCAAGCCCGATTCTCCGGCCGACCCGGTCATTCGAGACGCGACCGAGCTCGTGTCGGTGGTGCCCGCATGGCTGCAGGCCGATCACGACGGTCTCACGGCGAAGGTGCTCCGCCATCCAGAGCGCGAAGAGATCGCTGCTCCGGTGCAAGAGCAGCTGATCGTCGAGCTCTACTCCAAGTAAGTAGTCCAAGTCGCGCCGTCCGCCGCCAGCGGATGTGCGCGCATCAACGCGAAGGACATCACACATGATCGAGTTTCAGACTCCCCAGATCTCCGCCGAAGACGTCAAGGACAACCGAGGGTCCTTCACTATCGAGCCGCTGGACCGCGGCTTCGGCTACACCTTCGGCAACGGCCTGCGCCGCGTGCTGCTGTCGTCGCTGGCGGGAGCCGCCGTCACGAGCGTGCGCATCGAGGGCGTCGCCCACGAGTTCTCGACGATCACCGGGGTAAAGGAAGACGTCACCGACATCGTCCTGAACCTCAAGGAGATCGTGTGCCGGATGCACTCCGAGGCCGCCGAGGTCGAGGCCCCGCTGGTGGTCACCGGTCCCGGTGAGGTCACCGCGGGCGACATCGACCTGCCTTCCGGTGTCGAGATCCTCAATCCTGAGACCCACATCGCCACGCTCGAGAAGAAGACCAAGCTCGAGATCTACCTGACGATCGGTCACGGGCGTGGCTACTCGCCGGCGGAGGACAACAAGACCCCGGACCAGCCGATCGGAGTCATCCCGATCGACTCGATCTTCTCACCCGTGCGCCGTGTGGCCTACGAGGTCGAGTCCGCGCGTGTCGGTCAGCGCACCGACTACGACAAGCTCACCCTCGACATCGAGACCGATGGCTCGGTCGATCCCCACGCCGCGCTGCGTGAGGCCGCCGAGATCCTGATCAAGTATCTGGCCATCTTCAGCGAGCCCGAGCGCGTGGAATCCCTGCGCGAGGCCGGTGCCGCACTGGTCGGCGTGGGCGTTTCAAGCGCCGGTGGAGAGCTGTCTTCGATCGGCGGCGCGGCGCTGAGCAGCGGCGCCGACGGCATGGACGACATCCTTATCGAGGAGCTCGAGCTGGGTGTCCGCTCCTACAACTGCCTCAAGCGCGCGGGCGTGCAGACGGTCGGCGATCTCGTGCTGAAGTCGGAGTCCGAGCTCAACGCGATCCCGAACTTCGGGCGCAAGTCCATCGAAGAGGTCAAGGAGACCCTCGAGGCGCGCGGGCTCGGCCTTAGGGCTTCCTAGGCCGTCTCTCCCTAGAATCAAGGATCGCTCATGCGTCACGGAAAACAAAAGGGCAAGCTCAGTCGCGACTCGGCCCACCGCAAGGCGCTGATGATGAACCTCTCGCGCGAGGTCATCGACCACGAGCGGATCAGGACCACCGAGGCCAAGGCCAAGGCGGTCAAGCCCGAGCTCGAGCGACTGATCACGCTGGCCAAGCGCGGGGACACCCACGCCAAGCGCCAGGCGATGTCCAAGCTCGGCCAGGACAAGTTCATCGTCTACAAGCTGTTCGAGGAGATCGCCCCGCGCTACGCCGAGCGGCCGGGCGGTTACACGCGGATCTTGAAGCTCGGTCCGCGCCGGTCGGACTCGACCGAGATGGTCTTCCTCGAGCTCGTCTAGCACCGCTCGCGCTTCCGCCCGCTAGTACCCTCCGCCGATGGGCTGTCGGATGGTCTTTCAATGCCAGTTCTGTGGCTGCCGGCCCGATCCGGCCACCGAGGCCGCGCTCATGGAGCAGCTCGAGGATGCCTTCTTCGGGGTGTACGTCGATGCCGGCCCCGGCCGCTGGCTGGTGTGGCACGGTCGCGGGCCGCTGGGGCCAAAGCGGTATGCCTGCACGGAGCACCGCGGTGAGTTGACCGCCTACCTGCGCTTTCATTACGGCACCGTGGCCCCCAACGCGTGGAAGATGGGCCCCTATCCGCGGCCCGAGCTGCGGGGGGGATATGCCCGTTCGGCGGACATCGGTCGCCGCGGCGGGTCGGGCTTCGCGATCTAGCTTCGGCTAGAACCGGCGGGACGGGTCGTCGCGCAACAGCGGATCGTCGGGTGGGGGCAGGCGCAAGAGCACTCCGAGCATCGTGTTTGGGCCGCGGCCCACGATCGCGGCCTCGCACGCGGGTACCCGGCCGCGGGCGACGATGGGCCCGAGGGCAGGCGCGTACAGCGAGGCGACCTCTCGGGGCAGGTAGCCGACCTTTGCGCCCTCGATCTCAACCCGCACCGCAAGCGCGTCATGCTCGTTATCGGGTTCGGGCACGAGATGAGCGGTGGCGTCCACGCGGACCTCGCCCCCGACCGTCTGCACGATGGACCGCAGGGCGTCCTGGTAATGGGATTCGCCGGCTACGTTGATCAACTCGTGGCCGCGCAGGAAGGTGGTTCGCGGCATGCATCCGAGGCTATCCGGGCCGCTGATAGGTTCGGCGTATGGACTTCGAGCAGGTAAAGGACCAGAGCCGGCGCACGTGGAGCGGAGGCGAGTATGCCGGGCTGTCCGAGCGGCTGCGGCCCGCAGCCCAGGCGCTCGCGGACGCGTGCGCCGTCGGGGCCGGGCAAGAGGTGCTGGATGTCGCTGCCGGCGACGGCAACTTCGCTATGGCCTGCGCGATGGAGGGCTGCGCCGTCGTGGCCTCGGACATCGCGCCGGGCATGGTCGAGCGTGGGAAGAGGCGAGCCGAGGCCGAGGGCTTTGACATCGAATGGGTCGAGGCCGACGCCGAGGACCTGCCGTTCGACGACGACCGGTTCGAGTGCGTCGGTTCGGTATTCGGCGCGATGATCGCGCCCCGGCCGGAGGTGGCCGCGCGTGAGCTCTTCCGGTGTGTGCGCCCGGGCAACACCGTCGCCATGGTGGCCTGGACGCCGCAGTCGCGAGCTACCGAGATGTTCGGCGTGGGCCGTCGCCACGCTCCGATACCGCCGCAGGGCCCGATGATGGAGGAGTGGGGGGTGGAGGAGACGGTGCGCGAGCGGTTCGGGGATCTGGCCAACTCGATCGAGATGGAGCGGCGCGCCCTCGTCTGGGCCGGAGACTCGCCCGAGGCGTTCGTGGCGCAGATGGAGCGCGAGGCGCCGCCACAGGCCGCCGCGAAGGCGTCACTGCCAGCCGAGGCCTACGCCGCGATGCGCGCCGAGATGGTCGAGGTGGCGCGCGGTTGGGCGGGCGGCGACGAGCCGTTCTCGGTCGAGGCCGAGTACCTGGTCACTGTTGCCCGCCGGCGCGGGTAACGGTCGGTCCGCCCTGACGGCAAAGCTCACCCTCGAGTACCACGGTGCCGGCTTCTCCGGATGGGCGCGGCAATCGGGCGCGCGCACCGTGCAGGAGGAGGTCGAGAGGGCGCTGGCGACAGTGCGCCGCGAACCGGTTCCGTTGACCGTGGCGGGGCGCACCGACGCGGGTGTCCACGCCCAGGGCCAGGTGGCTAGCCACCCAGGCACACCAACGTCCGCCTATGCGCTGAACAGCGTGCTGTCCCCTGACGTGCGCGTGCTGGCCTCAGACGTGGTGTCTGAAGGGTTCAGCGCTCGCCACGACGCGCTGTCGCGCACCTACCGCTACCGCGTACAGCCCGGCCAATGGCCTCGCGTGATGGAGCTCGGCCGATCACTGCATTGGCGCTACGCGATGGATCGCGGTGCGCTCGACGCCTGCGCCGCGCTGCTGCTCGGGGTGCACGACTACACCGCCTTCACCCGCTCGCGGACCACGCACACGCACTTCGAGCGCACGGTGCTGCGGTCGGAGTGGATCGAGGAGGCCGATGGGGTACTCGGGTTCTGGATCGAGGCCGACGCGTTTCTGCGCAGCATGGTCCGGATCCTCGTGGGCACGATGCTCACGGTTGCCCAGGGCCGCGACACCGTCGACCACTTCGGCGAGCTGCTGGCCGGAAGGCCGCGGGCGCAAGCCGGCGATACGGTGCCGGCACACGGGCTGTACCTCCAATCGGTGAGGTACGGAGAGCCCGAGACGACCCGTATCCTTGGCTCTCCATGAAGGTGCTACTCACCAACGACGACGGCATCGCCGCAACCGGCCTGCACGCCATGCGCCGGGCCCTGCTCGAGGTTCCCGGCGTCGAGCTGTCGGTGATCGCGCCGGACTCCAACCGCAGCGCCACCGCGCGCAGCATCACCACCCGCACCCCGCTGTGGATCGAAGAGATCGAGCTCGACGACGGCACGACCGGCTTCGCGACCGACGGCACCCCCGTGGACTGCGTCCGCTTCGCCGCCCTGGGCCTGCTTGAGAATCAGCCCGACCTGATCGTGTCGGGCATCAACCACGGCTCCAACCTCGGCGACGACATCACCTACTCCGGCACCGTGGCCGCCGCGCTCGAGGGCATCGTGCTCGGCATCCCCGCCATCGCGGTGTCCCAGCAGGCCGATCACGGCGAGATGGACTTCCGCGACGGCCGCCAGTGGCAGCGCGGGGACTTCGAGCGCGTGGCCGCCTTCGTCGCTCGGATGGTCGAGGAGCTCGAGGGCGTGCCGATGCCCGACGGCACGCTGCTCAACGTCAACGCCCCCGCGGGCGAGACGACCGGCGCGATCGGGTGCGGGCTCGGCAAGCGCATCTATCGCGACCGACTGGAGCTCGTGGAGGAGGACGGGGGCCGCAAGCGCTACCGGATCTATGGCGAGCGTCCCGGCTATGAGGAGGAGGAGCACACGGACTTCGCGGCGGTGGCCAACGGGCTGATCGCCGTCACGCCGTTGCACTTCGACCTGACCGACCGGGCGGGCATCGACTCGCTCGCGGGCTTTGACCTGGACGCGTTGCTGCGGCCCGCGGCTCGCGAGGTGTGAACCCCGCCCTCACAAGGGAGGCGAAGGACCGCGCCGCCGAGTTGCGATCCGCGCTCGAGGAACACAACCACCGCTACTACGTCCTCGACGACCCCGAGGTCTCGGATTCCGACTACGACGCGCTGATCAACGAGCTGCGTGCGCTGGAGTCCGAGCACCCGGAGCTGCTCACGCCCGATTCGCCCACCCAGCGTGTGGGGGGCACGGTGCTCTCGAAGTTCGAGCCGGCCGAGCACCGCCAGCCGATGCTCTCGCTGGCCAACGCAACCAACGAGGAGGAGCTGCGGGCGTGGCTCCAGCGCTCCGAGCGCTTCCTGCTCAAAGAGGGGGTCGAGAACGCGGAGATCCGCTTCGTGACCGAGCCAAAGGTCGACGGCCTGGCCATCTCGCTGCTCTACGAGGACGGCGTCATGGTGCGCGGCGCCACCCGCGGCGACGGCGAGGTGGGCGAGGATGTGACCGAGAACCTGCGCACGGTCAAGGCGATTCCGTTGCGAATCGACGACCCGCCTCCGCTGATCGAGGTGCGCGGCGAGTGCTACCTGCCCCGCAAGGCGTTCGCGGAGCTGAACGAGCGGCGCGCCGCCGCAGGCGAGCCCACCTACGCCAACCCCCGCAATACCGCGGCCGGCTCGATCCGGCAGCTCGACACGAAGCTCACCGCGGCGCGGCCGCTGTCCATGTGGAGCTACTCGGTCGGCGCGCTGGAAGGCATCAGCTTCGAGTCCCAGACCGAGGCGTTGGGGTGGCTCAAGGACCACGGCTTCAAGGTCAACGGTGACATCGAGCGCCACGACGACCTCGAGAGCGTGGTCAGGGCTTGCCGAGGCTGGGAGGAGCGGCGCGAGTCCCTCGACTACGAGATCGACGGCGTGGTGGTCAAGGTCGACGACCTCGCGTTGCAGCGTCGCCTCGGTGTGGTGGGCCGCGAGCCGCGGGGGGCGATCGCCTGGAAGTTCCCACCGATGACCGCCACCACGATCCTCGAGGGCGTGATGTGGAACGTGGGGCGTACCGGGCACATGGTGCCATTCGCGCAGCTCAAGGCCGTCCAGGTCTCGGGCGTGACGGTGAAGCTCGCCACGCTGCACAACGAGGAGGACATCGTGCGCAAGGACGTACGCGAGGGCGACGAGGTGATTGTCACGCGCGCGGGCGACGTGATCCCGCGCGTGGTCTCGCCCACGGCCAAGGCGCAGAAGGCCAAGAACCGCTCACCCATCCCGCGGCCCCCGGTGAGCTGCCCCTCCTGCGGCTCAGAGACCGTGAAGGTCGAGGGCAGCGTGTGGACCATCTGCCCGAATCGTGCCGGCTGCCCCGGCCAGCTGTTCCAGTCGGTCAAGCAGTTCGTGAGCCGCGGTGCCATGGACATCGAGGGGCTCGGCGAGGAGCGCGTCGGCCAGTTCCTCCGGGACCGGATCATCGACGGCATCGCCGGCATCTACGACTTGAACGCCGAGAAGCTCGAGGGGCTAGAGGGCTTCGGGGAGACCTCGATCCGCAACCTGCTGGAGGCGATCGAGCAGTCCAAGGCGCGACCGTTTCCGCGTGTGGTGTTCGGCCTTGGTATCCAGGGCATCGGCTTCACCAACGCCCGCGCGCTCACGCGCTGGTTCCGCGACGTCGATGCGCTGCTGAACGCCCCTCCCGAGGAGATCGCCGAGGTGCCGGGCATCGGCCCGATCCTGGCCGGCCAGATCGCCGAGACGCTGTCAGAGGACACGACGCGCGACGTGATCGAACGGCTCCGTAGTCACGGCCTCCAGATGGAGGACGACGGCCCCGACCCGCGCGAGGATGCCGCTCCCACCCACCCGTTGCACGACAAGACGCTCGTGCTGACCGGCACCCTGCCCAACCTCACGCGCGAGGACGCGACCGAGCGGATCGAGGCCGCCGGTGGCAAGGTGACCGGCTCGGTGTCGAAGAAGACGAGCTTCCTGGTGGCGGGCGCCGACCCCGGATCGAAGCTGGCGAAGGCCGAGAAGGTGGGTACCGAGATACTGGACGAGGACGGGTTGCTGGCGCTGCTCGGAGAGACCGCCTAGATGGTTGATTCCACGCGGTTAGGCGCAGTAGTTGACGAGTGCGCGGCTGGGGCGGCCGAGGCGGTGGTTGAGGGCGATGCAGGCTGCGAGGCAGAGGAAGCGCTGGGCGATGCGTTCTCTGAGTCCGGCGAGGGTG
>JBBRYL010000096.1:0-10904 GCA_038237685.1 Solirubrobacterales bacterium | reverse complement strand
GCTGTACGGCGGCGACGACGCCACCGACCTCGACGCCTTCGACGCCCTCGATTCGCTCGTGTCGGCGGGCCAACTGGTCTCCGCGGTGCGCGTAGGGGTGCGCTCGGCGGAGGGGCCGGCGGGGATCGTCGAGCGGGCCGACGTCGTAGTCGACGGCGTGAAGGGGTTCACCGACGTCCTGGTGGCTCTGGACGAGTGAGGTTCGTCGACTTCCTCCGCAGCTCGGTCCTGCTGTTCGCCGCCGCGGCGAGCGCGCTGGGCATCGTGGCCGTCTACGGCGCCCGTGCCCAGGACAACACCGTGGCGCTCACATTCGCCGTCTCCTGGTGGGCGGTCGCGAGCATCGCCGGCATGTGGCTGGGCCGGCGCATGGCGCCAACGGCCGGGATCGCGCGGCTGCTGGCTGCCGCGCGCGCGACCAACATGCTGCCCGAGGTCGAGCCCGGCGCGGTGCTGTTCACGCGACTGTGGCCGCTTGGCATCGGCACCGTGATCGCCGGGGGCATCGCCTTCCTCGTTCCCCAGCCCGCCGCCATCGCGGCCGGCTACGCGCTCGGGGTGGCGCTGACCTGGCGGCGGCAGGCCTCGGCCGTGCAGGCCATCGAGGACCGCGACGGCGTGCGCTTCCACGTCGACAAGAGCTCGCCCTTCGGCGCACCCAAGCTGGTGCGCACGCCGTGGGCCCGCAAGATCGAGCCGGTGGGCCCCCAGGAGCCCGCCGGAGCCTCGAGCCGCTAGCGGGAGGAGCACAGCCGGATCGTCGATCCGGCGAGCACCGCACTGACCCCCTCTAGCGCTGCTTGCGCAGCTTCTGCAGCTCGGGCCAGCTGCGCGTGTTTGCCACGTCGTCTTTGGTCAGCCACGCGCGCCGCGCGGTCGCTACCCCGAAGCGCATGTTGTCCAGCGTCTCGGGCCGGTGCGCGTCGGAGTCGATCACGATCGTGACTCCCGCCTTAACCGCTTGTCGGGCGTAGACGTCTGAGATGTCGCGCCGCTTGGGATTGGCGTTGATCTCCAGGAACGTGCCGGTGCGCGCCGCCGCCTCGATCACGGCATCCATGTCCACCGCGTAGGGCTCGCGCTGTTCGATCAGGCGCCCCGTCGGGTGGCCGAGAGCGTCCACGTACGGGCTCTCAAGCACGGTGACGATCCGCTCGGTCATCTCGGCCTCGGCCATCTGGAACGAGGTGTGCACGCTGGCCACCACCCAGTCGAGCTCCGCCAGCAGCTCGTCCTCGTAGTCCACGCTGCCGTCGGGCAGGATGTTGGTCTCGGTCCCCGCCAGCACCGTGAAGCCCTCGAGCTTGGCATTGGCCTTTGCCACCCGCTCGATCTGCTTGCGCAGCTCGTCGGGTGTCACGTGGTTGCCGAAGCCGTGGGTGGCGGAGTGGTCGGTCACGGCGAGGTACTCGTAGCCGCGCTCCTGAGCGGCGCGGGCCATCTCGAGGATGGTCGCGTGGCCGTCCGAGGCGATTGAGTGTGAGTGCAGATCTCCTTTGATGTCATCCACCTGGAGCAGGGCAGGCAGCGCCTTCTTGCGCGCGGCCTCCAGCTCGCCGCGGTCCTCACGCAGCTCGGGCGGGATGTAGGCCATGCCGAGCAGCTCGTAGACCTCCTCCTCGGTGGCGCACGCGTGGGTGGTCTCTGACTCGTCGATTGCCACGCCGTATTCGCTCACGTGGATGCCCTGCTTGACCGCTGCGGTTCGCAGCGCCTCGTTGTGACGGCCCGAGCCGGTGAAGTGCTGGAGCAGGTTGCCGAAGCTTGCCTCGGGCACGATCCGCAGGTCCACGCCGATGCCCTGGTGCGTAGTGCCCTTGGCGCCTGACGTGCCGGGACCTGTGATCTCGTCGATCGCCGGGAGGGCCGCAAACGCCTCCACCAGCGCGGCAGGGTCCTCGGCGCTCGCGACGATGTCGAGGTCCTTGCAGCTGTCCGTGAAGCGACGGGCGCTGCCGGCGAGCTCCACGCGGATCGACGCGGGATGCTGGCGCAGCGAAGCCACCAGCTCCTCACCGATCGCGCGCGCGGCCGAGAGCACTGTGCGCCTGGCCACCGAGCCATCGGCCCCTGCGGCCAGCGCGGCGAGCAAGTTCTCCTCGGCCTTGGGCCCGAACCCCGCCACCGTGCGCAGCTGCTGGGCGTCGGCGGCCGTCTTGAGCGCCTCGAGCGAGTCGATGCCCAGCTCCTTGTGCAACAGCCGCGCCCGCTTGGGACCGAGACCGGGGATGCGCGTGACCTGCACGAGCCCTGCGGGAATTCGCGCGCGCAGCTTGACCGCTGATGGGATGTCGCCATCGGCCATCAGCGCGTCGATCTTCTCCGCGATTGTCTTCCCAACGCCGGGAAGCTCGGTCACGGTGCCCTTGGAGGCCATCTCGGCCACCGAGCCGGGCGCCTCGCGGATCGCCTTGGCGGCGTTGCGGTAGGCCAGCACGCGGTGCACGATCGCCCCGTCGAGCTCGTACAGGGTGCCCAGCTCGTCGAAGGCGTCTGCGATCTCTGCATTCTTCATGGCCACGCGGCAAATAGGGTACGCGCGATGCCCGGCGCCTGGCTGATCCTGCCCACCTACAACGAAGCCGAGAACGTCGAATCGATCGTCAGAGCCGCGCTGCCGCACCTGGAGTCGACGGGGCTCGAGCACCACATCTTGGTGGTCGACGACGGGTCTCCCGACGGCACGGGCCAAATCGCCGACCGGCTGGCCGGCGAGCTCGAGACCGTCGATGTCCTTCACCGCCACCGTAAGCAGGGGATCGGTCCCGCCTACATCGCAGGTTTCCGTCACGCGCTCGCCGCAGGGGCCGACCTGCTCATGGAGATGGACGCTGACTTCTCTCACGATCCCGCGGACCTGCCGCGGCTGATCACGGCGGCGGCTGAGGCCGACCTGGTGCTCGGCTCGCGCTATGTGCGCGGCGGCGGTGTGACCGACTGGGGCCTCGGCCGAAGGATCGTCAGCCGGGGCGGCTCTCTGTATGCGCGGACCGTGCTCGGCATCCCGATCGACGACCTGACCGGGGGCTTCAAGTGCTTTCGCCGGGCCACCCTCGAAGGGCTCGACCTGACGGCCGTCGGCACCGATGGGTACGGCTTCCAGATCGAGGTGACCTACCGAGCCGTGCAGGCCGGATACCGTGTGCTCGAGGTACCGATCGTGTTCCGCGACCGGCGCGTGGGGTCATCGAAGATGTCGGCCCGGATCGCCGTCGAGGCCTTCTGGAAGGTGCCGGCGCTGCGTCTGCACAAGCCCTAGCACGACGCTATACTTTATGAAGCATCAGGCGGCACACACCACGACGAAGGAGCCCAAGGTGGCAGGTCAGATCAGCGAAGTCTCGGACAACAACTTCCAGGCCGAGGTCATCGAGAACGATCAGCCGGTTCTCGTCGACTTCTGGGCTCCGTGGTGTGGTCCGTGCCGTGTGGTGGCTCCTCACCTCGAGGAGCTCGCCGGCGAGCGCGACGACGTCCGGATCGTGAAGCTCAACGTGGACGACAACCCGCAGACCGCGGCCAGCTACAACGTCATGTCGATTCCCACCCTGCTGCTCTTCAAGAACGGCGAGGTGGCACACCAGATCGTGGGCGCGCTGCCCAAGAACCGTCTGGTGCAGGAGATCGAGCCGACGCTCACGGCCTAGCGGGAGGAGCGGAGCCGGACGCTGTCCGGTGGGCACCGCACCGACGTTTCACGCTCGAACGACACCGATTCGCAGTTCGCGACCGTCCACCGTGGCGGTCGCGCTGCTTTCGGGGTCTGTTTCGTGGGAGGGCATCTTCAGGTCGAGTGATGTCGCGAGCGTCTCGCCGGTCAGGTACTCCTCGTGTGCGCGCACCGCCTCGATCAGCTCAGCGTCCCCGCCCAAGCGGAGCGAGATCCGGTCGGCCACGTCGAAGCCGGCCTCCTTGCGCGCGTTCTGCACGGCGTGCACCACCTCGCGGGCGTAGCCCTCGTGGCGCAGATCGTCGTCGAGAACGGTGTCGAGCGCCACAGCATGCGATCCCGATCGCTCGACCTGGTAGCCGTCGAGCGGCTGGAGCGCCATCTGCACGTCGTCGGAGGTCAGCGGGTGATCGCGGCCGTCCACCGCCACGTGGACCTCGCCGCCGTCGCGCAAGGTGGCCGCGGCACGGACGGCATCGAGTCCGGCAACCGCCTCGGCAACTTGGGGCATGTGCTTGCCAAAGCGGGGGCCCAGCGTGCGGTAGTTGGGCTTGAGCTCGAAGCGGCCGAGCTCGTCGGCGTCGTCGGCGTAACGCACCGCGCGCACGTTCAGCTCTTCACGGACCATTCCGTCGAAGCGGCCGATGGCCTCGCGCTCGTCGCCCGCGGCCACCACCACTGCCTCGCGTAGCGGCTGGCGCACCTTTAGCCGCCCGTGGGCGCGCGCCTCCCGGCCGAGCCCGACGGTCTCGCGCGCGACCTGCATGTCCGCCTCCAGCCGCTCGTCGCGCAGCGCGGCGTCTGGCTCGGGATAGTCACACAGGTGCACGGAGGGCTCGCTGCCGTCCAGGCCTTCGTAGACGGCGTCGGCGACGAACGGCGTGAGCGGGGCCAGCAGCTTGGCCACCTCGGTCAGGCAGTGGCGCAGCGTTGCGGAGGCGGCGGGGTCGCCATCCCAGAAGCGCCGGCGCGAGCGACGCACGTACCAATTGGACAGCTCGTCGACGTAGGCGGCGATCGCGCGACCAGCGGTGGTGGTGTCGTAGTCGTCCAGGCGGTCGATGCAGGTCTCAGCAACGGCCTGCAGGCGCGACAGCGCCCACCGGTCGAGATCGGTGAGATCGACGTCCGCCAGCTCCGCGGGCTCGACATCGTTGACGTTGGCGTACAGCGTGAAGAAGCCGTAGGTGTTCCACAGCGTCTTCAAGAACTGGCGCACCGACTCGCCGACGGTCTCGACCGAGAAGCGGTAGCCATCCCACGGCTGCTTCGAGGTGAAGTAGTACCAGCGAAAGGCGTCCGCGCCGTGGGTGTCGAGCACTTCCCACGGCGCCACGGTGTTGCCCTTGGACTTGGACATCTTCTGGCCCTCGGGATCGAGGATCAGGCCGAGGCAGAGCACGGTCTCGTAAGAGGAGCGGCCGTAGAGAAGGGTGGATACCGCCAGCAGGGAGTAGAACCAGCCGCGGGTCTGGTCCAGGGCTTCGCAGATGTAGTCGGCCGGGAAGCGCTCCTCGAACCGCTCCTGATTCTGAAACGGCGCGTGCCACTGCGCGAACGGCATCGAGCCGGAGTCCCACCACACGTCGATCAGGTCGGGCACCCGTGTGAACGTCTTGCCGTCCTTGACGAAGGTGGCCTCGTCCACGTAGGGGCGGTGCAGGTCGTCGGGCACGGTGGCGCCCAGCTCGGCCAGCTCGGCGCGCGACCCCACGCAGATGGTCTCGCCATCCTCGGCGCGCCAGATGGGCAGCGGGGTGCCCCAGTAGCGCTCGCGTGACAGCGCCCAGTCCACGTTGTTCTCCAGCCAGTTGCCGAAGCGACCGTGCTTGATGTGCTCCGGGTACCACGTGACGTCCTCGTTGGAGGCCAGCAGCTGGTCCTTGATCGCGGTGGTGCGCACGTACCAGGAGGACTTGGCGTAGTAGAGAAGCGGCGTCTCGCAACGCCAGCAGTGCGGGTAGCTGTGCTCGTAGTCCTCGGCTCGCAGGAGGCGGCCGGAGGCGCGCAGCGCCTCGACGATGTCGGCGTCTGACTCCTTGACCTTGCGGCCGGCGTAGGGGCCCATCCGCTCGTCGAAGGTGCCGTCGCGCTGCACCGGGTTCTGCAGCGTCAGGCCCTGCTCCTCACCGAGACGGAAATCGTCCTCGCCGAATGCCAGCGCGGTATGCACGACACCGGTGCCGTCCTCGGTGGTCACGAAGTCGGCGGGCAGCACGGTCTGCGACTTGGGTCCGAAATCGGTCACGTAGTCGAAAGGGGGCTCATACGCCATGCCAACCAGCTCGGAGCCGGGCACGGGATCCGAGGTCTCGATCCCCTCGCCGAAGACCTTCTCGGCCAGGGCCTGGGCCACGATCAGCTGCTCGCCCTCGTGGCGCACGCGCACGTAGGTGATGTCGGGGCCCACGGCCAGCGCGGCGTTGGACAGCAGCGTCCAGGGGGTGGTGGTCCAGCCCACGAAGGCGAGTCCCTCCTCGCCCTTGACCGGGAATCGCACGTAGGCGCTCGTGTCGACCACGTCCTTGTAGCCCTGCGAGACCTCGTGGCTGGAGAGCGCGGTGCCACAGCGCGGGCAGTAGGGCACCACCTTGTGGCCCTCGTAGAGCAGCCCCTTGTCCCATACCTGCTTGAGGCCCCACCACACCGATTCGATGTAGTCGTCGTCGAGCGTGTAGTAGGCGTCGTCGGTATCGATCCAGAAGCCGATCCGCTCGGTCAGCTCGTGCCACTCATCGATGTACTTGAGCACCGACTCGCGGCACTTCGCGTTGAACTCCGCTACGCCGTAGCGCTCGATGTCGTCCTTGGTCTTGAACCCGAGCTCCTTCTCGATCTCGAGCTCGACCGGCAGGCCGTGGCAATCCCAGCCGCCCTTGCGGTGCACCAGGCGCCCGCGCATGGTCCGGTAGCGCGGGAACACGTCCTTGAACACGCGGCTGAGCACGTGGTGGGAGCCCGGCCGGCCGTTGGCGGTGGGCGGTCCCTCGTAGAACACGTAGGGCTCGGCGCCCTCGCGGCGGCGGACCGACTCGGCGAACACGTCGCGCTCGCGCCAGCGCTCGAGGATCTGCTTCTCCAGATCCGGGAACGACTGCTGGGAATCGACGGGGGTGTAGCGGCTCACGACCCGAGCAGTCTAGGAGGAGGACCCTGCCAAGCCCGCTAGCGTTGCCTGGCCGTGGACGGCGCCCCCTCACTGCCCCCTGCCTTAAGGACCCTGATCGAGACGGGACGAAACGTAGTGGGGCGCTCGCGGGTGGCCCAGGTCGGCATCGCGCGACTCGAGGGCGTGGTGGTGGCCGAACACCTGCCAGCGCTGTCCAGGACCTCCGTCGGCGATGCGATCGCGCGCGCGCGCCGCGAGACCTGCACGCCGCTCACGCCCTCCGAGGTCGAGGCCGCGCTCAGGAGCGAGTGGGGTGAGAAGCCCGAGCGTGTGCTCGACTCGCTCGACCCCGAGCCGGTGGCCGTCGGGCCCCACGCCCAGGTCCACCGCGCCCAGCTCGACGGCGCCACCGTCGCCCTGAAGGTGCTGCGCCCCGGGCTGGCCGCGGCTGCGCGCTCCGAGCTCTCGCTGCTCGACCTGCTCGGCATGCCGGCCGGGATGGCGTTTCCGTCGCTGGAGCCGGGCCCCCTGATCCGCGAGGTGCGCGAGCGGGCACTCGACGAGTTCGACCTCGAACACGAGGCCGAGGCCCAGCGTCGCGCGGCGCGGGCACTGGCGGGAATCGACGGCGTAGACGTCGCGAAGGTGCACCTCGAGCACACCACGCCCGGCGTCCTGGTCTCGGACTTCGTGGAACACCCATTGCTCACCGATCCGGGCGTGGCCGAGCATGCCGACGGCGCGACGATCGCCCGCACACTGGTGCGGGTGTACGCCGGCGCGCTGGGCGAGTTCGGCTCGGTCCTGGCCAACGCCCGCGCCTCGGACGTGGCTGTTCACCCCGACGGCAAGTCCATCACCCTGCTTCACGCCGGCGCCTCGCGGCCGGTCAACCGAGTGCGCCTCGAGGCCGCGGTCGGCGCCGTACAGGCGTTGAGAATGGACGAACCCGAGACTTTCGGCCTGGCGATGAAGGCGCTCGGCATGCTGCGACCCGAGGATGCCGAGAACGCCCATGCGCTGATCCGCTACGTGCTCGGCGACCTGCTCGCCGGGCCGGCCGTACTCGACCACCGCGCGCTCGAGGCGGTAGGCGAGCGCGCCGCCGAGCGCGGCGAGGAGCTGCTGCGCCTGGCCTCGCGCACGATGCTCGCGCCGGAGGATCTCTGGGTCGGGCGCGCGCTGGGCCAGACGGTGTCGCTGCTGGCACGGCTCGGGGTCGAGGAGGACTGGGTCGCGCTGGCGCTTGGCGACATCCGGCGCGGCTGGCGCTAGGCCGTGAGCTTGCGGCAGATGTAGGCGAGCGAGCGCTTCTCCTCCTCGTCGAGCGCGGCGAAGGCGGTGGTGACGCGGTCGGCGTGGCCAGGGAAGAGGCGGTCAACCAGAACGCGGCCGGCGGCGGTCAGGTCCACGGCGCTGGTGCGACGGTCGCGCTCAAGGCGGCGGCGTTGAACGAGGCCGCGCGCCTCCAGCGTGATGGTGACCTCCGTGGCGTTGGCCTTGGACCAGTCGAGCCGCCGGCGCAACGTGCGCAGCTCGAGCGAGCCGCCAGCCGTGGTGAGCACCACCAACGCTGAAAAGCCGGCGGCCGAGACGCCCTCGCGCTCGAGATCGGTCGCAAGCACGCGGCGCATCGAGGTCTCCGCCTGGAACAACGCCTGCAGGGCACGATGGGCGAGCGGGTCGCCGAGCTCGAGACCGGTCACGGGTGCGTAGGCTACGGGCGAGGCCGGACACGCCTGCACCTTGCGAGAATCGGCCGGCGATGGCGCTTGGGTCCTACCGTCCCCTTCTAGCCGACGGACAGGTGCGGGCGCTGCTGCTCGGCACCTCCGTGTCCGGGGTGTCCACGGGCCTGACCTTCGCGCTCGTGCTGGCCGTCCAGGACCACCACTCGATCGCCGCAGCCGGGCTGGTCGCCGGCGCACAGACGATCGGCGACGGCGTGCTGATCCCCGCGCGGGGCCGGCTGATCGACCAGCGCGGCCAGCACGTGCTGCTGCCGCTTGCCGCCGTGCACGCCATCTTCCTGATCGCGCTAGCCATCGGCGCCGCATCGCTTCCCGTGATCGCCCTGTGCGCGCTCTCGGCCCTGTCCGGCATGGCCCGCGCGCCCCTGTTCGCCAGCCTACGTGCGCTGTGGACCGACGTGACCCGCGATCAGGCCGAGCTGGACGTCGCCTACTCGCTGCACGCGGTGTTCAACGAAGCGCTGTTCGTGGGCGGGCCGCTGGTCGTGGCGGCCGCGGCCACCCTGATCTCCCCCGCTGGTGCACTTGTGCTCGTGGGCGCCCTCGAGGTGGCGGGCGCAGCCATCTTCACCGCCACGACGGTGTCACGCTCCTGGCGCGGAGGGCCGCGCACCGCGGGCGCGCTCGGTGCGCTTGAGAGCGCAGGCATGCGCACCCTGGCGCTGGCGGCCCTCGGCTCGGGCTCCTGTTCAGCACGCCGAGGTGGCCTCGGTCGCGTTCGCACGTAACGAGGGCGCGGCGGCGCTGGGAGGGGTTGCCATGGCCGCGCTGGCCATGGGCAGCGCCATCGGCGGTCTGGCCTACGGCACGGTGACCTGGAAGATGCCGCTGGAACGCCGTCTGGCCATCCTGTGCGGCCTCGTGGCCCTGGCGGTGCTGCCGGTGGGACTTGCGCCGTCGACCGGTGTGCTGGTCCTGCTCATGGCCATGGTCGGCCTGCCCGTGGCCCCGTGGGTGGCCGTCGAGATGGCGATGATCGACCGGGTGGCGCCGCCCGGCACGGCAACCGAATCGACCACATGGATGATCGCCGCGGTTGGGCTGGGCGCCTCCATCGGGGCCGCGCTCACCGGTCAGGTGGCCGAGCAAGCGGGGGCGGGCTGGGCGCTCGAACTGGCGGCCGCGGGCGCGCTCGGGAGCCTCCTGGTTGTGCTGGCGCGCTTTCGGACGCTGCGGCCCTAGCGCTGCGCCGCCGTCCGCACACCGGGCAGCAGTCGGTCGTGCGCATCGCTCGCGACCTCGCCGGCGGCGCGGACGACGACCTGCTGCTCGAGCCGGCCGGTGTCCACGTACTGCTTGAGGCGCTCGGCGGCTTCGGTCGGCATCGTCCCAAGCGACGGGATCGCGTGATCACCGGTCACCGGCATCGACTCGCGGTACTCGAAGACGGGGGCGGCCGAGCCGACCTGGCGCACTGTGTAGACCAGCCGGCCGAGCACTTCGAGCGTGGCCTCGCCGCCGCAGAAGACGAAGGCGGTCGGATCGACGGCCCGCATGGCCCGCGCAACACGCTCGGGCGGGAGGTCAAAGCTCAACAGCAGCGAGCGGAAGCCGGCGCGGCGCACAGCGAGCTCGAGCGCCTGCACGTGCAGGGATTCGTGGTCGAGCCGCTCGGAGGAGTCGAACAGGATCACACCCTGGGCGCGCGAGGCGGGGGGCACCACGCGACGGGCCGCGTAGAGCCATCCGGTGGCCCAGCGGCAGGCGAGCTCACACTCGGCTTCACGGGAGTTGCGCCCCTCGGCCATCTCGATGGCGGGAAGCAGCACTTCCTCGACGGTGCGGTCGACCGAGCGGACGGCAAGGCTCTCCTCCATCACGCGGTCGGCGGCCTGTTCGTCGAAGCGGTCGAAGGCGTCGAGCAGGCGACTGGACGAGCTGGGGCCCTCGCCGCGCTGGCGGGCGACCTCGATCGCCGAGGAGATGTTGTGGGTCTCGAGCAGTGCCCGGCGCAGCGCCTCGAGCTCGACGAGCTCGTACTGGCGGTGCCCACCGGCCGTACGACGGGGCTTGGGATATCCGAAGCGGCGCTCCCAGCTACGCAGCGTGTTGGGGCTGACCCCGAGCAACTCTGCTGCAGCATTGGTCCTGATCCCGCTCATGTGCTCTCCCTTTCGCCCTTCTGTGTGAGGACGGTGTACACCGGCAGGCTCTGTGGACCAGGAGGTCCCCCGCCGCTGCACGGGTTTTCGGCCAAAGCTGCACTCGACTTGAGAGGTTTATGACGTTTTCAACCAATCTTGGCCAGGAGTGCAGGGGTTTGTGCACCAAGAACGCACGACATCCGTGACCGCGAGCGCGGCGCGGGAGCTTTCGCAGAGCCTCTAGCGCAGACCGAAGCCGCTGGGCTCGACGGTGATCAGGGCGGCACGCG
>JBBRYL010000095.1:0-10938 GCA_038237685.1 Solirubrobacterales bacterium | reverse complement strand
CGCCGCCCCGCCAGCTAACTGAGCCGCCCCGCCTGCTCCGCTCCGCCCTACGGGCTCCGCTACGCAGACGGGCCTACCTCACCTGAGGTGGGGCACTTTTCAACCGTTGAAAGTGGTCCACTTTTCGACCGTGCTTGACACTTGTCTCGTTTGGTGTCTCAATCGGCGGCCACGCACTGGTGCCACATCACCCTCGGGACCCGAAGGCATTGCGTAGCGGCGACTTCTCGCGCGGTGCACGACGGCTTGTCAGCCGGCGCACGGCGCGCCCGATACTTGGCGATAAAGGCACCCACGAGGCGAGGGTGGCCGAGGCTGTCGCCGAACGTGGCTGCGAGCACTGCGCGATCCCAACGTGACCCCCACACCAACCCCGAAGTTGGATGCACCGAAGCACCGAAAAGCGACCCGGTAACGGGCGCATGTTCCTACAGGTTGCCTCAAGCGCGCCCTCGCACAGGTCGACTAGCTGCGCCGGGTACGCTCTCCCGGACTATGGGGGGTCAGCGAACGGTCACGGCGGGCAGGATTGGCCGCGATGAAGCCGAAATCCGGAGGTGGTGGTTACGCCGTGCCGGCGACCGAGAGCGGCGCTACGGTGGTGCGACTACCAGCAAGGATCTATCGAGGGGTGAGAAGTGGCCGGCTCTGGCGAGCACATCAAGGCGCTAGTTCGGAGTCACGCTTCCGGCGACGAGGAGTCGTTCTACGCCGTCGCGCTCCAGGTCGCGGCCCAGGAGGCGCGGCGGGGCCACACCCGGCTGGCCCAGGACCTCAAGGAGGTGGTCGAGGCGGCACGGCGTGATCCGGTCGCCCGAGCACCGTCGGTAACCGCCATCGCCCAGCCGCGCGGCGATCTTGCGGACCTCGTGTCGGCGTCGTTCCCGCAGGTCACCCTCCAGGACCTAGTGGCGCCGGAGGCGCTGCTCTCCCAGGTGCGAGACATCCTCACCGAGCAGCGCCAGCGGCGGGTGCTAATGGATCGTGGTTTCAACCCGGCACACCGGCTGCTGTTCGAGGGACCGCCAGGCACCGGCAAGACCTTCACCGCGGCCGTCCTGGCCCACGAACTGTCGCTCCCGCTGCTGACCGTCAGGCTGGACAGCCTGCTCAGCAAGTTCCTGGGCGAGACCGCGAGCAAGCTCCGTGTCCTCTTCGACGCCGCGGCAGAGCAGCGCGCCGTCTACCTATTCGATGAGTTCGACGCGCTCGGGGGCGATCGCGCCGGCAACGACGTCGGTGAGGCGCGTCGGATCCTGAACAGCTTTCTCGTGTTCCTCGAGAACGCCAGCGCGGAGAGCGTCGTCATCGCAGCCACCAACCACAAGGCGATCCTCGACCGGGCGCTGTTTCGTCGTTTCGACATGGTCCTCGACTACGGGCTGCCGAGCGCCACCGAGGCAGCGACGGTGATGCGATCGCGCCTGGGCCCGCTCGCGAAGGGGATCCGGTGGGACCGCCTCGCCAAGACCACAGACGGGCTAAGCCACGCCGACCTCGTCATAGCTGCCGAGATGGCGGCAAAGCGCGTCCTCCTTGATGAGCGGCACCGTGTCGAGGCCCGCGACCTGAAGGCCGCACTCGAGGCACGGCGCGCAGCGTCCCGTGGCAGCTGAGCGAGGTGACCGCCTCGCACACGTCTATGTGCGCGAGCGGGTCGAGAGCAGAGAGTTCAGCCGGGTCGGAGGGGGCGATCCCAAGATCCGCGATGTCGAATCGCGAACGCACGGCCAAGCGATGCTCGGGGCCCTGCGCGACGGCATCGAGTCCGCCGACCAGGACCGCGAGGCGCTTCCCGATTCCCTAGCGGAGTTGCGGGCGATCGGCGTCGTGGTCGTCCTCGAAGGCGCGGATGCCACCTATCCGCTCAAGCTCGAATCGCTCGACCGGCTGTCGGCGCACACGACCCAACCGAAGCGTCCACTGTGGACCTTGCTCTCGGTGGCGCCCGCGACGGACGATCTGCCCGAGCGGGCGACTGTGTGGATCAGCGACGCCTACCGCGAGCGCTTCCTGCGCCTGTTCGAGGACTACATCAACAAGCAGACTCCGAACGAGCATCCCCGAAACCGTGCGCTGGTCGCGAACATCGGGCGCATCCGCGAGGCGGTCATTGACGACCTGTGGCAATCCTCGGGACGCCCGACGCCGGGTGAGAGCGGCTGGTGGGAGATCTGGCTCACCCCGGGCGCGGGCAGCGTCGAGCGCCTCGAGGCCTATGTAGCCCACAACGAGCTGCGCCTCGCGGACCGCGTGCTGCGCCTCAACGAGCGCACTGTCAGCTGGGTCCATGGGGACTGGGCCGAGCTCGGACGGGTTCCGTTCACCTCCGTGCCGGTCACCGAGATCCGCCGGCCCGAGTTCGCGGACACGATCGAAGACCTCACGCGCGAGGACCGTGACGAGCTGGCCGAGGATCTGCTCGGCCGCCTGCAGACCGCCGACGCGGCCGTAGCGCCGGTCGTCTGCCACCTCGATACCGGGGTTCGACAGAGCCACGCCCTCCTGACCGGGTCGCTCGCGGCCGAAGATGTCCACACGGTCGTCGGCACTACCGACGACCGCCAGAACCACGGCACGCAGATGGCCGGCCTGGGCCTATACGGATCGCTGGAGCCGCTGCTGCTCTCGGGCGATGCGGTCACGCTCTATCACCGGCTGGAATCGGTGAAGATGCTGCCCGACTCGAGGCAACACGACAGTGAGGCGTACGGCCTCGTGACCGCGCAGGCCGTCAGCCTTCCCGAAGCCACCGTCACGCGGAGGCGGGTGTTCTGCATGCCGATCAGTGCGCCCCCCGACCGCGACCCCGGGGAGCCGTCGCTGTGGTCGGCCTCGGTCGACGCGCTGGCCGCCGGAGTGAACATCGCCGCGTCCGACGACGGGATCGAACTGCTGGGAGCGCCCGAGATGGACCAGGCGCGGCTGTTCGTCGTGGCCACCGGCAACCTCAGCTACTCGCAGATGCACGTCGACTACGAAGCGGAGTGCGACCTGGCCGCCGTTGAGGACCCGGCCCACGCCTGGAACGCCCTGACCGTCGGCGGGTTCACCGAACTCGACTCCTCCCCCACCGACCCCAGCTTCAACGGCTGGTCTGCGCTGGCCGGGAAAGGGCGCCTGTCGCCTCACTCGCGGACCTCGGTCATGTTCGGGGCAAGGACGTGGCCGATCAAGCCGGACATTTGCATGGAGGCCGGCAACGTGCTCACCGACGGCTCGGCCGACTTCGTCATGGATCACCCAGTCGTCTCGCTGCGAACCACCGACGCACGGGACGACGTCGCCCTCAGCTCGACCAACGCCAGCAGCGCCGCCACCGCGCAAGCGGCGCGCCTCGCAGCCATGGCGCACGCCTACTACCCCGACTACTGGCCCGAGACGGTGCGCGGCCTGCTGACCCACCAGGCCAACTGGACGCCCCCCATGCGAACCAGCATCGACGGCGCCACCAGCAAGACCGAGCGGCTCTCGCTCCTGCGCCGATACGGGTGGGGCGTCCCGCGCGAGGAGAATGTCTTCGGCTCCACCGCGCAAGCGGTGACGATGGTCACCCAGGACACCTTCAGCCCGTTCGAGGGCAAGGACTTCCTGGCGCGGCGGTTTCGGCTCCACGAGTTGCCATGGCCGGTCGAGGTCCTGCGCGGCCTCGGGGCCGCCGACGTGTCGGTGCGGGTCACCCTGTCCTACTTCATCGAGCCAGCGGCCTCGAGGAGAGGGTGGCGACGACGGTACAGCTACCCCTCGCACGGGCTGCGCTTCGAGCTCAAGCGACCAACCGAGACCCCCGACGAGTTCGTCCGGCGGCTCAACTACGCCGCCCAGCGAGAAGAAGAAGGCTCCCGCGGGCAGGCATCGCAGGACCAATGGCTCATCGGGCCAAATCAACGCAACGTCGGCTCGCTGCACCAGGACATCTGGGAGGGCTCGGGCGCAGACCTCGCAGAAGCCGGCTACCTCGCAGTCCACCCCGTTGGCGGCTGGTGGAAGAACTCCCGTAAGGCCGACAGGGCCGACAGGCAGGTCCGCTACGCCCTGCTGGTGTCCCTCACGACCAGCGAGGTCGGCGTCGACCTCTACACCCCGATCGCCACCCAGCTCGAGCTGCCCGTCGAGGTCGTCGTCCCCGCCAGCTAAGTCCTGGACCTCGGATGCGTCGCGGCCGAGTGTTGCTGAGCGCAGCCAGTCGCGCGATCATGAGGGGAGGGTTCGGTGCGGCCAGCTGCCCCCGCTGACGAATAACGTGAACGGCGATGGCGGACGAGAGCCGGAAGCTGATCGGGATCGGGGTGACGGTCGCAGGCGCCTTCGCGATCGGCGGGGGGTGGGCGCTGGAGAGCAGCCAGCCGTACCTGTCGACGCTGCTGCAGAACGTCGGCGTCGTGCTGTTCCTAGGTGCTGCCCCTGCTGTGGATCGAGCGGCTGCTCCAACAGCGTGCGGTCGAGGCGGAGGAGCGCACGTCGGCCCAGCTCGGCGAGGTGCGCCGTGAGGTGGCCGCCGTGGACGATGCGCTCGGTCAGCTGCGGGCACAGACCGATGAGCGGTTTGAGGCCCGACGGCGGGACGACGACGAAGACGTCGCGGCGGCGCTGGCAGATGTGTCCTTCGAGAACGTGTGCCAGCTGTTCGATCGCGCCCAGGACCTGCAGGGGCTGAGCAGACACGGCGTGCGGGTGCAGCTGCCACACACGTGGAACCGGCTGAAGTTCAGCAGGAGGGATCTACACGAGAGCGACGGTCCGGCGACGCCGACGATCTGGGTTGACGTCGAGGACGCCTCGGGCGACGCGCTGGGCGTGAGCGTGATCTGGCAGCCCGGCAGGTCGGTGCCGGACCTGGTGGAGGCGCTGTCGCAATCGTGGCAGGAGCAAGGCAGCTACCCCGGGAACGAGATCCTCGACGCGGAGCACATCTTCGGCTGGCTGATCAAGACCCTAGCTCGTTATCGACAAGCGCCGCAACGACCGGGGCGAAGACACCCTCAGCGCGGTGATCGAGCTGCTGTCAGAGCAGTGGGCGCTAACCGACTTTGGCCTCGAGCGCGTTACCGAGCCGCCGTACTGGATCGAGCGCGAGGACATCCTCCAGGAGCCTGCGATGCGCCGCGATCACCTGCTCGAGAAGACCTGGCTTCAGCCTGAGCGTGAGCGGTTCCTGACCGACTTCCAAACGGCGGAAAGCTTCTTTGGCGGCTTGGCGCAGCGACAGCCGCCGCGACACCCCCTCCAGCCACGGCCGAGATAGTGGGGCAGCGACGGGGTCAATAGCTGGGGAGGTATAGGTTCTCGCCGGACTGGAGCGGCACCGTCATTGAGTTCAGCACGCGGCCGTCGGGGGCGACGACGACGTAGAACCGGCGCGCGTTCGTGTGATCGACGGCGGTCACGAGCCACGGCTCGACGCCGACGTAGTTGATCTCGGTGAGCGTGGCGCCGGCCAGCGCGGACGGCTCAACGACCGCCTCGATGTCGATCATCGTCCCCTCCCCCAGCCGCCCTGCCAGGTAGGCGGTGGCCAGGAGCGCGGCGGCACCGCGCGAGACGAGCAGGTCGACCTGTTCGTGCTCCAGCCGCTCGTGTAGCTCCGCGAGGGCGGTGGCTGCGCGTTTGACCAGCTCCCAGGCGGCGGCGCCCACGATCCCGGTGAGCCCGGTCGCCGCCGTCCACTCCACGACTGGCACCCACCCTGCTGCGCCGCGCCCGTAGGCGCCGTCGACGGCGGTGGCGGGGCCGAGGGCAGCTTGCCCCTCCCCGGTCAGTGAGGCGAGCGCGGCGGCGGCCACCTGCTGGGCGTCGCCCGCGTCGCTGCCGGGGAGGTGGCGGCTGGCGTGGCCGGGGGCGGTGAGCAGCGCGAACGCCGGCCGGCTGGTCAGGCGGGACGCGGGAGCGTCGGGGTCCGCGGCGGCCGGGGGTCCGGTTTGGGGTTCGGGTTCGGGGCGTCGTCGCCACATGGTCTGGTCAGCCGGCGCCGGGCCGTGGCTGGTTGTCGATTGCCTTGACGCCGCTGCGGGCCACCTGTTCGTCCTTGTCGCGCAGCTCGACGGCTTCGCCGAGGGCCTCGAACAGGTCGCGGGCGAGGGGCAGGAACGTCTTGTCGACGTAGTCGCGAGGTGTGGGCTGGTCGTCCTCGGCGTAGATGACGCCGCGGTCGGCGACGTTCTGGGTGGCGTCGATGAGTTCGTTCACGCGAGTGGTCACCTCGTGGCGGGGGCCGAAGGCGAGCCGGGCCTGGCCGCGGACGGAGTCGAATTGTTCGATCGCGGCCTCCAGCGAGGGGCCCATGCGGCCCTGGCTGGGGGGAAGGATGTCGCCGGGCATGATGCCGGTCTCCTCGCCGTACTCGATGTCCTCGGTCACGATCCAGTTGTCGGGGTCGTGCCAGGCCAGGACGCCGCTCTCGGCGGTCTGGGCCCAGGCGGCGATCTCCAACGCGGCCGCGCGGCGTCCGTCGACCTGCAGCCCGCGGCGTTGGGCCTTAGCCGCCCAGATCGAGGTCCCGAGCGCCACCGTGACGGCGGCGATCGTGGCCGCCGCGATCACAATGTCGACGGCTGTCGCGCCGCAATCCACGGGGGCAACCCTCGCAGATGTTCCGGCGCCTGGATCGGAATGCGGTCCGGCCGGTGGCGCGGTCTGGTCTAGCGTGGGCGCGTGCCCGATCCACACGACCACGCGGAGGTGTCGCTGCTCGCGCGGCCGGTGCGGGTCGGGGTGCTGGTGCCCGAGATCGAAGGGTTCGCCTGGGAGGCGATGTTCGCCGCCGCGCTGTCCGCGCAGACACGGGTGTGGGGTGGCGTGGCCAACTTCGTCTATCCGCTTGAGGGCGCCGACGCCGAGGACGAGCTGCTTTGTGCCCTGGTCGATCTGCTCGACCCCGACGGCTGGGCGGCCTACTGCCCCTCGCAGCACGACCTCCAGCAGCTCGACCGCGCGCGGTTCGACGAGTGGCAGGGGCGGCTGCAGGCGGGCCTGGAGGGCCTGGTCGACGACGACGTGCAGCACGCAGTCGACTCGGCGCTGGCCGAGCCGCTGGCCGACATGGAGATCCCGGCCGAGCTGGCCACGCTGCTCGCCGCGAGGGGCTCGCCGCTGCACCACGGGGTCGCGGCGCACGTGCCGGGATGGATGACCGGCAGCCACAGCTCGTATCCGATGACCGAGCTGTGTGCGCTGGGAACCCTGCCCGGCGACGTGCTGGACATCGCCCCTTCGGACGACCCCGCGGCGCGGCTGCTGGTGGCCGCCGAGACCGGTCTGCTGTCACCGAGGATGCGCCAGGAGTGCGACGAGCGCGGGATCGCGCGCTCCGAGCAGTCCGAGCCCGCCGTGGGCGCTGTGCTGCGGTCGGTATTCCGCGACACCCGCCGCGAGGGACGGGCGCCGTTCGATCTCGCCAGCCACGGGCTGGCCTGGTCGGGGCCGCGGGGGCTCGCGCGGTCCCCGCTCACGCTGGTGGTGGGCGACCGCCCGCGTGACTTCGCGCTGGCCTACGCGCTACGCAGGGCCGGCGTGTTCGCGCGCTGGGTGCCGACGGGGCTGCTCGACACCAAGGGCAAGCTCGATCTCGTCCGAAAAGGGGTGGAATACAGGGCGCGGCGGCTCGGGCTGTCGCTGGCGATCACGTCGGCGACCGACGACGCGGCCGCGGCGAAGTTCGCGCAGGGATTGCCGGCCGCCAGCAGCCGGGACATCCCGGTCGTGCTGGTGGGCTGGCGCGAGGTGCTCCCGGCCAGGCCGGCGGTGCTGGTCGCGCCCGATACGGTGCGCCTCCCCCAGCAGGTCGTGCTCACCGACGGCCGCACGCCACGGCTGCCGACGCCACTGCCGGAGGCCGAGGGCAAACGTCCGGGCGACGTCCGCTGGATCGCCGAGGTGGCGGTGACGGGCTGGTCGCCGGCGCGCCATCCGGCGATCGCGGTAGCGGCCGCGGACGGGCTGACGACCACCGAAGCACGGGTCACCCGGGGAGGGATCGCGTACATCGCTCCCTCCCCGTTCATCGTCGACGACACGCCGGTGCGCCACCAGCTCCAACACCCGCGGCTGAGCCGGTTGACGTTGCTCGAGCAGGTGCGGGCGATGGCGGCTCCGGCCGGCTGGGGTTGTGAGCTGTCGGACAAGGGCCAGTTCGCCACGGGCGCCAGCAAGCTGTTCGGCGGCTTCGGCGCGCTGTGCGCCCAGCTGCGGGACGACGGCGTGGCCGCGCTGCTGCGGGCCTACCAGGACCGCGACGAGGCCGCGCCCGGGATCGCGCTGTCAGGGGGTCGGCGGCGGTACCTGTCGCTGGAGGATATCCGCGAGCTGGTGGCCGACGGGCCGGCGCTGCTGAACCGGCTGGAGTCGCGTCGCGTGCTGGCCCGCGGGCTGGTGCTCAAATGCGAGCGCTGCCGCCACGCCGACTGGTACTCCGCACGCGAGAGCGATCCGGCGTTCCGCTGTTCGCGCTGCTCGCTCGAGCAACGCCCCCGCCCGGGCCACTGGCTCGGCGATCCCGAGCCGCGGTGGCGCTACCGGCTGGACGAGGTGCTGTTCCAGTTCCTGCGCCACCGTGGCGACCTGCCCGCCCTGACCGTGTACGAGCGCTTCCACGGCCTCGAGCGGACCTACGAGGCGCTGACCGAGCTGGAGCTGGTCGATCCCGGCCAGGTCAAGACCGAGCTCGACTTCGTCGTGGTGGAGGATGGCCAGCTGTGGCTGGGCGAGGCATTCACCGACGCCCACTACGGTCGCGGGCGCAAGGAGACCGCCAGGCTGGAGCGGCTAGCGCAGGTGGCCGTGTTGCTCCAGGCACGCGGCGTCATCCTCGCCACGGCCGCCGACGCCGTCGCAGAGAGCACCCGGCGGCGGGCCGAGGCGCGGTTCCCGGGGCCTTGGCCCGACCTCGAACTGCGCGAGCGGGCGTTCGCGGTCGACCGGCCGACGAAGCTGATCGACACGCCACCGGACTGAGGGCCACAGGCGGGAGCCGGCTAACAGCCCCGGGGCGAATGACTGGCCGTACCACGCTCGCCCTGTGTGGCGGGCTGAGCGGGATGATCGCCAGCTTGGGTCGGAGCCCCGTACAGGCGGGCGTGCCTGGCCGCGGGCGACGAGAGCCGCTCTCAGCGACCTTCAATCCCCGCCGCCGCCGGCGGGAGCATCAGCGCCTGCTAACGAAGACGGGGTGACGCTCAAGGACCTCGTCGATAAGGCCAGCTACTGCATCCGGATGATGCGCCTGGCGCGCTGGATGGCCGCGGAGATCCGCGACGACCATCGCCGCCGAATCGTCGGAAGGATGGTGCTCGTGTTCGTTCCGCAGTACGTCGACGTGGCATACATGCTCCTTCGCCGCCCCGGCCTCACACCCGCGCAGGTGGGACGGCTGCGGCGCAAGGTGCGGGCCCTGCGCAGCGACTACGACCGCTACCACAGCCGGATCCGGGACGACCTCGGCGCCCACCGTGACGACCTCGAGCTCGACGTCCTGATCGACGCGTGGAACGAGATCGACAGCGACACGCTCGGCTGGTTTGTGACGGCCGCCGAAGAGTCGTTCGCCGAGATCGTCGCCGCCCACCCCAACCTCGGAGGTGCGGTGCGGCCATGGGAGGCGGAGACCGACCAGCAGATCGCCTCCCGCCTGCACGGTGGGGATGCGACCGGCGACGGCGCCCGCTTCAGCACTGACGCGCTCGCCCTCACGCGAGGAGAGTTGAGCATCATCCCCGGCCATCCCGTGCAGGTTCGGATGTCGGTCCTCGTGAGCGTGCGGGACACCCTCGAGCACTGCGTCGCCCTGCTCAACCGGGTCGGTGACGACATCGGCTGCCAGTTCCTGCTCAAGAGCATGGCCGTAATGGACGCCGTCAACCTCATCGAGGGCGTGTACGGCGACGAAGTGGGCGCGAGCGAGCAGCGGTCGCCGTCGCTGCTGGAGATCCTCGAAGCCGGCGACTTCGCAGGCGGTCCGGCGCTGCGCCGGTCGGTGGACCACATCGATCGCGACGCGCTGAAGCTGATCCGAGGCGTGCGCAACCGGGCGCGCGCCCACCTGGACGGGCAGCTGACCCTGCGCCAGATCTTCGATGCGCTCGCCGAGTTGAACCTCAACCACGTGATCGGACGGGTAATCAACCCCACCTGGGAGGCGGTCGGCGAGGCATGCGCGGCAGACCGCACCACCTCCTGGCTGCTGCTCCCCGCGACTCGGCTGGAAGGGCTAAGCGCCGCCAGCACGCCAGGCGTGCGCCAGTTCGACCGCGGCAGCGGGCACGAAGGCTGACGCGCTCCTGCACGCGGGCGCCACGAAGACCCGCGACCTCGGGGGTCCGTTGTCTCATTCGTTGTCTCAAACGCAGCGGATCAGGGCCGAAGGAACGGCTTCAATTCGCACCCAGTTTGGGACCAGAACCGCCGCTTTGCAGGTGCTTTCCGGCCTCAAATAGGAGAGAGGAAACGCTTCACACGCGAGAGGCCGGTGGTTCGAAACCACCCGCGCCCATCGTCAGGAAGGCCTGATCCGGGAGTGGCGCCGACTGGCTAGGCGGCCGGTCGGCGCCACTAAACGGCCTGCTTCGGGACGTCGCGAGGAGCTGTTTCAGCGGTTGGCGAGCCCGCAGAACAGGTCCCCCACCTTGCCCTCGCTGCGTACCGCAGTGATCGCGAGGTGAACCCGCTGGAGATTGACCACCAGGCCCAGCAACTGCACGTTCAGCGGACCGACGACGAGGTCGAGGACGGGGCAGCTTGCATCCGCAGCCTGGCTCGAGGTTGTCTGGGGCGTCACGTAGGCCGAGAAACGCACTGCGGTGCCACCGATGGCGCCCGCGAACGTGCCGTAGATTGCGCCGACGTCGGCGACGCTCGAGATGTAGGTCGAGAACCCGATCGAGGCGAGCAGCCAGAGCAGCACGCCCGCCACCGCGCCGGGGGTGACCCAGCGCCACGACCGTTGTT
>JBBRYL010000094.1:0-10985 GCA_038237685.1 Solirubrobacterales bacterium | reverse complement strand
TCTGGTCAAGGCGGCCAAGGAGAAGGGCGGCGACGCCAAGGCGGTGATGCTCGGCGACACCACGTGGGACATCGAGGCCGCAAAGCAGGCCGGCGTCGAGACGGTCGCCCTGATGACGGGCGGCTTCTCGCGCGCGGAGCTAGAGGATGCAGGCGCCGTGGCGGTCTTCGGCTCGCTGGCCGAGTTGCGAGCCGAGCTGGACGACACACCGTTTGGCGCCTGACCCGGGCCGACCTGGCCGACGGCGTCGAGCAGGCGATGGACGATGCGGGCTCGACGGCAGCGGCCACTGCCCGCAGCTCGACGTACCCCTCGAGACGACGCAGCTGATCATGGGGCTCACCGATCACTGACGGCCTCGATCGCAAAACTGTCAATGTCTGTCGGCTTTGCGTTAAATTCGTGGGCGACCATCATCTGACCCTGAAGGAGACCCCATGGCGCTGACCATCGGCGACACCGCTCCGGACTTCGATGTCGACACCACCGAAGGCCGCATCAACTTCCACGACTGGATCGGCGACAGCTGGACGGTCCTGTTCTCCCACCCGCGCAACTTCACACCGGTCTGCACCACCGAGCTCGGCTACATGGCCAGCATCAAGCCGGAGTTCGACAAGCGCGACACCAAGATCATCGGGCTGTCGGTCGATCCGCTCGAGAACCACGAGCAGTGGGCCAAGGACATCGAAGAGACCCAGGGAACCGCTCCGAACTATCCGCTGATCGCCGACAGCGACTTCAACGTGTCGAAGCTCTATGGCATGTTGCCCGAGGACGTCGAGGGTGACCCCACCCAGCGCACGCCCGCCCAGAACGGCACGCTACGCAACGTGTTCGTGATCGGGCCGGACAAGAAGATCAAGCTCGTGTTGATCTACCCGATGACCACAGGCCGCAACTTCGACGAGGTGCTGCGGGTGATCGACTCGCTGCAGCTGACCGCCAGCAACGCTGTGGCCACCCCGGCCCAGTGGGAGCAGGGCGACGATGTGATCATCGCCGGCTCGGTCTCAGACGAGCAGGCCAAGGAGACCTACCCCGACGGCTGGGACGCTCCGCGGCCGTGGCTGCGAATCGTCCCCTCGCCGTAGGAGACCTGTGCGCGGGCCGCGCCCTAGCGGCTCGCGTACAACGCTTCCTCGAAGTCCGCGTACATCTGCATCGCCTCCTCCGGCACGAACGGCAAGAACGGCGTGTAGATCGCGCCGGTGATGCCCGCGTCGCGGTCGACCCACGCGTGGGTGTTGAGCAGTCCGGCCCACGCGCCGCTGCCTACGCGGCGGCGGCCGCGGACATTCTCTGAGTTCAGCGATCAGAGTTCTTGCTGCTGGGGGCGATGGTGAATCGGCCCCCTCTGAGAACACCCCCTGTTCACTGAGATTCGGCTCGGACGGGTGGCTCCCGGGAACCTGTCCGGCCCCTGGCGCACGATGAGGGGGCGCATCGAGTAATTGACGAACCTTTGCCGCCTCGCTGCGTTTCTAAGTCGTTCCGCCCCCAAAGGTCAGGAGATCTCGTGATTGTTCTAGGAGTCCTTTTGCTTATCGTTGCGGTGCTCGTCAAGAGCCTCAGCATCTTGTTCACCATCGGCGTCATCCTCATCGTGGTCGGCATCATCCTGGAAGTGCTCGGCATGATGGGAAGGGCAGTCGGAGGTCGGCGCCACTACTACTAGCGAGCTGGTGGCCTCGGTCGTGGCGGCGACCGAGGCCGGTGCTCGCGCCAGCTATGAGGTCCCCGAGTTTCGAAACCCAAACATTCCGACGGCCCCGGCGCGTCTGGACATTCCCGTGGCGGCCGCCCACGGAACCCTTGTCACGACCGGGTGATCCTGAACGAAGCGACCGACTGCTGGCTCGACACGGAATGAGGGGTTTCACCATCAGCGAGGGTCGCAGCTGCGGCTGGGGTCGGCAAGACGACGATCTACCGCCGTTGGCCAACGCGTGACGCGCTCGTCATAGCGGCGGTCGCGCAGATCGCCGAGCGCTTCCCAGCACCGGACCTAGGGTCGATCAAAGACGACCTGACCACCTACCTAGGTGGCGTGGCCATGGAGATGGGCAAGCCGCGCAACCGGCGCCTGCACGCCGACCTCCTGCAAGCCGCAGCCCACAGTTCTAGCTTCGCGTCGTCGTACCAGCAGTTGATCGGTCCACGTCGGGAGATGGTCAAGACCATCCTCAGACGGGGGGTAGAGCGCGGGGAGCTGCGGGCTGACTGTGACCTCGACCTCGCCCTGGACCTCCTCGTCGGTCCGCTTACCCAGCGCCAGCTGGTAACCGGCGGCGCGCTTACCGCTCCGTTCATCGACTCCCTGATCGACGCGGCCCTGCACGGACTCCAACCCGGGTAGAGCTGCACTTGGTGAGCCTCACTGGACGCGCGCCCGCCTTGGGGGGCGCGCAGGGGTGGACGGATAGCTTTCGCGATCTGGGGCGAGCCGGTCTTGAAGCTCGCCGAGGTCGATGTCGCCTTCGAGGACGCTCGCGGCGGCGTAGAAGACCAGCGCGCCGATCACGCACAGCAGCGCGTAGCCGAGGTTGAAGCCGATCCAGGCGGCAGCGAAGGCAAAGCCTGCCGCCGCGGCGAATCTGCGGTTGTCATTCATTGAAGTTCCCTTCGGTTTTTTCGGTCGAATTGAGCGAGCGTGACGCTCACCGGCAGGGTTGGCAGCTGGTGCTGCGCAAGCGCCGCGCGGGCGCGGGCCTGGGCATCTGAAAGCGTGTCGGCCACCGGCAACGAGGCGCTGCCGACGCCCACATCGAGCGTGACCTCCTCTTGGGTGAGACGCGCTCGGGCTGCGGTGATCGACGGTGTCTGGAGTGCTCCCAGCTCGGCCGCGCGCTCGACCGCTCGGGGCGCGACCTCGACGGTGCCGTCGGCCTCGTCGCGCAGACGTAGCGCGGTCCGGCTCCAGTGAGGTCGCGGCAACAAGCGCCAGGCAAGCGACCCGAACAGGCCGGCGCAGATCAGCCCGGCGGCCGCGATTGCCAGCCTCGTGGAGCCATCGAAGTCGCCGGGCTTCAGCCCCGCGAGATAGTCGTAGGCGTCGCGATATCCAGACAACGTGTTCACCATCTCTGACGAGACCTTGAACGCCAGCGCAACGAGCATCGCCCCGTACCAGATCAAGCCGAGCGCGAGCAGGACCACCAACACCCGCGAGACGACGTCGGCGAGCGGCGTGCCCTTCAGCGTGAGGCGCTGGCGCAGCATCAGGCGACCCGACTGCGCCCGCGACGTGGCTGACTCCCACGTGTGCGCACCCGCAGCGACAGGGCCTCGGCGAGCGGCGCGAGTTGCCTGCTGGCCGCCTCGGAGGCCGCCTGCTCGCTGACCCTGTCGGGATGAAAGCTGGTGACTCGCATTCGGCCACCAGTGCCCCGCCGCCTGGCGCGCACGGAGACCTTGGCTCGCACCGACTCTCGCGACTGCTCGACCAGTGCGACCGCGATCTGAGCGAGCGCGCGACGTCGAACCGCGAGCCGCCCACCGTCGCCGCGGGCGATCAGCACCAGGCGCTCGCTCCGCCCGACCAGCGTGCCGATCAGCAGAGCCAGCCCGACCACGACCCCACCCACGCCCGCCAGAGCACTCGCCTGGGCCACGGCGCCACTGGCTTCGAGGCCAAGCAGGAGGGTGCCGACGGACCCGCGTAGGTCCGAAAGGCGGGTCAACTCGGCCAGCTTGGGCAGGCTGAGCGTCGACTCCCCACCCTGGACGCTGAAGACCACGGCGGCGAGCCCGCCCACCGCAAGCAGCACGGCCAGCACAAACCCCACGAGTCGGGCGAGACCGCGCAGCAGCACGATCATCTGGCACCCACCGGCGCGCCAGGCAAGACCACATCGTGGAAGAACACCCTCACATCACCCAGCGCCCCGTTTACAGAGGACGGCGCGATACCTAGCCGAACCTCGTCGGCGAGCTCTGTGAGCCGCGGCGGGGGCCACACCGCGTCGAGATGCAGCACGAGTTCGACGCGACCGTCGCCACCTTCGATCGCGACTATGCCGTCCAGCCAGCGATCGCCGTCCAGGGTGCGCCACCGTCCTAGAGCTCCCACGGTCGGACGCACCTGATCTACGGCGGCTATCGCTGACTCCGCGGCGCGCGCCATCGTAACCCGGCGCGTGGCATCGTCGGTCACGCCGGCGGGGTCCCTAGGAGACGCGGGGCTCGGCACCCTCGGAGTCCTCCTCGTCGTCGCCGGGGAAGTAGAGGTCGTTGACGGCGATGTTGACCTCTGTGACCGACAGGCCGGTGATGCCCTCGACCCGCTTGACGATCTGCTCGCGCACCGCCTCGGCGACCTGGGGGATGCTCTCGCCGTACTCGATCGTCAGCGTCAGGTCGACAGCCGCCTCTCGCTCGCCCACCTCAACGGAGACTCCCTGGGTGCGCTGATCGCCGATCCCGACGCGCTGTGTGACGTTTCCGATGGCGCGGGTGGCGCCGCCACCGAGATCGTGTACCCCCGGTACCTCACGCGCGGCCAGACCGGCCACCTTGGTCACCACCGTGTCGGCGATGGTGGTCTGGCCCTTGTCGGTCGCGAGCGGCTCGCTTCCACGCGTCACGTCGGTTGATCCGCTGCCGGTGCCCGACGTGCTCTGACCGCTACTCGGGCTTTGGGTCTCAGCCATCTGTTCCTCCACTACGTCGTAGTTCTGAATCTCTTACGTTGGACGCGGCCGCCGCGGGAAAGTTCCGTGGTGCTAGACGAGATCGTCGATCGACACGTCGATGCGATCGAGCCGCACCCCCGTGTGGCGAGCGGTGGCGTGTCGCACGGCGTCGCGCACGGATTCCGCAAGTGCGGGCAACGACGGCCCATAGGACACCACCAACCTCACCCGCAGTCCCGGCATCGCACTGGACGCACGCTCGCTGGGCAGCGCCGACGCGAACTCGACACCGGTGACCGCGATCGCTGCGTCGCGCGCGATCCGGGCGACCACACCGGTTCCCACCTCGGTGATACCGCGCTCGCCCACCGTGACCGTCAGCAACGCCGGCGCCGCACGCAGCCTCGCCATCACCCGTCGTAGAAGGCCCGGAGGAACCACGACCGGCGTCGACGCAGCCCGGTTCATCTCGGCCGCCAATGCTCGGATGTGATCCAGGGCGGCGTCACAGTGACGACAAGCGCGCTGATGGTTCGCGTCGCCGGGCGCGACCCCGTCGAACACTTGGCGGGTCAGATCGTCAAGCCGGACACCACACGCAAGAGCGAGGCGGTCGTCGCTCATACCTCCTCCGCCGTGCTTGCGATCAGCGCGAGCCGAGCGCGGTGAATTCTTCCTTTGACGGCCGGCAGGGAGATGCCGAGCACATCGCCGATCTGTTCATAGGACAGACCTTCGAACTCGCGCAGCACGAGCGCCGCGCGCTGGTCGGCAGGCAGGGCCCGCACCGCGTCCATCACCCCGGTCGTGCGCTCACGGCGCGCGAGCACCGCCGCAGGGTCAAGATCTGGATCGCCACGGGACTCGTCGAGCTCAACAGAGGGGCGTCGCTTGGCCAGCAGATCGAGCGAGCGATTGGTGGCGATCCTGTACAGCCACGTCGCCAACGCACTGTCACCGTGGAAACGTGCGAGTGACCGCCACGCTTGCACGAAAGTTTCCTGGGCCACATCTTCGGCGTCCGTGATGTTCCCGACCATCCTCAGCGCCACCCGGTAGACCGGCGCCTGGTGGCGCCGCACCAGCACCTCGAAAGCGTCGAGATCACCGGCGCGTGCGGCGTCCACCAGGACCCGATCATCAGTCCGAATTACCACGACGATCGAGAACGCGAGACAAGCTGTTGCGCTTCCACGAGCTAGGTCTCATCAGGGCTGCTTGACGAACATGACTTGGATTCCACAGTCGTTGCCGGGTCGAGCAATAGCCACAGGCCGAAGCTCGAGCCCAACCATCTCATAGGGTTCGCGGTCCTGAGCCCGCCTCGCTAGCCGCGATCGAGCGCGTCCTTGACCTTGTCTACAGCCTTGTCGGTCTTCTCCTTGACGGTCCCGGCAGCCTGATCGGCCTTGCCCTCGCTCTTGAGGGAGTCGTCTCCTGTCAGATCCCCCCCGGCCTCCTTGGCCTTGCCCTTCGCATTGTCCAACTTGCCATCGCTCATATCTATTCCAATCTGTGGGAGTGTCGAGGAGCACGCGGGGTGCTCGCCTCTCGTACTCAGACGCCGTGCCGGTCCCAAAGTTCTGCGCCACCTGCCATTCGCGTCGAGAAGCAGCCGGCGGATCTACGACGTGCAGGCATTTCCGACAACAGAGCGGAGGGGGAGGGATTCGAACCCTCGGTACGGCATAACCGCACAACGGCTTTCGAGATCTTTCCGTGACGATCTGAGACCACGATGGGAGATCGTTATGCCGAGAGCCGTGACCCTCGCGGGGCGGTAGCGGACGTGAAATCTCCGCTCTCTAACCTCAAGCGATGACTCCTCGCGAACCGAATCGCTGGGCCGTGCTCGCGCTGCTCGGCGTCGCCCAGCTCATGGTCGTCCTCGACGCGACGATCGTCAACATCGCCCTGCCCTCCGCGCAGAGAGACCTAGGCTTCTCGACTGACAGCCGGCAGTGGGTGGTCACCGCCTATGCGCTCGCGTTCGGCAGCCTGCTGCTCGTGGGCGGCAAGATCGGCGACCTCTTCGGCCGCAAGTGGACCTTCGTCGGCGGCTTGATCGGCTTCTCGGTGGCGTCCTTCATCGGCGGTCTCGCGCCATCTTTCGCTGTCCTCGTGATCGCCCGCGCGCTCCAGGGCGTCTTCGGCGCGCTGCTCGCCCCCTCCGCACTGTCGCTGCTCACCGTCACCTTCGCCGACTCGCCCGAGCGGCCCAAGGCGTTCGGCATCTTCGCGGCCGTGGCGACCGCGGGCGCGTCCGTCGGCCTGCTGCTCGGTGGCGCTCTCACCGAGGCGCTGTCGTGGCGCTGGTGCCTCTACGTCAACCTCGTGATCGCGATCCCGGCGGCCTTGGCCGCGCTCCGGCTGCTCGTCAACGAGCGCCAACCGCAGCGCCCGAAGATCGACTGGATCGGCGTCGCGCTCGCCTGCACCGGGCTGTTCGCGATCGTGTTCGGCTTCTCGCACGCCGAGACCGACTCCTGGCAGGCGCCCACGACCATCGTCTCGCTCGCCGCCGGCGTCGCCCTGCTCGTCGGCTTCGTGCTGACCCAGCGAAGCGTGGCCAACCCGCTGCTTCCGCTCCACATCGTCTGGGACCGCGCCCGCGGCGGCGCGTATGCCTCGATCATCATCGCGGGGTCGAGCGTCTTCGCCGTCTTCCTGTTCCTCACGTTCTTCATGCAGCAGAACCTCGGCTGGTCGCCGCTGAAGACCGGGGTTGGCTTCCTGCCCATGACGGCGATGATCTTCCTCGTCGCGCCCAACGTGCAGACACGGGTCCTACCGCGCGTCGGCGCGCGGCCGATCGTCATGACCGGCATGACCCTCGGCGCGCTGTCGATGATCCTCTTCTTCACCCAGCTGACCCCGTCCTCGACCTACGCCGGCAGCGTGCTTCCCGGCCTGCTGATGATCGGCATCGGGATGCCCTGCATCTTCGCGCCGTCGTTTGCCACCGCCACACTCGGCGTCGACCGATACGAGGCAGGCGTCGCCTCGGCGATGGTCAACACCTGCCAACAGGTCGGCGGTGCGATCGGCACCGCCGTGCTGTCAACCGTCTTCGCCAACGCGGCCTCTGGCTATGTCTCGAGCCACACCCGAAGCCCGGCCTCGCTTCCGCCGCGCAGGTGCACGGGTATGCGACCGCGTTCTACGTCTCGGCGGCGATGTTCGTCGTCGGGCTGCTCGTGGCGACCTTCGTCCTACCGCGGCGACCCCGGCCCGAGACGGCCACCAGTGCCGGCGCCGCCGCCGAGGTGGCCGCCTAGGTCAGCCCTCCGTTGTGCTAACGAGCGCGGGCGCGCCGTAGCTGCGGTCAAAGCGCAGTCGTCCCCGACTTCCCTGTCCTACCCATACAGCACCGAGATCAGCCGAGTGCTCGTGGACCTATGCGAGGGATGCCGAACCGTTGGCCAAACACCTCACACCGTGGCCGCGCAGCGAGCGCCCCAGAACGTCTTGCACTCCTAGAGCTTGTTGATGCGACTTACCCTGCGAGGATTGCGCCCGTGCCACACGTCGCGACCACCGGCGTCTAGGAGATGAAGCATCGCCGCGCGGCCATCGCGCTGTTGCTGTGTACGGCCGCGGCTGGTTGCGGAGGCGCGCAGGAGGCCCCGCCGGCCCACGAGACACCGCGGCTGACCGGGGCAGAACGCGTGGCCGCGGCGATCCGCGAGCAGGCGCAAGCTGTCGCGCGAGGCGACGGTGAGTCAGCCTGTGGGCTCTTCTCACCGAAGGCCCTGCGGGAGGTCCAGGCGCTCGTGAGCCGACACGCGGGCGACATCGGCTGCGCGACCGCCATCGCCGAGGGGGCCGGCTCCCTCCCCGCAGACGTCCTGGCCGCGCTCCGACATCCGGTCATCACCAAGGTCGAGGTGCATGGTGACCGGGCCACGGTGGAGCTTCGGGTCCCCGCCGCGGTGACCGAGTTGGCTCGTGGGACGGGGCGCGCCCGGGGAGGTACTCCCCTTCGGAGGATCGACGGGCAGTGGAAGGTGGACGCGCCCGCGCTCTAGCGGGCCCGGCTCTGAGAGAGTTCGGGCATGTCCTACGCCACGCCTGAGAGTTCCTCCGGGAGCATCGACGCCATCATCGAACAGCTGGACGACTGGCGGGGCGAGCTGCTCTCCCAGATTCGCCACCTCATCAAGCAGGCCGAACCCGAGGCTGCAACGACGATGTGGTCAAGCTGCTCGGCGATCTCATCGATCACCTCGCCGAGGGGCCGGCGCTGCTGCTCGGGCACTCCTACGGCGCCTACCTGGCTCGCGGTATCGCCGCACAGCGACCGGATCTAGTGCTCGGCCTGGCGCTGCGGCGCTCGTGCCGCGATGGGCTGGAACGGCCTGGAGCGGGCGCCGGACCCGTCTAGCAGCACGTCCGGTGCAGTAGCCGGGACTGCCTCTCGCCTACCGGCCTACTTGCGCAGCAGCCGCTCGGTGATGGGCAGCTTCACCGAGCTCGGGACGTGTTGGAGGGCAGCGAAGCCAGCCCGGAGCGCGCGACCGGGAACCACGATGCGGCGGTTGGCGTCCAGTCCCTCAACGCCCTCGCGCCCGCACCGGGTGGCGTCGATCCAGAGCGGCTTGGGGATGGCTGCCTCGATCGGATGGCCCTCGGCGTTCTCCCAGAGGTCGGTGGAGACGGGGCCGGGACACAGTGCGGTGACGGCGATGCCCTGGCCTCGAAGCTCGTGGTGCAGCGACTCCGAGAACGCCCGTGAGTGGTGCTTGGCAGCCGAGTAGCCGGCGGAGTTGGGAAGCGACCCGAGGCCGGCCGTGGAGGCCACGTTGAGGATCGCTCCGCTTCCACGCCGCACCATGCTCGGCAGGAAGGCCGGGTCAACGCGACGGGGGCCTCCACGAGGATTCGCACTGGGCTACCTCCTCGTCGGCGTCGCTGTCGGCGTAGGGCCCGCCCGTGGCAAAGCCCGCGTTGTTGACCAGGATGTCCACCTCCAGATCGAGCTCCTCCACGCGCTCGACCAGGCGGCCCGCGCATCGGGGTCGGCCAGATCGCAGGCGATCACATGTGTCTCGCCCAGCTCGTCCGCGAGCTTCTGCAGGCGGTCCTCGCGGCGCGCGGCCACGATCAGGCCGTAGCCGCGCGAGCGCAGCTCGCGGGCCAGCGCGTCGCCGATGCCCGAGGAGGCGCCGGTGACCAGGGCGACACCTGCGGGGCGGGGCTTCGGGAGGGCCATCCGCGCATCCTTCCACGAGCGGCAGGTCGATGGCGGCACGCGTGCGACGGGACGACGTTGCCTCTTCGTAGGTAACGACTGCCTCCCGCGCCAGCGGTCTGCCACCACAGCGACCCTCAGGAGAACGCGGCGTGGCCGTCGATCCGTGCGATCGGCGCGGCGGATCGGGAAGAACCCCCGCACCGGGCGATTTCGCCGGACGCGGCCTCATACCCCAAATCGCCCAACCGCAGCGGCCCCGGGCAAAGTCTGCCACCCGCAGCACTTCACCCAACACAGCGGAGGGGGAGGGATTCGAACCCTCGGTACGGCATAACCGCACAACGGTTTTCGAGATCTTTGCGTGCGGCCTCAGACCTTGCGCGTCCCAGGAAACGGGGCAGAAAGGCCGTCGTCCTCGTGCATGGGGCCTTTGCCGACGCACTTCAGAACCGCGACTCCACGATTCCCAGGCAGATCAGGGGCCTCTGTCAAACCCGGCCTGGCTGAAGGAGTCCGAGTTCGTAGGCGGTGTGGACGGTGGCAAAGCAGAGTGTGGCTAGTTCGGTCCGTTCGTGGCCGAGTCCGTCGGTGGCGCGCGTGATGAGCTCGCCGAGTTGCCGTCTGCCGTCGCAGCCCACGACGACGGGCATGACTCGCGGGTCAATGCGCGTTACGACCCCCACGCCGGGGTGTCGTCGCATGAAAGCAGCGTCCGCGGCGTAGGCACCGTCCCTGTAGATCATCGTTTGGTCGAGGCGCTGGCCCTCGACGGGTCGCAGCGACCTGTCGAGCAGCGCTTCGGGGCTGGGGAGGTCGGCGAGCTCGTCGTGGGCGGCGAATAGCCGCTGCACGTGCTCGCCGGCCAGCCCGGTGGGAGCGTCGGGGACCTCGATCGCGCGGGCCCAAGTGGGCCGGTCGCTGCGGCGGCGCAGGATGACCGCCCCGGAGGCGATCATCTCGATGCCAGTTTCGGCGTAGTAGCGGAGCCAGCGGTCAAGCGTCGCTTCGTAGGCGCTCGGATCTGTGCGTTGGAGCGGCCGGTTCCAGCTCGCGGCGTACGCGAGCGGCTCGTGCGAAGCGTAGTGAAGGATCACGGCATCGCAGCCGGTTCCGTTCACCCATTCCAGCGGCGCGCGCGACCAGTCGTCATCGCGATC
>JBBRYL010000093.1:0-11268 GCA_038237685.1 Solirubrobacterales bacterium | reverse complement strand
GGCTCGCCGATCACCAGCAGGACGACGGCAACGATCGCGGCGGCCGCCGCCAGGACGGTCAGGAGCGGCACCAGGCTTCCCGGCGCACGGGGAACGTGATGGGACTGGCGATGAGTGCTCATACCGCGGGTGCTACCCGGCATCGCGGGTGCTCAACATGCGGATGGATGACCCCCAACTGCTCGATGCGCTCGGCGGCGGCCTACCGATCTCCGGTCTCCAGGTGCAGCGCGGGCGCTTAAAATCCTGGGAGGGGGTGCCTGCGGTCGTCGCGCCACGGACGTGTGGAGAGCATGTTCGAGCCGCGGCGGCAGATCAGCTTCGACTTCATCGACGAGTCGCTACCCGGCGATGTCGCGAGGGACATCGCGCCCGAGCGTCGGCGCCAGCTTGAGTTGACTCCGAGACGGCCGGGCCGCAAGTCGGCCGCCCTCGCCGCGCTCGTCGTCATCGCGCTTCTCGCGTCGGGTTTCGCCCGGACTATCGCGGACGACCGGTCGCGGCCTCGGACGAGCCAGCTGGCGTCCGAACTGAGGATTCCGTCGGCGCGCCGAGGGCCGTACGCCGGCGTGGTCGTGCGCCCGCGTCGTCCCCGGGAACGCCGTCGTCAGCGACATCTGCGGCGAGTATCTCCGCGGCTGAGGCGCTCCCAACCCGTGAAGCCAGCGGCGGCTCCTGCTCAGCGTGCCTCACCGGATCCGGGACCCCTCTGCCTCCGCCTCGCGTCCCGGCGTTCCCCGCGGAGTTCTTCTGATGACGAGCGTCGAGGTCAAGCCGCTGTGGCTAGTGCGGCTCGTCGCACGAGCGCCACGGATCGCCTGCATCACGGCCGCGGTCGTGCTGAGTGCCCTCGGCCTCGCGCAGCTTCTGCGCGGCGAGCCGCGGCAGGCGAGCGAGCCAAAGACCGCGCCGCGTGGCGAGGATCTGGCCGCGAACTCGCTGCGGGCCTTCTTGACCGTGGAGCCAGCGTCCGGCGGGCTCGAGGACCCGTCGTGGCGAGCGTTCGGCGTCGATCTGCCGCGACCGACCGCGCCTTCGCACGCCAAGCCGCAGCACGTGACGTGGACTGCCACGGTCGGCGACCGTCCGATGAGGCCAGGGCGCCGGATCGTGACCGTCGTTGCTGGTGTGGGGTCATCGCTGACCTACCTCGCCGTTCCGATCGAGCGCGACGACAAGCACCGCGACTTCGTTGCTGGTCCACCGGCAATCGTCGGTCCTCCGCCAATTGCGCGCGGCGCGTCTTCGCCCGCCGAGCTGGAGGTCGACGACCCCGCTCTCCGTGATGTGGCCACGCGGGTCGTCCGGCACTACCTCGCCCGCGATAGCCAGGACCTGGCGGCCGATCTCGACCGCAGCGCGATTGTGACGCTCCCGACGCAGCCGCTGCTACTCGCCGACGTCGAGGCGGTCACCTGGGTTTCGCGCGCGCCTGGTTGCCGTCGCGATCACCGCCACGGACCGCGACGGGCGCCGTCTGCCTCTCCGCTACGAGCTCGCGCTTGTGCGCCGCAGCGGGCGCTGGCTCGTGAACACCGTCGATGTCAATCCACTGCCTCCGGAGGCCACCCGATGACTCATCCTTACCGGGCGATCGTCTGCGTCGTCGTGATCGCCGTGCTGCTCTCCGCCGCCGTCGCCGCTCCGGCTCTCGCGGAGACGACCCAAATCGGCAAGACGGGGTATCCATCTAACTCAGGTTGATGTTGGCTGTGGCGAAGCGGCTGGCGTGGGCTGGCGCCAGGGCCGGTCGGCTGGGGGCTGGGCGAGGCTGGAGGGGTTGGCGCGGCGGCCGGCCGGGGGTAGGGGCCGGCGGGGCTTGGGGCGCGGGTCAACGACCAGATCGCGGTAGGTGACGGGGTCGGTCGCGATGGCCTGCTCGAGCAGGCGGTAGAAGAGCATGCCGCGGCGGCGGGAGTTGCGGCGGTTGAAGCGGAAGCTGAACTCGTTGAGGTACGCGTCGAGGTGCTCCGGGCCCACGGCGCCCTGGTGGGTGCCCAGCAGCCAGCGCTTGAGCAGCGAGGCCACGCGGTGCACGGCCGGCATCGCGACGTGCGCGGGGTCGCCGCTGGCCGAGATCACCGTCTTGTTGCGCGTGTAGCCGTGATCGGGCAGCGGGTTGTAGGCGCCCCATCCGTCGGTGAGCACGACCGAGCCGGGCGCCACGACGTCGCAGACGAACGGCACCAGGCTCGCCGCCGGCACGTCGGGCACGCAGCGCAACCGTGCGCGGCCGAACCCGCGCGGCTCGCGCACCTCCACGGCGATCGCCACGATCGCCTTGGTGGCCGTCTGGCGGCCGCTCACGCCGGGCTCCTCGCCCCCGACATAGGTCTCGTCCGCTTCGACCTGCCCGCTGAGCTGCTCGCGGCCGGGGCGCACCATCGCCGCGCGGTAGCGGTGCAGCATCGCCCACGCCGTCTGGTAGGAGCCCAGCCCCAGCACGCGCTGCAGGCCCAGCGCGGAGATCCCGTGCTTCTGGCTGGTCATCTGCCACGCGGCCGCGAACCACACCGTCAGCGGCGTCCGCGTGCGGTGGAAGATCGTCCCCGCGGTCACCGACGCCTGCCGTCCGCAGGCCGCGCACTCGCGACGCCCGCTGGCCAGAACCCAGCCCCGCTCGCCCGCGCGCGCCGCGGACGGCTACCTTCCCGGCCGACTACACACCATCAGCTCTCACACGCGGTGGACCAACAAACGGGGTCCGGTCATACGGCCCATGGCACTTTGAGCCCGGGGGCGGCTTGCACTGCCATACGTCTACGCCGCTGCGCCGCTCTGCCTAGCCGAGCTCGTACACGTCCAGGCCCTTCGGTGCGCCGCCGTGATCGGCCACGGCCGCCTCGGTGGCTTCGCCGACCTCCGCAAGCAGCTCGACCACGGCCTCGTCGCCCGCGTCGAGCGCCCACGACGAGAAGTCCACGAGATCGGTGAAGAGGATGACCACGTCGATCTCGCCCCGCCCCCTGCCCTGGGCCTCGGACAGCGACTGCCAAAGCTGAAGCGTGGTGAGACCGACCTCCTTGGCGACGCTGTGCGCATCGCCCTTGCCGAGCCGGTTGTCGCCCGGCACCGCGCGTCTCACCACCTCGGTGGCCTTCAGCAGGGCGGGCTGGCGGTCGGCCGCCTTGATCCGGCCGAGCGCGCGCCGGGCGGCGCTCTCCTGACCGTCCTCGTCGGTCACCGAACCAGACGCGTGCGCTGGAGCTCCTTCTCGAAGGTGCTCGCCTCGAGATCCTGGTCGGCGCGGATCACGTGCATCACGGCGTTGATCAGCGCCAGGTGGGTGAAGGCCTGCGGGAAGTTGCCAAGGTGGCGGCCAGACCTCGGCTCGATCTCCTCGGCGTAGAGCTGCAGCGACGACGCGAAGGAGAGCAGCCGCTCACACAGTGCCCGCCCGCGGTCCAGCTCGCCGATCTCCACGAGCGCCGAGACGAGCCAGAACGAGCAGATCGTGAAGGTGCCCTCGGCACCCTCCAGACCGTCATTGGTGGTGTCGGTGCGATAGCGCAGCACCAGGCCCTCCGACGTGAGCTCGTCGGCGATGGCCAGCACCGTCGCGCGCATTCGCTCGTCGTCGGGCGGCAGGAAGCGCAGCAGCGGCATGAGCAGGACCGAGGCGTCCAGCTCGGTGGTGTCGTAGTGCTGGCAGAACACGCCGCGGTCGTCCAGCGCGTTGTCGCAGATGTCGTTCTTGATCTCGTCGGCGACGGCCTGCCACTCACTCGCGAGATCCTTCTCGTCGCGAATCTCGGCCAGCCTGGCACCTCGGTCGAGCGCCACCCAGCACATCAGCTTGGAGGACGTGAAGTGTTGCTCCTCACCCCGGATCTCCCAGATGCCGCGGTCGGGGTCGCGCCAGTTGTCGATGGCGTCCTGGACCTGCTTCTTCATGATCGGCCAAATCCGCTCAGGCAGGTGGTCGCGCGACTTGGTGTGCAGATAGACCGAATCGAGCACCGCGCCCCAGACGTCGTGCTGGTCCTGGTTGTAGGCGCCGTTTCCCACCCGCACGGGCTTTGCGCCCTCGTAGCCGCTGAGGTGGTCGAGCTCCTCCTCCTCGAGCTTGGCCTCACCGTCGATGCCGTACATGATCTGCAGCTGGCCCTCCTCGGCCTCGGCCACATCCATCACGAAGTAGAAGAAGTCGTTTGCCTCCCAGTCGAAGCCGAGCGTGTAGAGGCCCCACAGCATGAACGTGGAGTCGCGGATCCAGGTGTAGCGGTAGTCCCAATTCCGCTCGCCGCCGGGGGTCTCCGGCAGCGAGGTGGTGGCCGCCGCGACCATCGCGCCGGTCGGCGCGTAGGAGAGCCCCTTGAGCGTCAGGGCGCTGCGCTGAAGGAACGTGCGCCAGGGATGGTCGGGGAACTCGCCGTGGTCGAGCCAGTGCTGCCAGTGGTGGGCGGTCCAGGTGAGGCGGTCATAGGCCTCGTCGTAGCTCTTGGGGGGTGCGTGCTCAGACCACGACAGCGCCGCGAACAGAGTGTCGCCCTCGTGCATCATCGTCCGCCCGGTGGCCCGCGGGCCCTCGATGCCGAGGTTCATGTCAGTCGTCAGGCACAGCTCGATGTTGGTGCCCTCGGCGCGCGCCACCGCGTCGTGGTATCCGGCCCCGGCGTACTCCCACTGGGCGAACTTGCGCCCGTAGTCGAACACCGGCTCACAGTCGAGGTTCATCTGCACCTCGCCGTTCACGCAACGCACGAGGCGCAACAGCACGTGGTCTGCGTCGTAGTCGGTCGGCGAGCGCCGGTGCGTGGTGGAGCGCTCGTTCTCGTGGTGCCACGGCCCGATCAGCAGGACGTCGCGGACGATCACCCAGCCGCCGCGCGTGCCCCAGCTCGTCTCGAGCACCATGGTGCCCGGCAGGTAGCGGCGCGCGGCGGGCACCTCGACGTCGGCCGGACCCAGGCGGAAGCTGCCGGCGTCGCGGTCGAGCACGGATCCGAACACTGACGGCGAGTCCATCCGCGGCAAGCACATCCACTCGACGCTCCCGCTGGGAGCCACCAGCGCGGTGGTCTCGCAGTCGGAGAGGAAGCCGTAGTCGGCGATCGGCGGGAAGGGGCTCGACCCGACCGCGCCGTCGGGCGCGAAGTCGATGTTCCTCATAGCCGGGCTCCCAGGCGCGTGGCCGCGGGCGCGTCGATCAGCACGGTGAGGTCGCCAGGGTCGGGATCGACCAGGCCCGCGGGCGCGTCGGGGCTCGGCGCGTCGGCGAACGCGCGGGCTGCGGCATCCGCCTTGTCCTCGCCAGAAATCAGGAAAACCACCTCAGAAGCAGCATCGAGGACGGGAAGGGTAAGGGTCACGCGCGGAACCAGCGGGGCCATGCCTGGCACGGGCACGCCTACGGCCAGCCGCTCACGCTCGGACAAGGCGTCGTCGCGGGGAAACAGGGACGCCGTGTGCCCGTCGGGGCCCATCCCGAGCAGCAGCAGGTCGATGGCCGGCGGCCCCTCCCCCGGGAACGCCTGGCGCAGCTGGTCCTCGTACTCGGCGGCGGCCTCGTCGTGGCCCAGCTCACCCTTGATCCGGTGCACCTCGGGCTGGGCTCCCTCGATGTGATCGAGCAGGCTTGACCGCGCCATCAAGTAGTTCGAGTGCTCGTGATCGGGTCCGACCGCACGGTCGTCTCCGAACCACAGCACGGTCTCTGACCAGTCGAGTCCCATCGCGGCCACGTGGGCGTGGGCGGCCTTGGGCGTTGACCCCCCGGACAGGGCGATGTGCCCTCCCGCGCGCACGCGTGCGGCGATCCGCTCGGCCGCCGCGGCGGCTACATCCTCGACGATCACTATGCCCCGGTCGGCCATCAGTCCAGCGCCTTTCGCCGGATCACGCCACCATCCTCTCGGCGGCCGCAAGCGCGGGTGCATACGTGCCGTCGCGCAACAGGGCCTGGCGGATGCCCTCGCCGAGGATTCCCGACTCGCCGCGCGACGCGCCGGTCACCGTCCAGGTCTGCTCCTTCCCGTCGGGCCAGCTACGCCTGGCGGCCAGGCCGCCGGCGCCGCGGTCCAGCGAGATGCTCATGCCAGTCGACGTCTCGACGGTGATCCCGGCCAGCCCGGGCGTGGTCATGGTCGAGTCGGGCTCGAGCTGCAGCTTGATGTCCTGGCGGTGGGTGCGAGCCGATCCGGAGGTCTTCCCGCCGTGCTCGGTCAACCGGCTGGGACTCCACCCGAGCCGGGAGCTCATCCAGCCGAGCAGCAGGAGTCCCGCCATCGCCGAGGAGGGCTCGTGGCGGACGCTCACCGAGCTGATCCGTTGCAGCTCGGGGCGCCACTGCACCGGGTCGAAGGTGAACGCCACCCGTTCACGCCACGGGGTCGAGCGCAGCCACGCGAGGTCCACAACGTAGTGGCGGTCGGCCAACTCGCGGGACCGCTTCACCGCGTGCTCGGCCCCCTCGGTGTTCTGGGAGTCGATCAGCACTATCTGGGCGAGCTTCCGCATCGCGTCGACGGCCTCATGGTGGCGGTGGGGTGACCAGACCAGCGTGGCCAGGTCACTGACCACCAGCGGATCGACGATCGTGTCGAGGTTCTTCAAATGCTTCTCGCCGATCTCGAGCACGATCTGCTCGTGGGCCACCGCGAGCTCGCCCTTGGCGAGGTCCTCCTCCGCGGTCATCGTGGCCGACGCGTCGATGGTCTGGCGGCCCTGCTCCACGTTGCAGAGGATGGTTCGCGAGGCGTTGTAGGAGCCCACGCGGTCCAGCCGGTTGCGGATCTCGCCGCTCCATTCGCGATCGACGATCACCACGAGGTTGAGCACCCGCGCGGGCACGAATGCCTCGGTCTCTGAGTGACGCTCCTTGAGCAGCTCGCGCATCGCCGCCTCGATGTCGGCGGGGGTGGTGTCCTGCTCGGACCAGACGCTGCCGGTCTCAGACATACGGCGTATACGAAGCGGCCATGGATGGCCTCTGAGTCGGGGGCATCAGATCGTCCGCCACTTTTCCCCCGGGCGCAAGAGCTCGTCTGCCTCCTCCGGGCCGCCCGAGCCGGCCTCGTAGGTGTGCACCGGCGCGTCGTCGTCGGCCCACGCCTGGAGGATCGGGTCGCAGATCGCCCACTGGGCCTCGACCTCGTCATCGCGGGTGAACAGCGTGGCGTCGCCGCGCATCGCGTCCATGATCAGGCGCTCGTAGGCCTCGGGGGACTGCGACATGAAGGCTGTGCCATAGAGGAACTCCATGTTCACCGGGCGGATGCGCATCGTGCTGCCGGGGATCTTCGCGCCCAGCGAGATCGACACCCCTTCATTGGGCTGCATCGTGAGCACGATCTGGTTGGGCTGGACCCCGACCGAGCCGCCCTGGTTGAACGCCAGGTGCGGCACAGGCTTGAGCGTGACGGCGATCTCGGTGACCTTGCGCGCCAGCCGCTTGCCGGTGCGCAGGTAGATCGGCACGCCGGCCCAGCGCCAGTTGTCGACCTCCAGCCGCAGGGCGGCGAACGTCTCGGTGCTCGAGTCCTCAGGCACGTCGGCCTCGTCCTTGTAGCCCTTGACGTCCTCGCCGGCCTCGACGCCCGCGGTGTACTGCGCACGCACGGCCATGTCCTTGACCTCGCCCCGTTCGGGCGGGTGGATGGCATGGAGCACCTTGACCTTCTCGTCGCGAACCTCATCGGCGAAGAAGTTGACCGGCGGCTCCATGCACAGCAGGCATAGCAACTGGAGCATGTGGTTCTGGACTAGGTCGCGCAGCGCGCCTGAGGTGTCGTAGTAGCCCGCCCGGGACCCGATGCCGATGTCCTCGGCCGACGTGATCTGCACGTAGTCGACGTAGTTGCGGTTCCAGATCGGCTCGAACAATCCGTTGGCGAAGCGAAACGCCAGCATGTTCTGAACCGTCTCCTTGCCCAGGTAGTGGTCGATTCGGAACGCCTGGTCCTCGTCGAGCACATCGAGAACGGCGCGGTTCAGGTCCCTTGCCTCCTGCAGGTTGCGCCCGATCGGCTTCTCGATCACCACGCGGACCTCGCTGCCTTCGTGGGAGTCCAGGCCGTGGGCTCCGAGCTGCCCGACGATCACCGGGAAGAAGCTCGGCGACGTCGACAGGTAGTAGACGCGGTTGAACGCGATGCCGCCCTTCTCGTCGAACTCGTCGGTGATCTTCTCGAGCTCCCCATAGACGGCGTCCTCGTTGAAGGCCCCGGACACGTAGCGCACGTTGGCCAACAGCGCCTCGAGCACCTTCTCGTCGGGCTTGCGCCGCGAGAACTCCTTGATCGAGTCGATGGCCAGCTGGCGGAAGTCATCGGCCGACAGCTCGCTGCGGGAGGAGCCGATCAGACAGAAACGCTCCGGCAGCGCGCCCTCATGGGCCAGGTTGTAGATCGCCGGCAGCAGCTTGCGCTTCGACAGATCGCCGGTGGCCCCGAAGATCGTCAGCGTCGTCGGGTGGACAGGCAGGCGCTCGAGGCCCTCGGCCAGCGGGTTGTCGGTGTCGTCCGGCGCAGGGGCGCGCTGATGATCGGCGTGCCCGCCCTCCGTCGCCATCAGTATGAGGAGGGCATGGATGCCCTTCGAATCGGGGGCATCAGTATGAGGAGGGCACGGATGCCCTTCGAATCGAGGGCATCACACGTCTGTGGGGTCGGTGGCCTGCTCGGCGCGCGTGCGCATCGAGTGGCCCCCGAACTGGTTGCGCAGGGCCGAGAGCATTCGGTGGGTGAAGTCGCCGTTGCCGCGCGAGTAGAAGCGGGCGTACAGGGCCCCGGTGATCACCGGGGTGGGAACGTCCTTCGCCATGGCGTCCTCGATCGTCCACCGGCCTTCGCCGGAGTCCTCGGTATAGGGATCGAGGTTCTCGAGCGTGTTGCCCTCGGCCTCGAACGCGAGGGCGGCAAGCTCACACAGCCAGGAGCGGACGACCGAGCCCTGCTGCCAGAGGTGGGCGATCTTGGCCTTGTCGAGGTCGTACTCGGACTTGTCGAAGATGTCGAAGCCCTCGGCGTAGGCCTGCATCAGGCCGTACTCGATGCCGTTGTGCACCATCTTCACGTAGTGCCCTGCCCCTGGGCCGCCGAAGTGACCCCAGCCGGGGCCGTGTTGCTCGGTCGAGGGTGGCGCGAGCACGTCGAGGACCGGCGAGATGCGCTTGACGGCCTCGTCGGTGCCGCCGACCATCATGCAGTAGCCGACCTCGAGACCCCAGACGCCACCGCTGGTGCCGACGTCGGCGTACTCGATCCCCTTCTTGGAGAGCTCCTCGGCCCGGACCTTGTCGTCGCTGAACTTGGAGTTGCCCCCGTCGATGATCGCGTCGCCCTCGTCGAGGAGGTCACCGAGGTGGTCGATCGTCTCCTGGGTCGGGTCGCCGGCGGGGACCATGATCCACACCGCGCGCGGCTTCTCGAGCTTCTCGACCATCTCCTCGAGCGAGGCCGCGCCCTCGGCGCCGTATTCGGTTGTCTTCTCGACGGCCTTCTCGTCGAAGTCGAACGCCACCACCTTGTGGTCCGAGTCGCGGTGGATGCGATGGACCATGTTGCCGCCCATCTTTCCCAGCCCTACGAAGCCGAGCTGCATGTACTGCCTCCATTCAGGGGCCGGGACCCCGCTATTGCTGTCGTCGCGCCTCCGGGCCCATTCTTTCCATGCTGGGGGCGGCTGCGCAAGCCGGTAACGAAGTTACTTCTCTCAGTCGCTCAGCATGGCGCGGACCTTCTCGGTCAGCGCCCGCAACGACGCCGCCGGATCGGTGGCATCCAGCCGTACCCGTTCGACGGGCAGCTCGTGGTCGCGCAACGTGAGCACGTCGCCCGTCGCCTGCGCGGCGATCAGCTGGCCGAAGCTGTAGTCGGCCCCGGGCACCGGCACGTCGTGCCCCGCGTCGTGCACCAGCTGGAGAAAGATCCCCTCCGCCGGGCCGCCCTTGTGGAACTGGCCCGTCGAATGCAGGAACCGGGGTCCGTAACCGAAGGTCGTGGTCGCGCGCGTGGCGTCGCGGATGACGCTGCGCAGCTCGAGCACGGCCGCGTCGAAGTCCTCCGATGGCGTGACGTAGCCCATGATCGCGACGTAGTTGGGCGGCGCGGCCTCGCTCAGCAGGGCGCTCAGCGCGGAGTCGTCGGCGTCGTCGACATGCGGCGGCTTCTCGGCCTCGAGCACCTTGGCCGTGTTGTCCTTGGCCTCCTGCACGTTTGGCTGGTCGAACGCGTTGATCTCCAGCGCCCATCCGGAAACCGCCACTGCGAACTCCGAGGTGAAGAACACCTTTCCGAGGTCGCCGGGGCCGTTGGCGGTCACCGTGATCACCGGCTGGCCTGCCGACCGCAGCGCCTCGACCTTGTCGTCGAGGCCCGCGTCGGGCTGCTCGTCGTCTCGCAGGTAGATGAACACGCGGTCATCGCCGTACACGGCGGGCTCGCCGAGCGGCTCGTCGGCCACCGGCAGGATGCCGCGGCCCTCCTTGCCGGTGGACTCGGCGATCAGCTGCTCGACCCACAGGCCGAATGCGGCGATGCGCGGTGACACCACGAAGGTCGCCTTGTCGCGGCCGAGCCGCGACAGCTCGCCAAGGGCGACACCGAGCCACATGCCGGCGTTGAACTCGCCGCGGCAGCCCTGCTCGGCCTCCTGCGCGGACTCGAGCATCGCCGTTAGGCCCACGCCCATCAGCGCGGCCGGCACCAGGCCGAAGTAGCTGAGCACCGAGTAGCGCCCTCCGATGTCGGGATCGTTCTCGAACACCCGCCGAAAGCCACGCTCGCCGGCCAGGTCCACGAGGCCGCTGCCGGGGTCGGTGACCGCCACGAACTGCGCGCCGTTGCCACCGGCGGCCTCGTAGAAGTGCTTCATGTGCGACAGCGTCTCGACGGTGCCGCCCGACTTCGATGACACCACGAACAGCGTCTTGGCCAGATCGATCTCCGCCTCGAGCGCGTGGATGGCGCCCGGGTCGGTGGAGTCGAGGACGTGCAGCTCGAGGCCGTCGGTGTCGGTGTAGCTGCGCCGGATGACCTCCGGGCCCAGGCTCGACCCGCCCATGCCAAGCAGCGCGGCGTGGGTGAACCCGTCGGCCTTGACCGCCTCGGCGAACGAGACGAGGTCGCCTGCGCTCTCCAGCTGGCGATCGGCGATCGTCAGCCAGCCCAGGCGATCGGCGATCTCGGGACCGGGTCCGCCCCACAGCTCCTCGTCGCCCTCCCAGATCCGGTTGACCACACCGGCGTTGTCTGCCTCCTCGACCCGGGCGGCCACCGCCTCGCCGAGCTCGTCGGACAGCGAGACCCCGATGCTGCCGGGATGGTC
>JBBRYL010000092.1:0-11629 GCA_038237685.1 Solirubrobacterales bacterium | reverse complement strand
TCAGACCAACGCACCGCAGCCCTCACCGGCTGGCTGGACTTCTACAATCACCACCGCAAACACGGCTCCCTCAGCCACCAGCCCCCGACCAGCCGACTACACCAGCTGAACGGGAACAACCTGATCGGTTCTTACAGCTAGTCCGGGTCGGTGAACTCCGCCGGCTGCTTGCTAGTGCCCGCCATCACCGCGGCGATCTGATTGGGCGAGCCCATCAGCCGGCGCTGAAGCTGCTCCTCGAGGGCCAGCGTCTCCTCGGCCGAACCGCTCCACGACTCGTCGAACAGGCGCTTGGCGCTGCGCACCGCGTCGGGCGAGCGCTGTGCGATCTCGCCCGCCAGCTCGTGCGCCGCCGCGTGCGGATCATCGGCGGTGCGCGTGACCACGCCGAGTGCCGCCGCCTCGGTGCCATCGATGCGCCGCCCGGTGAAGGTGAGCTCCTTGGCCACGTCGATTCCCACCAAGCGCGGTAGCGAGCGGGTGATGCCCATGTCCGGAATCAGGCCCCAGCGGGTCTCCATCACCGACAGCGTGGCGTCGGGTGCAGCGATCCGGATGTCGGCGCCGAGCGCGATCTGGATGCCGCCGCCGAAGCAATAGCCGTGGATGGCTGCGATCACCGGGACCGGCACCTCGCTCCACCCGGTGGCCACGCGCTGGGCGTAGTTGGCAGGGCTGCCGGGCGAGGGGTCGATCAGCGTGGCCGCGCCACCGTTCTCGCCTTCGGCCATGAAGCTCGCGATGTCAAGGCCCGAGCAGAAGCTCGGGCCGTCGCCGCACAGCACGACGGCACGCACCCCGGGCTCTGACTTCAACCGCTCGATCGCCGCATGCAGCCCGTCGAACATCGCCCGGTCCAGGGCGTTGTGCTTGTCGGCGCGGACCATCGTGGCCGTGGCCACGTGGTCGGCGACCTCGATGCGGATGCGCTCCATGAATCCGGACGCTAGCGGGAGGAGCGCGCACCGAGCGGGAGGAGCGCAGCCGGATCGGTGATCTACCCCTGCGGGGCACAGGCGGCGAGCACCGCACCGACGTCCTCAGTCCAGGCTTGCCATCACATGCTTGACGATCGTGTAGTCCTCGAGCGAGTACATGCTCAGGTCCTTGCCGTAGCCGGACTCCTTGAAGCCGCCGTGGGGCATCTCGGGCGCGAGCGGGATGTGGTCGTTGATCCACACGCAGCCGAACCGCAGCGCCTTCGACACCCGCAGCGCGCGGCCGACGTCGCGTGTCCACACCGACGACGCCAGGCCGTAGCGGGTGGCGTTTGCCCAAGCGATAGCCTCGGACTCGTCGGAGAACCGCTGAACGGTGATCACCGGGCCGAAGATCTCATCGGTCACCAGCTCGTCGCCCTGCTCGAGGTTGGCGACCACGGTCGGCTCGAGGTAGTAGCCCGGCAGGTCGGGCTCGTTTCCACCGGTCACCACCTCGGAGTGGCCGGGCCGGCGCTCCAGGAAGCCTTCGACGCGTTCGCGCTGACGCTCGGAGTTCACAGGACCGAGGGTGGTGTCGGCGGCGTTCAGGTCGCCCATCACCAAGCCCTGGGCCTGCTCTGCCAGGCCGGCCACCACGTCGTCGTACACGCCGGGGCCCGCGAGCACGCGCGTGGCCGCCGTGCAATCCTGGCCCGCGTTGTAGAAGCCGGTGCCCGCGATCGTCTCGGCCACCTTGGCCATGTCGGCGTCGTCGAAGACCACCACCGGCGCCTTGCCGCCCAGCTCGAGATGCACGCGCTTGAGCGTGTCGGCGGCCGCACCCGCTATCCACTTGCCGGTGCCCGGCGAGCCCGTAAGCGACACCATGTTCACGTCGGGGTGGGTGACCAGGGCCGACCCCGCCGGGTCACCGTGGCCCGACACGACGTTGAGGACGCCGGCCGGGAAGATCTCGCCGGCGAGGCCGGCAAGACGCAAGGTGGACACTGGCGTGGTCTCGGCCGGCTTGAGCACGATCGTGTTGCCGGTCGCGAGCGCCGGGCCGATCTTCCAGATGGCCATCATCAGCGGGTAGTTCCACGGGGTGATCTGGCCGATCACGCCGACCGGCTCGCGCCGGACCCAGGAGGTGTAGCCCTCCAGGTACTCGCCCGCGGCCTTGCCCTCCATGTTGCGCGCCGCGCCAGCGAAGAAGCGCAGCTGGTCGGCCGCTGCGCCGATCTCGTCGTCGAAGAAGACCTGCCGCGGCTTGCCGGCGTCGGCCGACTCGAGGTCGGCAAGCTCCTCACCGTGCTCCTCGATCGCGTCGGCCAGCTGGAGCAGGTAGCCGGCGCGGTCGGCGGGGGTGGTCACGCCATAGCTCTGAAACGCGCCGCGGGCGGCCTTGACCGCGCGGTCGACGTCCTCTTCACCCGACAGCGGGGCGCGCGCGATCACCTCCAGTGTCGAGGGGCTGATCACGTCCTCGTGCCCCCCGTCGACGGGGTCGACGTACTCGCCCCCGATGAAGTTCTGCAGGGTGGTCTTCTCGGCGGTCGCCATGCTGGTCTCCTCCTAGTTCGCGGTTGCGGGTGTGGCGGCTAGCGCCTCGGCAAGGGGCAGCAGCGGTTCACCTACGGCACCGGCCACCGGTGCGTTGGTCACGCCCCCGCCCGCCACGTTGACCCCGGGCGCCAGGCCCGGGATGCGGCCGATCGCGCCCTCGAGGCCGTGGTCGGCCAGGGCCGTGACGTAGGGCAGCGTCGCGTTGGTCAGGGCATAGGTCGAGGTGATCGGCACCGCGCCGGGCATGTTGGCCACGCAGTAGTGGGTGATGCCGTCGACCTCGTAGGTCGGGTCTGAGTGCGTGGTCGGGTGCGAGGTCTCGAAGCAGCCGCCCTGGTCTATCGACACGTCGACGAGCACCGCGTTGGGCTTCATCAGCTTGAGCTGCTCGCGGGTGATCACGCGTGGGGCTCGCGCGCCATGCACGAGCACGGCCCCGATCACGAGGTCGGCGTCGGGGAGGTGCTGCTCGATCGCAAGCGTCGAGGCGAACACGGTCGAGGCGCGCCAGTTCAGCACGTTCTCGAGCTCGCGCAGGCGGTCGGGATTGCGGTCGAACACGTAGGTCTCGGCCTGCATGCCGATGGCGATCGTGGCGGCGTTCATGCCCACCACGCCGCCGCCGATCACGAGCACCTTCCCGGCGGCCACCCCGGGCACGCCGCCCAGCAGCAGCCCGCGCCCGCCCATCGGCTTCTCCAGCATGAACGCGCCGGCCTGGGTGGCGATCTTGCCGGCCACCTCGCTCATCGGCGCGAGCAGGGGGAGGCGTCCCTCGGCGTCCTCGACGGTCTCGTAGGCCACGCATGTGGCCCCCGACGCGACCAGCCCCCGCGTGAGCTCGGGGTCCGGCGCAAGATGCAGGTAGGTGAACAGCGTGTGGTGGGGCTCGAGCATGGCCACCTCGACCGCCTGGGGCTCCTTCACCCCGAGCACCATCTCGGCTTCTGAGAAGACGGCGGCGGCGTCGGGCAGGATGCGTGCGCCCTGCTCGACGTAGTCGGCGTCGGCGATGGCCGAGCCCAGGCCCGCGCCGGCCTGGACAATCACGTCGTGGCCGTGGTCGGCCAGCTCGCGAGCGCCCGCCGGGGTCAGTGACACCCGGTACTCATCGGGCTTGATCTCGGTTGGGACTCCGACCTTCATGCTGCCGTCTCCTCGGTTGCAGGAACACCCGGTGGGTGTGACTGAGATATCTCTGTGTCGAATGTGCAGTTGCGGCGTTCGAGCTCGGGGAACAGGTCCTCGGGGGTCACGCAGCGTTCCGGGGGCAGCGCGCCCGTCGCGGTGATCGTCCCGCGGATGAGCAGGCGCGCCGCGGCGGCGGCTGGGGCGGCCGTCGAAACGATGCCGCCGCCGATGCCCCATTCGTCCATCGGCCCGGTGCGGGCGGTCACGGTCACCTTGCGTCCGTCGGCCTCCGCGGTCACCACGTGGACCGACGCCGTCTTGCCCGACGACGGCACGGCGGCAGCGGCGGCCGCGACGATGTCCTCCTCCGACGCGCCAACCAGTGCTCGCACGCGGTTCAGCACCGCGGGCGCAAGCGACAGCCGGAAGCTGCAGTCGGCGCAGCCGAAGCTGTCGCCGAAGGTCCGTACCTCGGAGTGAAGCGTGTAGATCGACTCGCCAGGGCCGATCGGCTCGGGGAACGGGTAGCTGCCGCCGTCCTGCATCGGCTCGAGTTCCACGGGCTCGCCCGCGCGTAGCGCCACCGGCGGCTCGGTCAGCTCGTCGACCAGCGTGCGCGGGGCGTAGGGATAGCTGGGGCCATCCGGTGGATCGAGGTCGCGCCCGGCCGCCCATACGTCCACGATCTGGGGAGTCGTGCCCAGCTCGGCCCTGGCGCGCACGCCCATCACGTTGGTCTTGCCCGGGCTCGAACCCATCCCGAGCAGCGCGAGCAGGCCGACGGAGCGGAAGTCGTCGTCCATCTCCATCTGGCGCCCGGTCAGGTGGTAGAGCCCGCCGAGGTCGATGTAATGGCAGCCTGCCTCGAGGCACGCCCGCATCGAGTCGAGGTTCGCGCGGTAGCTGGCGGAGTTGACCATCACCTGCGTCCCGGCAAGCAGGTAGCCAAGGCCACCGCGGGCGTCGACCTTCTTGACTCGCGCCTTGGGACCGCCGTGGGCGTCGGCCACCGCTTGGGCGCGTCCCTCGTCGAGGTCGAGCAGCAGCAGCTCGTCGACCTCCTCGGACTCCGCCAGATCCCTGACGATCGCGGGGGCGATGATCCCTCCGGCTCCAAGCACCGCGACTTTCACGCTGACGCCAACTCTCTTCCTCGTAGGGCGAGCCAGAACTCGATCCGGTCGCGCGCGGAGGCCAGGTCGCGTCCGGTGAGCTCCTCGACCTTGCGGATCCGGTAGCGCAACGTATGCCGGTGGCAGTAGAGGTCCCGCGCCGCGCGTTCCCACTGTCCGTTGTGCTCGATGAACGCCTCGAGCGAGCGGATCAGCTCGTCGCCGTACTCCCCGCTGCCCTCTTCGAGCGGGCCGAGCACGCTCTGACAGAACAGTTCGAGGGCCTCGTCGTCCTGGAGCGAGAGCAGCAGGCTGAACGCGCCGAGGTCGCGGTAGGAGGCCACGTCGGGCGCCGATCCGTTGGCAAGCCCCGCGGCGTCCAGCGCGCAGCGCGCCTCGTTGAAGCTGTGGCGCAGGGAGCTCACCGCATCGGCGCGGCTGGTGGCGCAGCGCGGCCCGGCCGACCCGCCGCCCAGCTCAGCTCGGGCTTGACGCGCGACCTCCAGCGGATCGAAGCCGGTGGTGGACGAGTCGACCACGGCGCACAGCAGCTCGCCGCGGGTGGCCACCAAGGCGCGGTGGCCGGTGTCCTCGAGGAAGCGCTGGAGCTCGCCAGCCCCGGCTTCGGGATCGGCTGTGGCGAAGACCATGACCGCGGCGCGCTCGCCTACCCCGAAGGGGCGCAGGCGCGATTCCAGCTCCCGCTCGGCCAGTAGGCCGGTCAACGCCTCGGCCAGGACGTCGCCCGCCAGGCGCCGCTCGGTGTCGTGCATGGCGCGCTGGCGCATCAACTCGAGCGCGACGACGGTCGTCGCCTGTTGCAGGATCAGCCGCTCGAAGTCACCAAGCCCGCCGCCATCGCGGGCGGCGAACAGCCAGGCGCGCGGCGCGCCCCGCCCTCTGGTGAACACGGGCGTGACCACTGCTCGGCCGGCGATCTCGGGATGGTCGGGAACGAACTCCACAGCTTCGCCGCCGCCGCGCTCCGCGGCCTCCTGGCGCCGGGTCACGCCGGTCTTGACCGCGTCGCTCGCGCCGGGCGGCAGCTCGCGGCGGAACGTGCTTTGCGCCATCGCCTCGCCTTGGCCGTCGAGCACCGTGATCGCCCCCCCGAGCGCGGCCGACAGCGCCCGCACCAGCTCGTCGAGGCCGCGCTCCTCGATCACCAGCCGCTCGAGCCGCTTGTGGATCGCGATGCCGCGCTGAAGCACCTCGTACTGCTCGTTCACCAGCCGCGCGAACGCCTTTTCTGTCACCGCGATGAACGGCAGGTCGTACGGCACCTCGAACAGCGGGAAGCCAAGCTTGCCGGCCTCGTCGGCCAGGGCGGCCGGGATCGTGTCGTGGCCGAAGCCGGTGCCAAAGCCAAGTCCGGCGAGGTGGTGGTCGGCCAGCCGCTTGGCGAACTCGCGCTGGCGCTTCGCGGAGTCCAGCTGCAGGCCGGTGGTCAGGATCAGCTCTCCGCCCGACAGCCACGGGGTCGGATCGGTGAGCTCTGTGATGTGCACCCAGCGCACCGGAGCGTCCGCGGCATCCTCGCCGGTGAGCAGGTGCAGGTCGATCTCGTCGAGGAGAGTGCGCAGCGTGAGCATCGCTCTCCCCGGACGACCCGCGCTAGCGGGCCGCCATCTGCTTCGACGCCTCGGTCAGGACCGTGCGCAGAATCCCCTCGATCTCGTGCAGCTCCTCGCTCTTGGCGATCAGCGGGGGCGATAGCTGGATCACCGGATCGCCGCGGTCGTCGGCGCGGCAGATCAGCCCATTCTCGTACAACGCCCCCGAGAGGAAGCCGCGCAGCAGCCACTCGGACTCGTCGTCGTCGAAGGACTCCTTGGTGTCCTGGTCCTTGACCAGCTCGATCGCGTGGAAGTACCCCGCGCCGCGCACGTCGCCGACGATGGGCAGGTCGCGCAGCCCATCGAGCAGCCCACGGAACTCGGCCTCGTGCTCGAGCACGTTGCCCGGCAGGTCCTCGCGCTCGAAGATGTCGAGGTTGGCCATCGCCGCCGCGGCGGACACCGGATGCCCGCCGAAGGTGATTCCGTGCATGAAGAGGTTCGTGCCCTCCATGAACGGCTCGGCGACCTTGTCCGACACGATCACGGCACCCATCGGCGAGTAGGCCGACGTCAGGCCCTTTGCGGTGGTGATGATGTCGGGCTGGTAGTCGTAGCGCTGCGCCCCGAAGTAGTGGCCCAGGCGACCCCACGAGCAGATGACCTCGTCGGAGATCAGGAGAACTCCGTACTTGTCACAGATCTCGCGCACCCGCTGCCAGTAGCCCTCCTGCGGCGTGAAGCAGCCGCCGGCATTCTGGACCGGCTCGAGGATCACGCACGAGACCGTCTCGGGGCCCTCGAACAGGATCTTCTCCTCGATCGCGTCGGCCGCCCAGAGCGGGTCGCGGTCCTCGGGCCAGTGGTAGCTATTGGTGTTGGCCACGTGGTGCCCGCCGGGCATCAATGGCTCGAACGGGGTTCGCAGATCGGGAATCCCGGTGGCCGAGAGAGCGCCCATCGTGGTCCCGTGGTAGGCGATCTCGCGTGCAATCAGCTTGTAGCGGCCGGCTTCCCCGCGCTTGTGGTGGTAGCTGCGGCACAGCTTGAGCGCGGCCTCGACGGCCTCGCTGCCGCCCGACGTGAAGAACACGCGATTGAGGTCGCCAGGGGCGAGGCCCGCGATCCGCGCGGCCAGCTCGATCGCCTTGGGGTGCGCGTAGCTCCAGTTGGTGAAGAAGCCGAGGTCCTTGGCCTGCGCGGCCATCGCGTCGGCGATCTCGGCGCGGCCGTGACCGGCGTTCACGCAGAACAGCGCTGACAACCCGTCGAAGTAGCGCTTGCCGTGCTCGTCGAACACGTAACAGCCCTCGCCGTGGGTGATGATCGGCACCTCGGCGTCGTCGTACGCGCTCATGCGCGTGAAGTGCATCCAGAGGTGGCGCTTGGCCATCTCCTGAAGGGAGCTCTGTGAGCCCTCGGAGTTCTGGGTCACGTATTGGGGGGTTGTGCTGGCCACTTCACTCTCCTCGGCTAGACGCTGCGCACAACGATATCCGCGTACCGCAGTACTCGCAACCAGCCATTCATGCAATCCGCGCCCCTGCCGTTGGCCAAGTTGTACAACGACCCGGCCTTATCTTGGGACGTCTGCCACTTGCGGTGCGCGCCCGTGTGCGAATACGTTGCGGGCCTCGGACGTCCCGACAGGAGGAACACGCCACATGGAGAGTGCATCGGTCCCCGCCCCCGAAAAGGGGCAGGCGGCAGCACCGGCCGGCCTCAAGAAGGGGGCAGTCAGCTACCTCTCCAACATCGTGATCGGCGTGGCGTCGGTCGCTCCGGGCTACTCCATCGCGGCCACGCTGGGCTTCGTGGTCGCGGTCGCGGGGGTGGGCCTGCAGGCGCCGGCGGTGATGCTCATCGCCTTCCTACCGATGTACTGCATCGCCTACGCCTACCGCTACATGAATCAGGCCGACCCCGACTGCGGCACCACGTTCTCGTGGGTCACCAGGGGCCTCGGCCCCCGCGCGGGCTGGCTCGGCGGCTGGGCCATCGTCGTCACCGACGTCATCGTCATGGCCAGCCTGGCCCAGATCGCGGCCATCTACAGCTTCCTCCTGGTCGGCTGGGACGGCGGCGTGGACTCGCAGGTGGCGGTCATGATCGCCGGCGTGATCTGGATCGCGATCATGACCGCGATCTGTTACATCGGCACCGAGATCTCGGCCACCACGCAGAAGTACCTGCTCACAACCGAGGTCGTGATCCTCGTCGCGTTCGCCATTGTCGCGCTGATCAAGGTCTACACGGGTGCTCCCGCCGGCTCCGTGAACGTGTCGGCGTCGTGGTTCAACCCGTTTGCGGTCGACAGCTTCAGCGGATTGATTGACGGCGTGCTGCTCGGCACGTTCATCTACTGGGGCTGGGACTCCGGGGTAGCCGTGAACGAGGAGTCAGACGACCCACGCGGGTCCGGCAAGTCGGCGGTGATCGCGACCCTGTTACTGCTTGTCCTCTACCTGCTCGTGTCAGCTGCCTCCCAGGCTTTCGCAGGGCCCCAGACGCTGATCGACAATGCCGACGACATCCTGTCCAAGCTTGGCACCGACGTGTTCGGATCGCCCTGGGACAAGCTGCTCATCATCACGGTGCTCACATCGGCATCGGCATCGACGCAGACCACCATCCTGCCGACCGCCAGAGCCACGCTCTCGATGGCGAGGCAGAACGCGTTTCCGAAGCAGTTCGGCCGGATTCATCCGCGCTTTCTCACGCCGAGCTATTCGACCCTGTGGATGGGAACGGTCTCGACGATCTGGTTTGTTGCAATCGAGCTGCTCAGCCCCGACAACGTGCTGGGTGACTCGGTCACCGCGCTCGGCTTCGGGATCGCCTTCTACTACGGGATCACCGGCTTCGCGTGCGCCTGGTTCTACCGCCACGAGCTGCGCAAGGACGCACGGACGTTCATCTACGCGGGCGTGCTGCCTGTGCTCGGGGGGCTGATGCTGCTGGGCATCTTCGGCTACGCGTTCAAGGACTACGTCAAGCCCGAGAACACGAACACCGCGATCCTCGGCATTGGGACCCCGGTTGCCATCGGGGTCGGCTCGCTACTGCTCGGCGTGGTGGTCATGCTCTTCGCTCAACTCAGGTATCCGGAGTTCTTCCGCCGCAAGCGCGAGGTGTACGACCCGGCGATGGCGGGCCAGGCCGTGACCACCGACGAGGTCGCGCCCGGAGGAGGAGTCTGATGCCCGCCAGAGGCAGCGCCATCGTCGTCGGCTACGACGACACCGACGGCTCGAAGGCCGCCCTTGACGAGGCGATCGGGCTGGCACGCGATCTCGGGGCCGAGCTTGTCGTGGTGTTCGGCTATGCCCCGCGCACCATCGAGCGCGAGGCCAAGGACTACATCGATGCGCTCGAGGAGATCGGTGGCAAGGCCACGGCCGAAGCCGTCGTGAGGGCCACCGAGGCGGGCGTCACGGCAGAGGCCGTGGTCAGGGGCGAGCGAGCCGCGGACTCGCTGGTGAACGTGGCCGAGGAGCACGACGCGCGCCTGATCGTTGTCGGCTCCTACGGCGAGCGTCCGCTGGCCGGCGCCATCCTCGGCTCGGTGCCCCACCGGCTCGTGCATCTCTCGCACCGTCCCGTGCTGGTCGTTCGCGCCGACGGCTAGGCTCGCGTCAGTGGGCACCTGGGACGCGCTTGCCGAGCTCCCCGTACGCATCGAGGGCTACGACCTCCAGGGTCTCGAGCACGCGTTCACTCCCGAGTTCACCCGCATGTGCACGCTCATCCGCCTGCACGGCGGCGGCGAGGAGGGCGTCGGCGAGGATGTCGTCTATGACGTCCTCGATCACATCGCCTTCCAGGACGAGGGGGCGATCCTCGACCTCACCGGACCCGCGACCCTGGGCGAACTGTCCGAGCTCCTGGACTCGCTCGACCTCTTTCCCAACTCGCCCCCGGTGCGCGACGAGGTATCGCGCAACTACCGCCGCTGGGCGTTCGAATCCGCGGCACTGGACCTTGCGCTGCGTCAGGCCGGCCGTGCGCTCGGCGATGTCGTGGGCCGATCCCCCCAGCCGCTGAGCTACGTCGTCTCGATGCGGCTGCCAAAGCCCGATCTCGAGGGTCCGGAGAGCGCCGACCGGCTCACCGAGCTGCTGACCCGCTATCCCTCGACGCGGTTCAAGCTCGACCCGACCAACACGTGGACCGACGAGCTGATCGCCGAGCTCGCGGCGACGGGAGCCGTCGACTCACTTGACCTCAAGGGCCACTACAAGGGCACCCCGGTCGACGTCGTCACAGACCCTGAGCTCTACCGCAAGGTCGCCGAGGCCTTCCCCGAGGCCTGGCTGGAGGATCCGGACCTGACTGACCCTGGCGCCGCCGCGGCGCTTCAGCCCTTCCACGACCGCATCACCTGGGACGCGCCGATCCACTCGGTAGCAGACATCGAAGCGCTGCCGTTTGCGCCCAGGACGGTGAACGTCAAGCCCTCCCGGCTCGGTGGCCTGGAGTCGTTGTGCGCCGCCTACGATTATTGCGAGCGCGAGGGCATCGGCGCCTACGGTGGCGGCCAGACCGAGCTGGGCGTGGGCCGCGACCACATCCAGTACCTGGCCGCCGTCTTTCATCCGGACACGCCAAACGACGTCGCCCCGCGCGAGTTCAACCTGCCCGAGGTACCCGACGGCCTGCAGGAGACGCCACTGGGCCTGCCGATTTGCCACACCGGCTTCCGCTTTGGATAGGTTCACCCGATGCCTGCCGAACAGTTCGTCACCGCCCTAAACGATCAGATCGGCCGCGAGTTCGGCGCCTCGCAGCAGTACATCGCGGTCGCGGTCTACTACGACGACCTCACGCTGCCCCAGCTCGCCGGCTTCTTCTATCGCCAGGCGCTCGAGGAGCGCGACCACGCGATGATGATGGTCAAGTTCCTGCTCGACGCCGACGAGACCCCGGTGATCCCCGGTGTGGACGCCCCCAAGGTCGAGTTCTCCGACATCGTCGAGCCGGTGGCCGTCGCGCTCGAGCAGGAGAAGCGCGTGACCGACCAGATCTCATCGCTGGCGTCGGTAGCGCGCGACGCCAACGACTTCGTCAGCGAGCAGTTCACCCAGTGGTTCCTCAAGGAGCAGGTCGAGGAGATCGCCACGATGTCGGACCTGCTCGCGGTGACCAAGCGCTCAAGCGACCGTCCATCCGAGATCGAGGACTACCTCGCGCGTGAGCACGCGGGCGGGGCCGCGGGTGACCCGACCGCGCCGGCGCCTGCCGGCGGCGGCGTCGGCTAGCGCACGATCCGGAACTCTCGGAACAGCCGTGCCGAGCGGTTGCCCCCGCCGTCCTCGGCCTGCATCGAGAGGCGATAGCGCCCGCG
>JBBRYL010000091.1:0-11732 GCA_038237685.1 Solirubrobacterales bacterium | reverse complement strand
GCTCGCGCTCGCCGTCGAGCGCCAGACCACCGTTCACACCATCATCGACACGCCGGCGCCCGAGGTCGCCGCCTCGGCCATCTGAGATAATCCACTCAGGAGACCGCCACCGAAGTTCCACGGCGAGCGGGACGTCCTCCCCCTAACAGCCGCCTGTCCACACCGTGGCCACCAATCTCCATCGGGGTCTGGCCGTGCTGGCGGTCGCGGTCGAGGACCACGAGAAGTCGGTCGAGAGCTAGGCTTAGCGAGCGAGCCTCGTACCGCCCAGCGGTGGGCGCGGGGTGTTGGTGTGGGTTCGGCATGAGGCTCGTTCGGGGCCGTGGGCTTCAGCGTCGTGGTAGCCACGGCTAGCCTCCAGCCAGAGTGCGGGCCTGAGGGCCTGCGGTAGAGCGCGAAGTGCGCTGCGAGCCTTGTTGTCAAGAGCGCTGAGGAGGCCGTACCGCCGTGGCCACGATCTCAAGCCTATTCGCCGATCACGTCAGCTTGCGCGTGCGATCGGTCGATCGGATCTTCCTGGCCGGCTACGTGCCAGGGCTGCAGCGCGACGGGCAGCTGGTGCGGTTTTTGCTGGACCACGTCGGCGGCAATATCCCGTCGCCGGCGATCCTGGTCCGGATCGGCCGTGGCTACGTCGAGGCCGTCGACCGTTTCGCCGGACTGCGGAATTCCGGTCGTGCGCTTTGAGAAGCGGCGCCTGCAAGGAGGACGTCGCGCGGCCCTACCTGCGGCGCGCTGGGCGCGACGGCCGCCATGGCGTGGTGCTGATCGGCGTCGCGCAGGAGAAGGCCTATGCGTGGCGCGGCTGGCGTGACGGCGGCAACGACGAGCACCCGCACTTCGAGTTCGGCCGCCAGGCGATCTACGTCAACCACTACTACTTCTACATCTATGACCGCGACTGGGGGCCGGGGTTCGTCAAGACCAACGCCTACGCGCCCTACCCCGTCTGGGTGTACCTCAACGGCCACGAATGGGCCAAGCGCCAGGCCGCCCAACAGGGCTTCGACTTTCGCGCACTGGACAACGGCTTCGCCGCCTGCGCCGACGCCGCGGCGCTGGCCGCGATCTGCGCGCGCCTCAGCTACGCGACGTGCAAGTGTTCTTCGAACGCTGGATCGCGGTGCTGCCCTCGCCGTTTACCAACGCCGAGCGGACGCGCTACGGCTACCGCCTCAGCATCCGTCAGCTCGAGCTGTCAGACACCCGCGTCTTTGATCGCCCGGCCGCCGGCCGCGCCTGGTTTGAGCAGACGCTGCGCGACCAGCTCGGCCTCGGGCACCCCGACCGCGTGCAGATCGTCTTCGCTCGCAAAGGTCACCCGCCAGACGCCCGGCGTCTTTCAGACCAAGGTCATCACCAGGGGCGTCGCGCCGCTCATCGAGGCCCACTACAAACGCTCCAAGGTCGAGCAGTGCTTCAAGGACGGCCGCGCGCTCAGGACCGAGACGACCGTCAACGACCCCTACGACTTCGGCGTCAACCGCACCCTGACCGCCGACACCTGGAGCGCCCTGCTCCAGCTCGGCCACAACATCAACGCCCGGCTGATGACCGCCCAGCTTCAGGCGTGCCAGTGCGCGCCAGACCCGACCGCCCTCCAAGCGATCGTGCTGCCGTCAACCCACGACGGCCTACCGGCCCCCGGCCTCCGCTTCGGCGACCCGCGCGTGATGGCGCTGCTGGCCTGTCTCTGCCACTGGGGCCATCTCTCAACGGGCTGACGAACCGCAGCCTGCGCGAACTCGTCGCCGGACTCATCCCCGGCTACAGCTCACGCCAGGCCACCTACGACCTGCGCCGCCTGCGCAGGAAAGGCCTCATCCGCCGCGTCGCGCGCTCCCAACGTTACGAGCTGACCGACCACGGCCGCATGATCGCCGTCTACTTCACCAAGACCTACACGCGGATCGTCAACCCATCACTCGCCGAGCTCGACCCCCAACTCCCCGACCCGATCGCCCGCACGACCGCCCTCGGCAAGCCATGGCGCGAGTTCCAGCACGCGCTCGACGACCGAATCAAACAGGCCGCTATCGCGGCCTGAAAACATGACCCGCCCGTAACCTTCCAACCACCAAGCGGAGCTAGAGTGCGCCAACCCCGGAAGAGGAGTCGCCCGCTGAGTATGCCCACTCCCGTGAAGGCTGCGATGGGGAGCAAACGATGCTCGTGCCGGTGATCGTCGCGCCAGTCGCGCAAGCGCCCCGCGACATGTGCGTTTTCGGCCACGGCAACCCCACCGCGGCCGGCGGAGAGCCACTTGGAATGCTCAAAACTCGTCACCGTCACGGCCGTGCCAGACCGGTCTCGCACTAGATCCACCCGATGCGATGCATCCCGAATGACCACGACGTCCCGCGGAATCGGCGCAGGGAACCCATAGGTGTCTTGGACGATGAGGGCGCTCAGATCCGAATGCGTCGCTTGCGTGAGCTGTCCGAGACCGTTGACGTCGATCCAGCGCACGACCGCCCCTCCGCTGCGTACGGCATTGGGCACCGCGACGCAGGTGTAGGCGGGGAACGCCCACGTGGCCGTCCGGCGCCAAGGTCGCCACCGACGCAGCCAGAGCACCGCGCGCGGATGCGAACAGCACTACGTCCGAGGCTCCCAGACCGGCTGCGACGCGCCGCTCCAGGTCGGGTAGCGAGGAGCGGCGCACGCTTACGCGCGCAAGCTCCGACATCCGGATCGTGGTGCTAGGAACGTGAGCGTGGCGCACGGACCTCGTATTCTGCACGGTGGTGATACGAAACGATCCGCCGTGGCCAACGGTGCTCCACGTCAACTACGTCACCGGACGGCTGACGGAGGGCTGGCTCCAGAATCAGGTGGCAGGTACGATCCGGTACGAGAGCTGGCTTTTGACTCGAAGCGTTGCGGAGGGCACCGCCCGTCCGAAGACCTGGATTGTTAGCGACGATCGGCTTTCGCGGCGCCTCCTCCATCGCGCCGCCGGGAAGACCGGGGGCCACTCTGCAGCTCTTCTCGCGTCGTCGCTTCCATTTGGAACGCCAGGCGTGCTGCACGCCCACTTCGGGCCGGTTGCTTGGGCGCACCGGCGGCTCGCGAGCCGCTTGAACGCACCCCTCGCCGTTGGGTTCTATGGAGCCGATGCAACCGCCCAAGAGTACGTGGGGTCCCGTAGGTGGCGAAGACGTTACGCCGACCTCTTCGCCCAGGCCGCCGCGGTTCTCGCCGAAGGGCCAGCGATGGCGGCCCGGCTGGTCGCGCTAGGCGCGTCACCCGAGCAGGTGTACGTAGTCCCGCTGGCGGCTGATGCGGCCAGTCTCGGGGACCTGTCCTGGACGCCACCTGACGATCGTGCATTCAGGTTCGTCGCCGGAGGACGCTTCACGGAGAAGAAAGGCCTCGACACCGCAATCCGCGCCTTCGCAAGAGCATTCGGGCCGCGTGACAACGTCGAGCTGTTGCTCGTGGGCGCCGGACCCGACGGTACGGCGCTGCGGCGGCTCGCCGGGTCCCTCGGGGTTGCCGAGCAAGTGATCTTTGCGGGCGCATTGCCGCACAGGCAATTCATCGCCCGCTTCGCGACGGCTCACGTGGCACTGTTTCCTAGTCGCACGGCGTCCGATGGGGACAGCGAGGGAGGCGCTCCGGTGACCATCATCGAGACGCAGTGGGTAGGCACCCCTGTAATCGTCTCGGACCACGATGACCTCTCGTTTGTGGCCGCGCCCGGCTCACTCGTCGCGCCCGCAAGAGACGTTGGGAGGTGGGCCGAACTGATGCGCACAGTCGCCGGCGAACCCACTCTCCTGGCTGAGATGTCATCGGCAGCGCGCCGCCACGCACGATCTCGACACAGCCCAGAGCGCAACACGCGCCAGCGCGAAGACTGCTACGACTCGATTCGAGGCTAAGGCAGCTGTGAAGATGGCCCGCGCGCAAGGCGCTCGTCAGAGGAACACGTTTCTCGTCTTTGGGGCACCCATGGTCGAGCAAGTAGCGATTGACGAGGTCGTCGATTCGCTCCGATCGGGCTGGATCGGCACTGGGCCCAAGGTCGACCGCTTCGAGAGGGCGCTCGCACAGTATGTATCGGTGCCGAGGGTTTCGTGCGTGTCCTCGTGCACCGCCGCCCTCATCCTCGGGCTGCGCGCGCTTGGCGTTGGCCGAGGAGACGAGGTCATCGTGCCCGCTATGACGTTCGTCGCCTCGGCAAATGCCATCGAGCACGCTGGCGCACGTCCTGTGCTCGTCGACTGCGATGAGCAAACGGGACTGCTGGACCTTGACGCGGCCTCGGCGGCTATTACTGGCAACACGGCGGCGATCATGCCCGTCCACTTTGCGGGCAGGCCAGTCGACATGGACCGCCTCAATGCACTACGCGATGGCAAGCATCTGGCGGTCATCGAGGACGCCGCCCACGCCATCGGCGCTGAATGGAACGGCCGTCGCATCGGCGCGTTCGGCAACCTGACGGCGTACTCGTTCTATGTGACTAAGAACATCACCACAATCGAAGGTGGGGCTCTTGCGGCCCACGCCGCTGATGTGTCCGACCGTATTGAGCGGCTGGCGCTTCACGGGCTCAGCGTCGGCGCTTGGCAGCGTTACTCTGATGCGGGCTTTAAGCATTACGAGGTCGAAGAGCCCGGCTTCAAGTACAACATGACCGACGTCCAAGCCGCGCTGGGGCTAGCGCAGCTCCCGAAGCTCGACGAGTGGATCGCTTACAGGGCTCGGCTCTGGAACCTATACAATGAGCTCCTCGCCGAGCTACCCTTGGTTCTACCGCAGGATCCTGAACCTGGAACTCGTCACGCCCGGCATCTCTACCAGGTGCGCGTACGGGACGACTGTCCGATTGGCCGTGACGCCTTGCTGGATGGGCTGGCAGGCCGCCTGATTGGCGTGGGTGTCCATTACCGAGGCGTCCATCTCCATCCGTATTACCGGGAGCGCTACAACATTCGCCCTGGGGATCTTCCTGCCTCCACCGCGATCTCTGACACCACCCTCAGTTTGCCGCTCGGGCCGAACGTTTCCGACGATGACGCCGCTGACGTCGCATGGGCGTTGCAGGAGACCTTCGAGCAAGCCTCCTCGGGCGGCACTGCTGCCAGCTGATGTCCGGACAGTCTCAAGCCGTTCCCGCCTCGGCGGCGATCCCCGGCACTCCCGTGGCCCATCGTCCTACGGTCGCCGTTGTCGTGAACTTCAACGGGGGTGCCGCTCTCGCCGAATGCGTACGCCAGCTCGCGGCACTGTTGTCGGGCGGGCTCCTCACGCAGTTCGTCATACTGGATAACGGCTCGACCGACGGAAGTTTTCAACCGTCAGAGATCTCGCTGCTAGGGGGAACTCCGGTTCATACCGGACGAAACGTCGGATTCGCCGCGGCTGTCAACCGCGGGATACGAACTGCGACCGGCTCGGATGTACTGCTCCTCAACCCCGACGCCGTGATAACCGCGGACGGGCTCGTTGCGATGCAGAACGAACTTCACCGTGAATCACGGGTTTGTGCCGTCGGCGGCATCCTGCGTCGCGAGGACGGCACATTCCAGCCGTCGTTGTTTCCCGAGCCAACCGTCCTCTGGGCCATCGCACATCTGTTGCGATTGAAGGACGCAAGTATTTTTAGACGCATCGCGCAGTCCGGTGTCGTGCCGGCGCGATCTGCCGGGGTCTACCTCGCGAGCGCGCCTGGCCCCTCGCGGAACGGAGATTGGCTCAACGGCGCATGTGTGTTGCTGCGCCGCGAGGCAATCTCGGAGGTTGGGGAGTTTGACGAACGGTTCTTTCTCTACTTCGAGGAGATCGACTGGTGCCGGCGCGCTAGGGCATGCGGTTGGACGATCCGGTTTGTGGCGGCCGAAGCCGCGGTTCACCTCATCGGTCGGTCTGCAGAGACCGTGCCCGCGCTAGCCACCTATGCTAGATACGCGAGCATGGTCGCGTACTTTCGGAAACACCACGGTGGCGCCAGCGCGTCCATTGTTCGAGTCGTCGGTGCAAGTGCTTGCTTGATCCGACTTCTCGCGCGGGGAGGCGACCCTGTAGTCGAGCGCGCCGCGCTGCGTGCGTTCCTTAGCCGCTAGATGCTCCACGCCGCGGTCGTTACTGTCGGATACGGCAGCGCGTCGACATACGATGCATGGCTTGCGTCCCTTCAGTCAGCTTGGGATGCCCTCGGCCCTGAGCACCCCGGTGAACTCCAGCTGGTCGTAGTCGATAATTCTCAGGACGTGCCGAGCCTCGGCTCTCTGCATCGCAGCGAACCGCGTCTCGTTGCGATCTCTCCCCCTCGGAACCTGGGGTTCGGTGTTGCGTGTAATTTGGCGCTTTCCTATACCTCTGCTGACTGTATCGTCGTAATACTGAATCCGGATGTGACCGTCGCTCCGGACTTCTTTGTTCGACTGTCGGAGCTCCAATGGCCCGACGATCTCGCGGCCCGGGGCCCCCGCGTCACCGCAGCAACTGGCGAGGTAGAACAGTCTGCTCGCCGCTTCCCGGACTGGACGACCGGGATCCTCGGCCGGACGTCGCTCGCCGCCCGACTTCTTCCCAACTCCCGGCTTGTCCGCCGTCAGCTTCGCGCAGCCGCCGGAGCGGAGCCGTTCGAGGTCGACTGGATTTCCGGTGCGTGCATGATCGCTCCGCGTAGCCGCTTCGACCGTATCGGTGGGTTTGATTCCCGATACTTCATGTACTGGGAAGATGCTGACTGGTGCAGGCGCGCCGCTGACAGCGGGATGCGCGTCGAATTTGATCCAACCATTGTGGTCGTCCACGCACAGGGTGTGAGTTCCGGAAGCCGCCCGCTCCGGACCACGGCCGCGTTTCACCTTAGCGCTTTCACCTACCACCGCCTACACGGCTCACGGCTCTCTCTCCCCCTAGCAGGTGCGGCCCTCTTTGCGCGCTTCCTCGTGAAGTCCGCCGCAACGATCCTTCGCGCCAGATCCCGCTCTGCACGCGCCGACATTGGCCACTGATGTGAAGCGGCTTGTGGTGGTGTTCCACTCCTCGGAGGTCAGCGGACCGCTCCGCACACTAGAGCCACGACTCCGCGCGTTGCGCGAGTCGTTTGACATCGTAACTGTCGTGACTCGTAGAGGATCTGTCAGCGATGTGGCGTCGCACGTTGGTGTGCTCTGGCTGGCGCCGCGCCTGCGTCAGTTCGCCTTCCCGGGCTCTTCCGGCGAGTTCATTCGCTCTGCTTGGCTTCTCATGCAGCAGGCCTGGCAGATGGCCGCGATCTTTCGGCGAGCGCAGCCCGATGCCGTTCTTTGCGTGACAGCCACACTCCCACAGGTGTGTCTCGCGGCGCGTTTGTACGGCTGTCCCTCAATCGTCTATGCCGCGGAGATCTTTGATCGTTCCGGACCGCGCCGTCGCCCGGCCGCCAGCTACGCACACGCGGTGCAGATGCTCGCCACCCAAGTCGTCTGTGCTTCGAGGTCCGTCGCGACCCAATACCAGGCGCGGCTGCGCCCCGAGCCCGCGATCGTGCATCCCGGCGTGCCGGCGCCCGACCCCGATGCGCCGCAGACGGACCGCGTCGCGGCGCGCGACAGTCTCGGGGTACCACGCGACGCGTTCTGCGTCACAACGGTTGGCCGTTTGAGCCCAGGCCGGGGACAAGCGGTCCTCGTTGATGCGCTCGATGCGATTGTCACGCACGTGCCGCGCGTGCACTGCCTGATCGTCGGTTCACCCGGCGATTCCAGCTATGCCGCAACGCTCGAAAGGCAAGCGGCTCGCTTTGAAGGACGGGTCAGGTTCATAGCGTCACCGGCGCCGATGAACGCGGTGTACGCAGCGTCCGACGTCGTCGTGAATCCGGCCGTTGTGCCCGAAGGGTTCGGCCGCGTTGCGTGCGAAGCTCTCCTTGCTGGAACCCCTGTGGTCTCGACTCGAGTTGGCGCGGTCGAGGAGATTTTCGCCGATGGGCTCCACGTCCTCCTGATCCCCGCCAGCGATGCCGGAGCGCTGGCGAACGCCGTTGTCACGCTGGCAGCACGACCGCAGCTTGCAGCAGATCTCGTAGACAGAGGCCGGAAGCGAGTAGCGGAGATCGCTGACGTCGAGCGGACGAACGAGCAATTCGTGCGCGTCGTTCAGCAGGCGGTGACGGAACGACTCAAATGAATAGCGCGACCGGTGGCGAGTCTGCCGCTCACGCTGATCTTCACGGGTGGCGCTGGTGCCGCTGTCGACGTCGCGGACGAGTGATCGCAGGGACCGCTGCCCACCGTGCTGCTGTTTCGCGCCGCACACCGCCGCTGCGGTCCAAGCGGAGCCCGTCCGAGCAAAGACAAGGCCCGGCAATCAGCCTAGCCCCGCAGCTTGGGCAGATCGTTCTCGTGTTGACTTCGTCGTGCGACGACTGGCAGACCCGCTGCCACGCCTATCAAGAGCCAGAGCACGAAACTCCAGGGAGAAATATCGAACACGTCGGCGCTCAAGCCGCGGAATCCGAGCGCCACCAATAGAGAGCCCGCCGCCAGTGCGACGTAGTCGTGGCTGTCTTCCCTAAGCCGTCTAATGCAGCGAGCAATGGCCAACGCGACCACAGATGCGAACAGCGTTAGTCCGACAAACCCTTCCTCAAGCCACAGCTTCAACCAGCCGTTGTCAACGGTGAGTTGGGCGGCGGTTTCGGCGCGGGTAGCGGTCTGGGGCGAGTCGAAGACGATGCCGGGCGCATAGCCGCCATACCCCGCACCGAGCGTTGGCTCGGGTGGTTGGCTTAGCCGTTCGCGCCAGTTAGTAAGCCTGGCTGCCGCAGACTCGTCAGTGCCTGATGCCACAGTGTGGAGCGATGCGAAAGTGCGTGCAATCGAGGAGTTGAACTGAGGCACAGCAACGAGCAGCAGCGTGACCGCTGCAGCCGCGGCTGCAGCTAGCCCGAAGAGCCGCCGGCCATCGCCGGCGGCACTCCAAAAAGCCGCCACGAACACAAGCGCGAGCAGCGCTCCGCGCGACGCGCCCAGGACCACTCCGGCCAACGCCAAGGCCGCAAGCGCGCGCAGCGCCCACACCTGGGTTCGGGAGGTGCGTGGGTGAAGGCTCGCAATGTACATCACAGTCGCGGCAGCGAGCATGGCCAACGCAAAGTCGTTTGGGTTCCCTGCAAACGACGTGTATCTCGTGACGTTTGAGCCACTACTGCCCTCGAGACTCAGTCCGCCGAACGTGCCCCCGACTATCCCCGCGAGCTGGAGAGCCAGACCGCCGATCAAGAGGGCCGCGATCGATACCACGGCTACAAGTGCTGCCCTCAGCGCTGGTGCACGAAAGGCCACAAATACAAAGGGCAAGAACATCGTCCACGTCGCCGCCCGCACAGCTCCGTACGAGAGACTGCTGGCGTGGATGATCGGCACGAGCTGGTATGCGGCGAAGGCAACGACGAACCACTTGAGTGGCTGGTCGCCGCGCGTACGTGCGAGAAGCCCTGCTGCAAGACAAAGGAGCAAGAGCCCTCCAAAACCAAACCGAATAAGCGATGCGCCTGGACGCAGGGTCTCGACTGCGGGGAGGGCGGGCAGTACCAGGATCGGCGCGGCGATGACAGCCGCCTCAATCGGCGATACGCGCGCCAAGCGTTTCGTGCCATCGACAAGCAACCACGCGACGACAGCGGTGCCGGCAAGCGCAGGAAGGAGCACAATCGGCGACGGGCTGCTACGGCCGATCCAGACCCCGGTGAACGCGCACGTCGCCAGAACGGTCGCGAGAAGCCCGAGTTCGCGTTGGTGGGTGCGCGGCATCGCGACACGACGACGTGCCGGAATGGCGCTCGAGGATGCGCCGCGTCGCGGCGACAAGCTCATACTTCGACGCTGGGGCGCGCCTGCCAGTCGTCGTAGTAACCGTAATCGTATGCCTTGGCATCGGTCACATCACCGTTTGCCACGACACCGAGTACGCGAGCGTGCACCTGCGTAAGTGTGTGAGCGAAAGCGCGAAGGCTATCTCGCGTGCTCTCACCCAGGCGCGTCACGACGATGACGCCCTCAACGCGCTCCATCAGCGGAATCGCGTCGGAAACCACACTGGCCGGTGGGGTATCAAAGACGACTAGGTCGTACCGCTCAGCCAGGGTGGCTAGAAGCTCCAGCATCCGGGTGCTATCGAGCAGAGCGGCGGGATTAGGAGGCCGGCGGCCCGCGACGATCACATTGAAGGCGGAGCCCGCAGACTCCTCGCCGGGGGCGCTGATGTGCACCTGCTGGGTCGCCGTCGCAACGTCAATGTCGTGTGACAGAAGCTCGCTGAGGCCCGGGCTCGACGGAAGGCCGTAGCGGGTCGCAATCGTTGGTCGATGCAGATCGAGCTCGACGAGGATGACCTCGCGCTCACCCATACTCGCGGCGGCCGCAGCGAGGTTCCAAGCGACGGTGCTCTTGCCCTCGCGGGGAAGGGCTGACGTCACCATGATCGATGACATCTTTCGATCGACGTTGAAGTAGCGGAGACGTGCGCGCAGCATGCGGAACGCCTCGGCCAAGAGCGGAGATCTGAGGGCCTGTGATCCGCCAAGCTCTGCACTCAGTGGAACCGAGCCCAAGAGCGGCAGATCGACAACCTCCTGAATGTCGTCGGTGGTACGGAGCCGGCGGTCGAGACGCTCAAGCCCAACGGCAAGCATCACGCCGATCAGCAGGCCAAGGATGAAGCCCAGCACCGAGTTCCGAAGAGTCTTTGGAGAGGATGGCGCGCCTGGAGGCTTCGCGGGCTGGACTAGTTCTGCATTGCCGGTCTGGAGGGAAGCGAGGACTCGTAGCTGTTGAGCCTGCGATAGCAGTCGCTCACGGTCTGAGCGATCGTTTGCGAGCGGCAGGCGGCTCTCGACGAGGCGCTGAGCTTCAGAGATCTTGGCCCTGTCGGCGTCGCGCCTAAATGCGATGTATTGCGAGGTGAAAGCGTTAGCGAGCGTCGCCGCGGCTTGAGGGGTGCGCCCGCGTGCATTCACGGAGACGACATCAGAGTTTCCCTGTGCAGCGACGTCCACGAGCGCCGCGACCCGTGTTCCGTCCAAGCCGTTCTTCAGGCGTCGTGCGGTCCGATCCGCAACAACTTCTAGGGAAACGAGCTTGACGTTAGTCGCCGCTTCGCGCGCGGGGTCGCTGGACGGCGGCAGGTAGGTGGAGCCAAACAACTTCTGGTCCAACCCCGGATCGCGGAACAGTAGCGCCGCGGTGGCCGTGAACTCCTTCTCCTGGCTGAGCGATACTGCCGCTGCCGCAGCTACGGACAGAAGAGCGCAAACGAGCACCAGCCAGGCGCGCCGCCGGATCGCCCTGAGGATCGCAGCTAGGTCGGCGCTGCGGTGGTTGTTGGATCCCTCGGTCACGGTGCCCAGTCTTTCGCGGTCTACGGTAGCCGTCAGGTCCGCGGACCCACAAGCAGGGTAGTGCGCAAGGCCGTCGCTCGGCGAAGTTGGTCCCGTTTGTGCCCCGCCGCCGCGTTCAGCGGCGCCAAGCCGGTTTCGCCCTCAGGGTATCGCGACGCCCGTGCTGCCACGAGCCCGCCGCTGCTAGTCGGTGCTTTCGGCAGACAGGTCAGAACACTGGCGTCTAGACCGATGGGGGCACGAGTCGCCACTCGGCGTTCGGAGCCTGTCAAGCCGGATGAGACACTTTCGCTGCGGATTTAGTGAGCCGCGGCCTCCTTGTCGGCGGGCTTGTTGATCCACGCGGCGGTGGGCAGCGCGGGCGGTCGTGGCGTGTAGCGCACGAAGCGTT